>PLEM01000090.1 GCA_003137035.1 Bryobacterales bacterium | reverse complement strand
TTCCCTTCGGCGAATTCCGTGCACGGGTGGCTGCGACCGCGGGCGCCCTGCACGAGCACGGCGTTCGCGCAGGCGACCGCGTCGCCATCGTGCTGCCCAACGGCCCGGAGATGGCCGTGTGCGCGCTCGCCGTCGCCGCCGCTTGCACCAGCGCGCCGCTGAATCCCGGCTACGCGGCCGCCGAGCTGGAGTTCTATCTCTCCGATCTCCAGCCCCGGGCCGTCATCGTCGAAGCCGGAGCCGATTCCCCGGTGATCGCCGTCGCCTCGGCGCGCGGCATTCCCATTCTCCGCCTTCACCCCTGCGCCAACCGCCCGGCCGGCATCTTCCGCCTCGAAGGCCCCGCCCTTCCCGAGCCCGCCACCCGCACGGGCATGTCCGGACCCGGCGAGGTCGCTTTGGCGCTCCACACCTCCGGCTCCACCTCCCGCCCCAAGCTGGTGCCCCTCACCCAGGCCAATCTCTGCTGCTCCGCTCGGAGCATCGCCAGCTCGCTGTCGCTCTCGCCCGCCGACCGCTGCCTGAACGTCATGCCGCTCTTCCACGTTCACGGACTCGTCGGCGCCCTGCTGTCTTCGATCGGCGCCGGCGCCTCGGTGGTGTGTACGCCCGGCTTCGACGCCGCGCGCTTCTTCGATTGGCTCGACCAGTTCCGCCCTACCTGGTACACCGCCGTCCCCACCATGCACCAGGCCATCCTCGCCCGAGCCGGGCGCCATTCCCGCATCCTCGAACGCGCCCGCCCGCGCTTCATTCGGTCCTGTTCCTCCGCGCTTGCGCCCAAGCTGATGGCCGGCCTCGAAGCGGCTTTTTCGGCCCCGGTCGTCGAGGCCTATGGGATGACCGAAGCCTCCCATCAGATGGCTGTCAACCCGCTCCCCCCGCACGCCCGCAAGCCCGGCTCGGTCGGGCTGCCCGCCGGTTGCGAGATTGCCATCCTGGACCCGGCCGGCGCGTTGCTGCCCGCCGGCGCCACGGGGGAGGTCGTCATCCGCGGCCCCAATGTGACTCGCGGATACGCCAACAACTCGCAAGCCAATCTCGCGTCGTTCCTCAACGGCTGGTTTCGCACCGGCGACCAAGGCTTGCTGGACCCAGACGGCTACCTGTTCCTCACCGGACGCATCAAGGAGATCATCAATCGCGGCGGAGAAAAGATTTCACCGCGCGAGATCGACGAGGTGCTGCTCGATCATCCCGCCGTGGCCCAGGCCATCGCCTTCTCCATCCCCAGCGAACAACTCGGCGAGGAAGTCGGCGCCGCCATCGTGCTGCGCGAGAATTGCTCCGTCTCCGAGATCGAGCTGCTGGAGTTCGCCGCCATCCGCCTGGCGGATTTCAAGCTGCCTCGCCGCATCGTGTTCCTGCCCGAGCTGCCCAAGGGACCCACCGGCAAGCCGCAGCGCATCGGGCTCGCCGCCCGCCTGGGACTCGACGCGCCGTCTCCACCCGCCTCCGGCCCTCGTACTCCGCCCCGCACTCCGCTCGAGTCGCGCCTGGCGGAAATTTGGCGCGAGCTTCTGGGCGTCTCGCCCGCCGGGGTCGAGGACAACTTCTTCCACCTCGGCGGCGATTCCATCCTTGCCACCCAGCTCATCGTGAGGCTGCGCGACGAGTTCGGCGTCGAGCTCCCCATGTTCCGCCTGTTCAACTCGCCCACCCTCGCGGCGCTGGCCGAATGGATTCCATCCGCGCCCCGCTCGGACGCCGCCGCTGCCGCGCGCATTCCCCGGGTCGGGCGCGATCGCCCGCTGCCACTATCCTTCGCCCAGCAGCGGATGTGGTTCCTCAACCGGTTCGAGGACGAAGCCGTTGCTTACGCCATGCCCGCCGCGGTGCGCCTGCGCGGCAGCCTCAACATCGCCGCACTGCGCTCCGCCTTGCAGTCCATCCTCGACCGTCACGAGGTGCTTCGCGCCAACTACACCGCGCCCGAGGGAGTTCCCGTTCAGGTCGCGGCGCCCCAACGTACCTTCGAACTGCCGTTAGTCGATCTCCAGTATCCCGGCGAGCCCGAGCGCCTCGCGCGCCTCCACCAGATCTCCCGGGAGGAGGCCATTCGCCCCTTCGATCTGTCCGCGGATCTGCCCTTGCGCGCGCTGCTGCTCCGCATGGCCCCGGACGACCACGTGCTCCTGATCACGGTCCACCACATCGTTTCCGACGGCTGGTCGAAGTCCCTGTTCTTCCGCGAGCTGTCCGTCTTCTACCGGGCCGCGCTCAACCACGCTCCGCCGGATCTGCCCGAGTTGCCGTTGCAGTACGGCGATTTCGCCGTCTGGCAGCGGAGCCTGCTGGGGGGCGACGCCGGCGCCCGCCTGGCCGCTTACTGGACCGGGCGTCTGCGCGGCATTCCCCCCGTGCTCGACCTGCCTGCCGACCGCCCCAGGCCCGCCCGCCAGACTTTCCGCGGCGCTATCGAGCGCCTGCACCTGCCCGCCTCGCTCGCCGCTAGCGTGCGCGCCCTCAGCCGCGCCGAGTCGGTCACACCGTTCATGCTCCTGCTCGCGGCGTACCAGGCGTTGCTCTCCCGCTACTCCGGCCAGAGCGACATCTGCGTGAGCGCTCCCGTCGCCGGCCGCGTGCGCCAGGAGACCGAAAACCTCATCGGTCTCTTCGTGAACGTGCTGGTTCTGCGCACCGACCTCTCCGAGAACCCCACCTTCCGCCAACTCCTGGCCCGCGTGCGCGAAATCACGCTCGGCGCTTACGACCATCAGGACATGCCGCTCGAGCGCCTCATGGAAATCGCTCAGCCCGAGCGCAGCCTCAGCCACTCGCCGCTGTTCCAGGTGATGTTTCAACTGCGCAACTTCCCCGAAATCGTCACCCGGTTGGAGGGGCTCCAAACCGAGGTCATTCCCGTCGATCCCGGCACTTCCCAATTCGAGTTGTTCCTGGAAATCACCGAAACTCCGGAAGGTCTGGCGTGCGCGCTCACCTACAACACCGACCGCTTCGAACCGGCCTCCGCTCGCCGCATTCTCGGCCATTACCGGACCCTGCTCGAAGCCGCCGTCGCCGCCCCGGACCTCGCCGCCGGCTCGATGCCGTTGCTCACCGGGGCCGAGCGCAGCCAGCTTCTCGATGAGTGGAACCAAACGCGCGCCGAATACCCGCCCGTCTCCGTTCTGAAGCTCATCGAGGAGCAAGTCGCCCGCACTCCCTCCGCCGTGGCCGCCGTACAGGGCAGCCGCCGCTGGAGCTACGCGGAGCTCGACCGCCATGCCGCCGGCGTTGCGCGGCGTCTGCGCGAGCTCGGAGCCGGTGACGGAGCGCTGGTCGCGGTCTCGGTCGATCGTTCCCTCGAGATGCTGGGGGCGCTGCTCGGCGTCTGGAAGGCCGGCGCCGCCTATGTGCCTCTCGATCCCTCCTATCCGCCCCAGCGTCTCCGCTTCATTCTCGAGGACGCCGGCGCGGCGGCCTTGATCGTCGATTCGCCGTCTCGCGGCCAGTGGGGCGGAGTTTCCATGCCCGTGCTCGATCTCGCCGCCATCGTACCCGACCCGGACGCCTGCGCGTCCTCCGCCGCCCCCGGCGACCTGGCCTTCGTCATCTACACCTCAGGCTCCACCGGCCAGCCCAAGGGCGTCGCCATCCGCCACGCGGGACTTACTAACTGCCTCACCTTTCTGCGCGCCGAAGTCTCACCCTCGCCCACCGATGTCGTGCTCGGACTCACCACCATCGCATTCGACATTGCATCGGTCGAGATGTTCCTTCCCTTGGTCGCCGGCGCTTGCGTCTCCCTGGTTGGCCGCGACGTGGCTGCCGACGGCCGCTTGCTCGCCCGCGCCATTACCCGTTCTGGCGCTACCATCCTGCAGGCCACTCCCGCCACCTGGCAGATGCTCCTCGATTCGGGCTGGACGCCGCCGCCCGGGCTGCGGATCATCAGCGGCGGAGAGGTGCTGACTCCCGCCATCGCGGCTCCGCTGCTGGCCTGCGGTGCGCTCTGGAATCTCTATGGACCCACCGAGACCACCGTCTACTCCACCGCTGCGCGCGTCCGCGATCCGGCCCTGGCCTCGGTCATCGGCAAGCCCATTGCCAATACTCGCGCTTACGTTCTGGACCCCAACCGCGAGCCCGTCCCGGTGGGTGTTCCCGGCGAGTTGTACATCGGCGGCGACGGCCTCGCCCGCGGCTACTGGAACCGCCCCGGGTTGACCGCCGAGCGCTTCCTGCCCGATCCCTTCTCGGTCGAGGCCGGAGCCCTCGTCTACCGCACCGGCGACCTCGTCCGCCGCCTGCCTGACGGCAACCTCGACTATCTCGGACGCCTCGACCATCAGGTGAAGCTGCGCGGCCACCGCATCGAGTTGGGCGAGATCGAAGCCGTGCTGCGCGGGCACCCGGCCGTGCTGGCGGCCGCCGCCAAGCTGGTGGAGTGGGCCCCTGGCGACCGCCGGCTGGCGGTCTGGTTTGTGCCCCGCCCGGGCCCGCCACCCTCCGAGCCCGACCTGCGCGCCCTGCTCAAGCGCACGCTTCCGGCTTACATGCAGCCCGCCGCCTTGGTCGGCCTCCCCGCGCTTCCCTTGACCCCCAACGGCAAGCTCGACCGCAACGCGCTACGCCTTCCCGACTCCAGCCCCGTCGCCTCCTCCAGCCCTCATCGTGCGCCGGCTTCGGCCAGGGAGGTTTTCATGGTTCAGATTTGGGAGGATGTCCTGGGCCGGCGTCCCATCGGTCTGGACGACGACTTCTTCGAATTGGGCGGCCACTCGCTGCTCGGCGCCAGCCTGCTGGTCCGCGTCGAGAAGGCGTTCGGCGCCAGGCTTCCGCTGGTCAGCCTCTTTCTCGCTCCCACGGCCGCGCGCATGTTGGAGTTGTTGAACACGACCTCCGGCGGTGTGCCCCCGCTACAGGTGATTCCGCTGCGGACCGCCGGCGCGCGCGCCCCCCTGGTCATGGTTTCGCAAGCCATCTTCCGCCCGCTCACCTTGCGCTTGCCCGTTGAACAACCGGTCTACGGCTTGTCCCTGTTCGACGCCTCCGCGGTTCCGGTCCATTTCCGGCTCGAGCAGATCGCCGCTCAGCATGTGGAGCTGCTCCGCGGATTCCGCGACGGCGCTCCGCTGGTTCTTGCCGGCTGGTGCGCCGAAGGCGTTCTCACCTACGAGATGGCGCAGCAGCTCCAGGCTCTCGGAATCCCAGTGCCCCTGTTGGTGCTCTTCGACTCCCACAATCCCGCGGCGCTGCGGGCCGGCTCTTGGCTGAACCGCGAGCACTTGCAGCACCACCTTGCCGTGGTCTCGCGCCTCCGCGCCGCGCAGGTCCTGGCCCACGGCCGAGGCCTCGTGGACGCACTCGGAACCCGGCTCCGGACCCGATCCTGGCGCGCCGCCTACCACCGCCGCATGGAATCGGGCCCCGCCCTCGATCCAGGTTTGCGCCAACCCGACCAGATGCTCCACCACGCCGTCAGCGAGTATTCACCCCGGCATTATCCTGGACCGGTGCTCCTGTTCCGGCCCGAATCCCGTCCCGCCGGCCGCTTCGCCGACGCCGCCTCCGGTTGGCGTGACCTCATCCCTCAGCTCCGCACCATCGATGTCCCGGGCAACCATGTCGAGATGTTCCACGAGCCCAATGTCGCCATCATGGCCGCCGCCCTCGACGACGCGCTCGCCCCGCTCCTGCCTGCTTCTCCAGCGCCGCGAGTCTGATTTCGCTGGCCTCCTACTTTGTCCCGTCCTCGTGAACCACAGAGCCCGAATCGAAGTGCTTCTGAAGCGTCTTGAGCGTGTAACCGTTCCCCGTCCCGGTACCTGTCGAGTAGCGCGAAAATGCGGGCAATTGGATCGGGAGTGTGGGCTTCCACCGGCTCCATAATCGCCGGTCCAAGATAGCCAATAGCGAACTCGATCACTTTCAAAAGCAATTCGTCCTTGCTCTCGAAGAAGTGATGTAGGCTCCCCGGATTGACGCCTGTCTCCCGCACAATCGTCGCCACGCCGGTGGCATGGAAGCCCTGCTCGTGAGAGAGCTGGAAGGCGGTGCGCAGAATGCGTTCTTTGGTTTCCAGCTCTGGTTGAGCGATCGCTCAACCGATGTCAAGGCCCCGGAAGCACCGCTCCCTTAACTCTTGCGTCCCCTCGCCCCCACCCTGCGTAGTTATCCTATGAAAGGTGATGCGGCTGGCCACCCAGATGGCGGAACCGGCGGCGGTCGAGGTCGTGGATTTCGCTGCGATCGTGCGCGAGCACCAGGCCATGGTGTTCAGCATCGCGTATCACTATCTGCGCGATCGTGCGCTGGCGGAGGAAGTGGCGCAGGAGGTTTTCCTGCAACTCCACCAGCATCTGGCGGAGTTCGACTCGGCGTCGCATCTGACCTTTTGGCTGCGGCGCGTGACCAGCCACCGCTCGATCGATAGCTCGCGGCGGCGGAAACTGCGGCCGCAAGTGAGCCTGGACGATGTGCCGGAGCCGGCCGCCATGCCGGCGGTGGGCGACCCGATGTTGTCGCGGGCGCTCCAGCGGCTGGTGGCATCGCTGCCGGAGAAGCCGCGGATGGTGGTGCTCCTGAGGTACCAGGAAGACCTGGACCCGGGAGAGATCGCCGAGGTGCTGGACATGCCGGTCCGAACGGTGAAGAGCCACTTGCAGCGGTCGCTCGCGCTGCTGCGGGAGAAGCTGCACCGCTCGGTGGGAGAAGAGAACGTATGAGCCGCTTGGACGACGCTCTGAAAGAAGCGCTGCGCAGGGAAGATCCGGGGCCGGATTTCACGCGGGCAGTGCTGGCGCGGGCCGCTGCGGAACGGCCGAAGCGGAGCTGGTGGAGCGCGCTGGCCTCCGGGTTTCGCCCGCCGCTGGTGCGCTGGGCAACGGCGGGCGTGCTGGCGTGCGCGTTGCTGGCCACCGGCCTCGAGTACCGCCGCGAGCAGCATCAGCGGGCCGAGGGAGAGGCGGCCAAACACCAGCTCGTACTCGCCCTGCGCATCGCGGGCGTCAAGCTGCACGTAGCGCAGGAAAAAGTGTTCGAGAGAAACGACTAGCCTGACAGCAATCAACGAGGAGAGAATATGCGGATTCGAGCGATTCTATTGATGGCCGCCCTGCCGGTGTTCGCGCAGGATATCAAGATGCCGGCCAGCGTCGAGAGACTGTCTGCCAAAGCCGTGGAGACCGTCGATGTGCAGTTGGACGGCGCGCTGCTGCAACTGGCCGGGCGATTCCTTTCCGGCCACAAGCCCGACGAGGCCAAAGTGAAGGATATGCTGGGCGGCCTCAAAGGGATCTACGTCCGGAGCTTCGAGTTCAGCCAGGAAGGGGAATACACGGCGGAGGACCTCGAGGCCATCCGGAGCCAGCTCCGCGTGCCGGGCTGGTCGAAGATTGTGGGCGTGGTGAGCAAGAAGGACAAGGAGCACACCGAGGTCTATCTCAAGGTCGAGGGCGGCCGGGTCGGGGGCCTGGTGGTTCTCGCGGCGGAACCGAAGGAACTCACGCTGGTCCACATCAACGGGTCCATCAGTCTGGAAAAGCTGAGCGAGCTGGGCGGTCATTTCGGAGTCCCGAAGATCGACATCGAAAAGAACCCGGCCAAGGACTGACCGCCATGTAGCGTATAATGCGCTACGGGTGATGGACTCCGAATCCTGGATGGGCAAGGCGATCGAGTTGGCGCGGGAGAATGTGCGCGCGGGCCGCGGCGGACCCTTCGCGGCCCTCGTCGTCAAGGACGGCGCGCTCCTTGCCAGCGGAACGAACCTGGTGACCTCGACCAACGATCCCACGGCGCACGCCGAGATCGTGGCCATCCGGGAAGCCTGCCGCGCCCTGGGCAGCTTCCAGTTGGCGGGCTGCGAGGTTTACACCACCTGCGAACCCTGCCCGATGTGCATGGGAGCGATCTACTGGGCCCGTCCCGCCAGGCTCTATTACGCCGGCACGCGGGCCGACGCCGCGCGGGTCGGCTTCGACGACGCCTACATCTACGAGCAGATCGAAACGCCCGTCGAGGCCCGCGCCATTCCGATGACGCAACTCATGCGCGAAGGAGCGCTCGCCGCCTTCGCGGAATGGGAGCGCAAGTCGGACAAGATCCAATACTGAAAACCCGTGGCAGTATACTCTGTCCCCCCGTGGACAGAGTATACTGTCGCGGGTTTTCCGACCACTCCCTCAGGTTCTCGCGGTCGGCAATGCAGCCCGCAGGGCTGCCACCGATTCCCTGGCGCGCTCCAGCAGCAGCGTGTGCTCGTTGCCGGCCCCGACAAAGCGCAAGCCGCGCTCCACCCACACCCGCGCTTGTGCCGTCGACCGGCATTGGATTCCGGTCACAATGCCGCGCCGCTCGCAGGACTCCAGGAGCCGCAGGACCGCTTCCACCAGCTCGGGGTGATCGAATTGGCCGGGATGGCCGAGCGAAATCGACAGGTCCGCGGGGCCGACTAGCGCCACGTCGATTCCCGGGACGTCCAGCAGTTCCTCGCGGCGCTCGATGGCCTTGCGCGTCTCGAATTGCACCACCGCCAGCGTGTTCGCATTCAGGTGCTCGGTGATCTCCGCAAACGAGCGCTGCTCGTAGTCGATCATCGGCGCCATCACGCCAAACCCGCGGCAGCCCAGGGGAGGAAAGCGCATCCACTGCAGGGCCTCGGCCAGCAGACGGGGGTCTTCCACCCGGGGAAAGATGATCCCCTGCGCTCCCACGTCCAGGGCGCGCGCCACCAGAGAATACAGCAGCTCCGCCACACGCACGATGGGCGTAATACCCGCCTGCACGGAAGCTGCTACCAGTTCCTGGATGGTCTCCAGGCCGATGCCGGTGTGCTCGGCGTCGATGAAGACGTAATCGAAACCGGCCACGGCAAGCGCGCGCGGAACCTCCGTCGAGCGGAATTGCTGCAGCGCGCAGCCGAAAACGGTGCTGCCGCTGTGAAGCTTTTCCTTGGTGCGATTCGGGCGCATCGGCGTCTTCAGTCTACCAGACCCGCCCCCCAGCACCGCGCCGCCACCGTAACCGAGCCGCCACCGCGAGGGAGCGGGCCCCTCCGCCAGCCACTCCCTCGACTGTGTTAGCTTCATAACTGGAATGCGACTTTTTCCGTTACTGAGAATCGGCGTCCCTATAGCCGCCCTGTGCCTGTGCCTGCACGGGCAGACCACCCAGACCACCGAACCGCAAACCGAAACCAAGGGTCTGCCGCCCAGAGCGACTCCGGCCGATTACCAGACGCAGGTTCAGGCCGGCGCGGTGACCATTGCGGCCGAGTTCAAGGGACACGCGGTTCCCACGCTGCAGAAGACCTTGACCACGGAGGACTATGTGGCGGTCGAAGCGGCGTTGTTCGGCTCGCCGGGTGCGCGGCTCAAGCTCTCCTTCGAGGATTTTTCAATCCGCATCAACGCGAGGAAGACGCCCTTGCCCGCCTCGCCATATGGCTTAGTGGTCGGGTCCCTCAGAGATCCCGATTGGGAGCCGCCAGAGGCCGCGGAATCGAAGTCGAAAACCAGCGTGCACAGCGGCGATACAAAGGTTAAGCGGGCTGAGGGCAACGAGGCGCCACCACCGGTCAAGATCCCGGTACCGTTACAACGCGCCATGGCGCAGCAAGTCCAAAAGGCCTCGCTTCCGGAAGGCGACCGCCCCCTGCCTCAGGCTGGACTCCTCTTCTTCCTGTACCGCGGCAAGACCCAGAACATCCAATCCATCGAGTTGATCTACGCCGGTGCCGCTGGAAAAGCCACTCTGAACCTCCAACCATAACGAGGGCCAGGATGAAACCATTGCAGCGCGTTCCAGTTTTGGCGGGAGCCCTGTTTCTGGTGGCCAGCTTCGCCAGTGAGCGGACCGCTTCATTCGCCC
>PLEM01000137.1 GCA_003137035.1 Bryobacterales bacterium | reverse complement strand
AATCATCTCCCCGGCCGGTCCATGTCTTCCGGCCAAGTGGCGCAAGAGCGCGGGAATAGGGCGCGGCTCAGAACTTCTGCTGAGTGTCGGACCCAACGGCGAACTCGGCATCGAAACCCGGGAGCAACTTCGGCACTCGCGAGAATTGGCCCATTATGTTGTGCACAACATAGCGGGTCATTCTTGGTGAGCGCCGAGGCATGCATCCGCTTGCCATGCAATAGCGTGGAGAGGTGACGAGATGAGTGGTAGCATCGCGTTTGACGAGTTCTCTGCGGTCTCGTAAGATGCGGACTTGAAGAAGCCCACCGCAACCGCATAAGACCGAAGGAGTTGAATGCAGCCTACTTTTCGGGCCGGCTGCATCCGCCTTGGGCGCAGGAAACCGCGGGCTTCGATCAGGCCGCCCCGGCCATTGATCTCATCTGTTCGCGGTTGGCGCCGAGCGGGCCGCGACGCCTATTTGTACGTCACCTCGCCGGTGTTGAAGCCCTCGACCAGGATCTGGGGTTTCTCCGCGCGCGTGTCCGCGTCGTCGAGCTCCGTTGTGATGGTGCGGCGCTCGCCGGGCATCAGGGCCACGTAGTTGTCGCTGTAGAGCGCGGGCAGGATGCGGTCGCGGCTCTTCTCTCGCACTGCCTTCAGCTTCACCATGAGGGCCGGGGCGGTGGAGACATTGCGCAGCTCGGTGGTCAGGAGCCAGCGCTGGCCTTGCCGCTGGACGGCGGTTGTGGCTTCCAGTTTTACCTTGGGAAGCTCGCGAATCGCGCGGAAGTTGCCTTCCTCGATGCCGCGCAGGTAGAAGTTCTCCGACACCAGCTCGGCGCCGCGGGTCAGCTTCAGGCGGAGGAAATGCACGGGCGTTAGGCCCGCCGGGTATTCCATCGGGATGCACGACGCCACGCTGTCCTCGGCGCTATCCAGGGACACCGTCTTCTCCCACTTCACCACGCCGTCCATGTTCAGCAGCTCGGCCCGGGCGGTCAGGCCGCGCGCGTTGCCGCCGCTGTAGTTCACCACCTCGATGCTGCCCGTCGCCTGGTTCCACTGTATGTGCAGCGGCTCCGAGCCCTTTTTGCTGCCGAAGTACCCGCCCGTCGGCTCGAAGTAGTAGTCGTAGGTCTGCCACACGAAACACGGCCACGCCGGGTGGCTCATCCAGATCAGCAGGCCCATGCGGTTTTTGCTCTGCGCTTCGAACATGGCGCGGTGGCCGTCGTAGTTGACGAACTGCGCCAGCGTGAGCCATTCCGCCGCGTCTTTGGCGCCGCCGTACGAGTTGTCGATGATGCGGTTGAAAGAGGCGCCGCCCTGCGCGCCGGCCAGAGTGTAATCGTGCAGCCCCCAGATGAGGTTCTGCGGCCACAGCGCCGATGCCGGCATCATCAGTTTCACGCTTTCGGTCGTGGGCACGTTCGGCATGCCCATTTCGCTGTGCATCTTGGGCGTGGCGCGGTCCAGGAAGTAGGCCTTGACCGATTGGGCCTGGTACGGCCCGTGACCCGTCACCACGTAAGTTCCCGTCCCTTTCTGGTTGTCGTCGGCGGAACTGGGAATGTAGTGCAAGCCGGGATGTAACTCCGCGGTCAACTGGCGCAACCCGTCGTCGATCGGCTTCGGAGGAACGCCTTCGTTGCGCCCCACGTAAAGCCCGATGGAAGCGTGGTTGCGGAGCTTCAGGACGTAGTCCCTGGCGTTCCTCAGGAACAGGTCGTTGTCGTCCGGGTTGGGGCCGTCAGCCGGGTTCGCCAGCCAGAAGTCCTGCCACACCACCACGCCATTGCGGTCGCAGGCCTCGTAGAAGGCGTTGTCGCCGGTCTGTCCCACCCAATTCCGAATCATGTTGAAGTGCAGGTCGCGGTGATAGCGCAGAGCAGCCTCGTAATCGCGGGCGCGGTAGCGCAGCATGGACTCGGAGAAACCCCAATTCCCTCCGCGCGGGATGAAGCGCCGGCCATTGATCCAGATCTTGAGCGCGCCGCCGTCCTCGCGGTACGCGATCTGCCGCACCCCGGCCTGGAAGGACTTCCGGTCGGAGACGCTATTGTCCGCGGTCTCGAATTTCAGCTCCACGGGATACAGGTTCGGATCGCCATAGCCGTTCGGCCACCACAGTTTCGGGTTCGCCAGGCGCAGGGCTGCGGTGGTTGTGGAGTCGAGCTTCACGGTCTTCGCCGCCAGCGGATCCAGCGACACCGCGGTCTCGAACGCCGCCTGGCCGAAGCGCCCGCGCAACGTTCCGGTCACCGGCCAGTTCTCCGAATTGCGCAAGGTGGCTTCGACGGTCACGTCCGCGCGCGAGGTGTCCGGCAGCGGCAGCCTCGTCGAGACCCGCGGGTTCTCGATCGTCACCGGACCGGTTTGGGTCAGGTAGACGTCGCCCCAGATGCCGGTATTGCGGCCGCGAATCGTCGACATCCAATCCCAGCCGATGGAAGCGTGATACGTGGGGTTGTCGGCCCCCAGCGCGCCGCCATTCGAAAGGCCGCCTTCGAGGCCCTTCTCCTTGACGCTCCCCGGAGTCGCGTTCTTCTCGATGCGCACCGCCAAAGCGTTCCGCGCTCCTGGACGGATGCGATCCGTCACGTCGAACCGGCCGCGCATGAACGCGCCTTCGATGCGCCCGATCTTCTCGCCATTCAGGAAGACGGCGGCCTTCCAGTTGATGCCGTCGAAGTTCAGCCAGATGCGCTTCCCCTTAGTCGCGGGCGGCGCCACGAACTCGTTGCGGTACCAGAAATCCGCGTAGAAGAAGGAGTCCGAAATCATGAGCTGGTTGTCGCCGTAGTTCGGGTCCGGCGCCGCGCCGTCGTTCCAATAGCTGACCAGCGCCGTTCCGGGAACGGTGGCGATCATCCAGCCCTTGGTCTCGAATCCAGGTTTGGAGAGCTCCTCGCCGGGCGCCGTCACAAGCGAATCGCGTTCGAGCCGCCACGCTCCGCCGGAAAGATCCAGCCGCCCATCCGGCCGCGCGGCCGGCGCGGGCTTCGGTTTCGGTACTGGACCGCCCCGGCCGTAGACTTCCAGCTCACTCAGGATGTAGCCTTCGGGAGACGCCGGGCGGGTCATGAGCACGCGAACATACCGGGCTTGCGCCGGAGCCGCCAGCTTGATGTCGTTGGTCGCCGGCAGGGCTTGCAGAGTCTTCCAGGTGACCGCGTCGTCGGAGATTTGAAGGGAACCTTCCGCGGCGCGCCGGATCCAGTAAAGCGTCACGCGGTCGAAGGTGCAGCGCGCGCCCAGATCCACGTACACCCACTCCTCGCCGCTCGCCGCGCTCATCCACGCACTCGTGAAGTGGTACGGGCCGCCGATTTCCACCCGCTGGTTCTTGTCGAACAGCGCCACTTCGGATACGCGCCAGGTCTGCGCGCTGGCGGCGTCGAAGGCCACGCGGTAGAAGCGGGCGCGCGCGGGCGCGGCGAAGGCGATGGATGCGCGGAAGTCCCTGCGTGGCCGATCCGCGCCGGCTGCGCGTCCCAATTCTTTCCACGTCCGCTCGTCATCGGAACCGGAAACCGTGCAGGACCAACCGGCGGGCTGCCACGAGCTCAGGTCCACGCGGGCGGACACCTCGATGCGGTCCACCTCGGGGACGATGTCTCCCCCCAGACCGACCTGGACCCACGGCTTCGGGCCGCGCAGGTCCACCCCGGAAGTGAGGTTGTGATCCAGGATGGTCTCGCGATCGTGCTTCCTAAGCGTGCCGCGGTCGCTGGTGGAGGTGGAGACCCACCTCGGCAGCGCGGTGCTCCGGATGCCGTCGGTCACCAGTTGCGCGGTGAGGTTATAGTCGTAGCTGCTCGAGTGGTACGCGGGCCGGTGCAGCGCCAGGTTGCGGTACGTGGTGGCGTCGACAACCAGCTCAGGGCCGAAGTATTCTCTAGGGTCCCCAGGGTACACGCCGACGCCGCGCGTGAACTCCTGCGCGCCAAGCGCCAACACCGTGCTCAGACTCAGTAAAGCGATTCGTCTCATTCTCGCCGCGAACATGCTCTAAGGGTCGCATGGTTCGGAGCGCCCCGCAGGCTATCGCTCTTCGTGGGACATGCTTCAGCTTGTCCTCTTCGGTGCTACCAGGCGATTTCTTCACAGTCCCGTGAAACGGATTGCGGGCACGGAAACTGCCCGCGGTTTGCGCTAACCTGATTCAGTCGTGCGAATCGCGTTGGACGCCACTTACAGCGTGGGCAGAAATCTCTCGGGAGTAGGTGTGTACTCGCGGGAGATCCTGAACGGACTCGCCGAGGCGCACCCGGAGGCGGAGTTCCTGTTCTGCTACCGGCCGCACCGGCTGCTGCGTTCGTTTGCCCAGCGCTTGCCGCGGAACTGCCGGCGACGGCTGCTGCACGAGCCGCTGGCGCCGCGCTCGGCGGACCTGTTCCACGGCCTGAACCAAAGGCTGCCTCGCCTGCGTCTGCCGAAAACAGTCACCACCTTTCACGACTTGTTCGTGATCGGCGGCGACTACTCCTCGCCGGAATTCCGCCGGCGGTTCCAGGAGCAGGCGCGGGATGCCGCCAAACGATCGGACCTGGTGCTCGCGGTTTCGGAGTTTACCGCGCGGCAGGTCGAGGAGCTGCTCGGCGTGGAGCGCGCGAGACTGCGGGTGATTCCCCACGGCGTGCACTTGCCGGCCGGGCGTGAATCCAGCGGGCCCCGCGAGCGGATCGTACTGCACGTTGGCGCGGTGCAGAAGCGCAAGAACATCTCGCGGCTGGTGGCGGCCTTCGCCGGGCTCCCTCCGGACTGGCGCCTGGTACTGGCAGGCTCCTTCGGCTACGGGGCCGAGGAGATTCTGCGCGACATCGAGCGCAGTCCGCGCCGCCAGAGCATCGAGGTATTGGGCTATGTCTCCGATGGAGGGCTGGCACGCTTGTACGAGCGCGCGTCCATTTTCGCATTTCCCTCATTGGATGAAGGGTTTGGCATGCCAGTACTAGAGGCCATGGCACGGGGCGTACCGGTACTCACATCCAATCGATCCGCCCTTCCGGAGGTAGCCGGAGACGCAGCGGTGCTCGTCGACCCCACCGACTTGGATGCGATCACGGGCGGCTTGATAGAGCTGGCTCAAAACCAGGACCTTCGCAAGCAGCTTGCGGAGCGGGGCAAGACGCGCGCGGCTACCTTTCCCTGGAAAACCGCAGTCTCCAAGACTTGGGCTGCGTACCGCGCACTACTGCCCTAAGCGTCTAGCGCGAATCGTCGTCAACCGCGATCTTCAGGGCGCGTAAGAACTTCTGGTCTTGCGACGTCCATTTGATCTTGGCCGCGGTCCCATACTCCCGCACGCCGGCGCGCCGGGGACGTTCCTCGATTTCGGCTTCCTGAGCGAGTTCCTCCTCCTCGGAGTCCTCCTCCCGCTTGTTGAAACCGATCGTGGCCTCCAACACGAGAAACACATCGTATCCAGACCGCCGGATGTCGCCAATTGCAGCGGCGATCCGATCCGAGTCGGATAGCGATTCGTTAATCGCGTTGCCGAGCTCCTGCATGAGGACCTTCAGTTTATCGTCCACGATATGCCCCTTTCCAACGGGCCCCACCGTAAGGATAACATCCTCACTTGACTTGATGCTGCTCCTCAGCCCTCCGTTTCACCGGATTTTGGCCTGAGTGCGCCTTTACCCGACCCGATTGTAGTGGACGCCCCGAGGTTGCACAAGGCTCAATTTATACATCGGCAAAGCGGGTTTGGTCCTGTAACTATTGTTTGGGACTGGCCCCGTATGGGGGGATCGCCGCCCGGCCTGGTCCGCCGTCCCAGCCTCCGCCTCTGGGCCGTCGCACCGCGTTAGGATTGTAGATGATGTTCACCGTTGCCCGCGGCCGCCAGTTTCTGCACCACGTACTGCCTGCAATTATCCGGCCGCTGCGCGTGATGTGGAACCAGATCATCGGCTTCCTCTTCCTGGTGCTCGCGGCGTCGGCGATCCCCCGTGGTGTGAAGAGCGTACGCGAGTTCGACGGCAACCTCGAGGGCTTCTTCCGGCTGCTGCTGACGAGCTTGTTCATAGCCACCATGGCCGGTTTCGGTGTCTACTCCTTTTGGCGGGCGCGCAAAGCCGCTAAGTTATGACCGAGCGGCCGGAGCAGCCTGGCGAGTTCCCCTACACCCGCGGCATCCACCCCGCCATGTACCGCAGCCGGCTCTGGACCATGCGGCAATACGCCGGGTTCGCCACCGCCGAGGAAAGCAACCGGCGTTATCGTTACCTGATCTCGCAGGGCCTCACCGGCCTCTCGGTGGCATTCGACCTGCCCACGCAAATCGGTCTGGACGCGGACCATCCCCTCGCCGCCGGGGAAGTGGGCCGCGCCGGTGTGTCCATCTGCTCGCTAGCCGATATGGAACGCCTCTTCGACGGCATCCGGCTGGACCAGGTCAGCACGTCGATGACCATCAACTCGACCGCGGCCATCCTGCTTGCCTTCTATGTGCTGGCAGCCCGGCGGCAGGGCGCCGATGTGCGGAAACTCTCCGGCACGGTGCAAAACGACATCTTGAAGGAATACATCGCGCGGGGCACTTACATTTACCCGCCGCGGCCGGCCATGCGCCTGGTTACCGAGTTGTTCGCCTGGGCCGGAAGCGAGCTGCCCGAGTGGAACACCATCTCGATTAGCGGGTACCACATCCGGGAAGCGGGGGCGACGGCGGCGCAGGAAGTGGCGTTCACCCTGGCTAACGCCATCGCCTACATCGAGGCGGCGCTCCAGGCGGGCCTCGCGCTCGACTCCTTCGCTCCTCGGCTCTCCTTCTTCTTCAGTTGCGACCGCAACTTCCTCGAGGAGATCGCCAAATTCCGCGCCGCTCGCCGGCGCTATGCGCGCCTGATGCGTGAGCGCTTCGGCGCGCGCGATCCCCGCTCCACCATGCTGCGATTCCACACCCAGACCGGCGGTTCCACGCTCACCGCGCAGCAGCCCGATGTGAACTTGGCGCGCGTGGCCATCCAGGCGCTGGCCGCGGTGCTCGGCGGCACGCAGTCGCTGCACACCAACGCTCGCGACGAGGCGCTCGCGCTTCCCACCGAGGAATCGGCGCGGCTGGCGCTACGCACCCAGCAGATCGTCGCGCACGAGACCGGCGTAGCGAGCACGGCCGATCCCCTGGGCGGCAGCTACTATGTCGAGCAGCTCACGGATTCCATCGAACGGAGCGCGCGGGAGTACCTCGAGAAGATCGACGCGCTGGGCGGTGCGCTGCGCGCCATCGAAACGGGATGGGTGCAGGCGCAAATCCAGGACTCCGCGTTCGAAATCCAGCGCGCGGTGGAGAGCGGGGAGCGGACCGTGGTCGGCGTGAACCGGTTCCGCATGGAACCGCAGGAGATCCCGACGTTGCGCATCGACCCGGCCATCGAGAGGGAGCAGGTAGAACGGCTGCGGCAGCTCCGCGCCTCGCGCAGCCAGGAGCAGGCCGCCGCCGCGTTGGACCGGCTCGAGCAGGCCGCGCGCGGCAACGACAACCTGATGCCCTTCCTGCTCGACGCTGGAGGGGCGTACGCAACGGTCGGCGAAATGTCCGACCGCTTACGGAGAGTGTTCGGGGAGTATCGCTAGCCCGATCCTCCCGCCAGGTGCCGCAACAGGCCGAGCTGCACTTCCGCCCCTTCGAAGCCATCGGCGGAGCGGCGCCGCATGCGCGCCAGCGTGGCGAGCATCTGGCTGGCCACCGCGTCGAGTAATTCCCAACGCTCGGCGGAATCGGGCGGCAGCGCGGGAGGCGGCAAGCAAGCCTGCACCAGTTCCCACTCGAGATCGGGCAAGTTCCCGGCTTGGCAGGCAACCAGGATCCTCGAAGCGGCCCGCGCGGAATCGTACACCAGCGTCGGAGCGGTCATCCACTTCTCTTATCGGAACTCCTCCGCGTTGTTTTAGGGGGATGTGGGGTCAGGCCTTCGNNCCGGCTTCTGCCCGGCGTTTGCACGTCAGAGTCGCCAGCCGCGAACCGATAAGCCCTAGTGAGGACCCTCGCCACCATGATACGGCTCACTCGCTTGAACCACGGCCTGTTCCTGCTCAACCCCGATCTCATCGAGCACCTGGAAATGACGCCGGATACGGTCATTACGCTGACCAACGGGCATCAATTCATGGTGCGCGAGTCCGGCGATGAGGTGGTCGCGCGCATCGTCGAATTCCGTCGCAGCCTGGGCGCTCACTCTCTGGCCGGCCGCACTTCCGAGCCGCAGCCGGCGGGAGGGGAACAGGAGTAGCCGTCCTGGAACCGTATGGCCAATCCCAAACCCAAGCCGGCCAAATCCGACAAGCCGGAGCGCGGCAAACTCGACTTGGCCACGCTGGCGGGACTCGGGTTGGCCTTCGGAGGCATCGTCGGCGGCATGATGCTCGAGGGCGGCCGCCTGAACGAGCTCCTGCAGCCCACCGCGGCGCTGATCGTCTTCGGAGGCACCCTCGGCGCGGTCATGGTGACCACCCCCATGGACGTCCTCAAGCGCGCGCTCAAGGCCGTGATGACCGCGTTCATGGAAAAGAATCAGTCCCCCACCGCCATCATCGACGAGGTCATCGGATACGCCACCAAGGCGCGCAAAAACGGCATCGTCTCCCTCGAGCAGGAAGCCGACCGCGTCGCGGACCCGTTCCTGCGCAAGGCCCTCAATCTCGCCGTGGACGGCACCGACCTCCAAGAGATCCGCAAGATGATGGAACTGGAAATGTCCATGGACGAGCAACGCACCGAGGGCGCGGCCAAGGTGTTCGAATCCGCCGGCGGCTACTCGCCGACCATCGGGATCATCGGCGCCGTGTTGGGCCTCATCCAGGTCATGAAAAACCTGGCGAACATCGACGACGTGGGCCGTGGAATCGCCATGGCGTTTGTGGCCACCATCTACGGCGTGGGAGCGGCCAACATCCTGTTCCTGCCCGTTGGGAACAAGCTGCGTGCCCGCGGGCAGGCCGGATTGCAGATGAAGGAGCTCATGCTCGAGGGGGTTTCGGGAATCGTGGAGGGCCTGAATCCCAAGCTGATCCGAACCAAGCTCGAAGCCTACCTGTACAGCGAGCCGCCGGCCAGGAAGACCCGGCAGGTCGGGACGGTCAAGGGCGCGGCCGCGGCTCCGGCGCCCGCGAAAGGCTAACGCATGAAGCGGAGGCTGAAACTCGCAACCCACGAGAATCGCGACCGCTGGATGGTCTCCTACGCGGATTTCATCACGCTCATGTTTGCGTTCTTCGTGGTGATGTTCGCCTCCTCGCAAGCCGACAAAGGGAGGGCGCGGCGGGTATCGGAGTCGGTTCAGAAGGCGCTCGATCGGGGTCAGGTCGCCTCCGCCATCGCCGGCGTGTTGGGCGGCACGCCCGGCAAACTGGGGAAAGGCAACGCCATGATCAAGGGCCCCGGCGGCGTGAACTCCAAACCCACGGCCAAGCAGGAGCGGCTGGAGTATCTGGAAGAACTGGCGCCTTCGTTTCAATCCCTGTCCGTGGAACTGGCAAGTGAAATCGCGGCGGGCAAAGTGGAACTCAAAATGGAGCCGCGCGGGCTGGTGATCGGCCTCAAGGAACCCGCGTTCTTCGCCTCTGGCCGGGACGCCATTTCCCGGGACAGTTTCGCTAGCGTGGGGAAGATCGCGGAGGCCCTCAAAAAGGTCGGCAATCCCGTGCGGCTCGAAGGGCACACCGACTCGGTGCCCATCCACAACGCGCGATTTCGCAGCAACTGGGATCTCTCGGTGGCCCGCGGAATCTCCATGCTCACCCTGCTGCGGGAGCGCTTCGAGGTCCCGGAAAAGCAGTTGTCTGTGGCAGGCTACGCGGACAACCTCCCCAGCGGTCCGAACGAGACCGAGCAGGGCCGCGCCCACAACCGCAGGGTGGACGTGGTCATCCTGAAGAAGGCCGGGAGCGAATACGAGCCTCGGCCCGGAGCCGCCCGGTCGCCTTGACCGGCTGATATCCTGGGGAGTTGCGGGCTTCCTCGCCCCGCAGGAGATCTACCATGGACGACAGTTTCTCGCGCCGCGGCTTCCTGAAGAACGCGACGCTGGCGATGGCCCCGGCCGTGCTCCCCGCCTTGGGAGCCAACTCCAGGCTTCGAATCGGCTGGATCGGCGCCGGCGCCCGCGGCTACCACTGCATGAACCAGTTGTACCTGGGCAGCGGCCCGCTGGTGGAGGTGACGGCGGTCTGCGACACCTACCAGGGCTGGCTCAACCGCGCCGTATCCCGGGTCCAGTCCATGGGCAAGAACACCCCCAAAACCTACGTGGACTACCGCGACCTGCTGGCGGATTCCAACGTGGATGCGGTGGTCGTTTCCACTCCCGAGCACCTGCACTTCTCGATGACCCTGGCTGCCATCCAGGCCCGCAAGCATATCTACGTCGAGAAGCCGCTCGCGCACACCATCGAGGAGGGCGCCGCGCTCGTGAAGGCCGCGGAGGCCGCGAGCGTGGTCGTGCAGGTGGGCACCCAGAACCGCAGCAACAAGTTGTACCTGCGCGCCAGGGAGATGTACCAGAACGGCGACATCGGAGAAGTCCACTACGTCCGCGCCTTCTGGTACCGCAACTTCCCCGACCGCTCCGGGATACCGGCCGCCTGGCGCTACGTCATCCCCGAGGATGCCGCCCCGAACAACACCGATTGGGAGCGCTTCCTCGGCCCCGCGCCCAAACGGCCCTGGGACAAGCGCCGCTATTACCAGTGGCGCAACTACTGGGACTACTCGGGCGGCATTTCCACCGACCTGCTGGTGCACCAGACCGACATCTCCAACTTCGTGCTTGGCAAAACCGTTCCGGTCGCCTGCATGGCCTCCGGGGGCATCTACCAGTGGGGGCCGCCGGACGATCGCGAGGTGCCCGACACGCTCAGCGCCATCTACGAATACCCCGACCGGTTCCACCTCAACTACAGTTGCTTCTTCGGCAACGAGCAGTTCGGATATGGCGAGGAGTTCATGGGCTATGAGGGCACAATCATGGTCTACAACCGCCAGGACCTGCATTTCTACCCCGAAAAGTTCGGCGGCCGCGCGCCCGCCAAGGTCAAGGCGCGCCCGGAAGTCCACTTGAACTACCTGAAGGACTTCAACCAGCAGGACTCCACCGCCGATCACTTCAAGAACTGGATTCAGGCCATCCGGGGCGAGGCCAAGGCGATCACCCCGGCGCGCGCCGGCCAGGTGGCGGCCATTCCCGGCCATCTGGCGACCCTTTCCTACCGCAAAGGCAAGAAGATTCTTTGGGATCCGAAGGCGGAGCAGTACCGCTTCACCTAGCCCGGTTGCGGGCCGAACTGCCCGCCTGTTACAATCGAAGTTCCTACCAATTAAGGAGAACTCCTTCGATGGCAAGAGTTTGTGACATCTGTGGAAAGGGCCCGCAGTTCGGACACCGCATCAGCCACGCGCACAACGTTTCCAACCGGCGCTGGAACGTGAACCTGCAAAGCGTTCGGGCCATCGTCAATGGAGCGGCCAAGAAGATTCGGGCCTGCACCTCCTGCATCCGCAACGGCAAGGTGCAGAAGGCCGCGTAGTCTCCCCCCTCAATTCCGCACCCGGCCGGACGCACCCGGAAGGAACGCTCCGCGATCCATGCTAGAATGAAAGCGTCACGCGGGGACGTAGTTCAGTTGG
>PLEM01000315.1 GCA_003137035.1 Bryobacterales bacterium | reverse complement strand
CACGGAGACACGGAGGACACGGAGAAAAACCCTACTAATTTAAAGGCAACACATTAAAGACTCAGCACGGAGGACACGGAGGAGGCACGGGGCCGGAGGGGGCGGCAGGGGTGGCCGGCGCAGACGGTGTGGGGGGGCATGGATTGGCTGACTACGGAGGCGGCTCCGATTACGGCGTAGTCTCCGATGCGGGCTCCTGGGAGAACGGTGGCGCGGGCGGCAATCCAGGCTCCCTTTCCGATCTCGATGGGGAGAGTGACGAGGGGGAAGGCGGGGTCGTCGAAATCATGGGTGCCGGTGAGGAGGAAGACGTATTGGCCGACGCAGGCGTAGTCGCCCAAGGAGACGCGAGCGAGGGCGTAGGTCCAGGAATACTCTCCGAGGGAGGCGTGGTGGCCCATTTCGAGATTCCAGGGAAAATCGATGCGGGCGCGGTTATTGGGCGAGGCGGTGGGGGCGATGGTGGCTCCAAAAGCGCGAAGAAGCATGCGGCGAAATCCGCGGAGGGGATTGGGACAGGCGCGATAGAGACTAGCGCGAACGAGGGACCAGAGAAGAATCCGGAAGCGCAGGCGCAGGGTGAAGGGCGCGCGCTGCTGTGGAACGGGATTCGAGGATTTTGGCGTCGACGAGGGAGCGATACCAAAGGGCCTGGAGGAAGTGGTAGGCGAAGCCTTGGGGGCCGTCGAGGAAGCCGAGCCTGAGGAAATAGCGGTAGAACCAGTAAAGCCAGGCACGAAGGAATAGTGGCACGCGCTGGTAGAGATTCTCTTTGAACCAGCGCTTGCGGCCGGCCTGGCCGGAGAGATCGCGAGAGGTGGCGGCGGCGGAGAGGTCGCGGGCCTCGCGGGCGGCGTAGCCGATGTGCTTGGAGATCCACTCGTCGAGGCTCTTGCGGTTATCGTGGATGAGGTCGGCCGGGAGGCGAACGACCTCGCCTTGGGAGAGGACCATATGTTCGTCCATCCAGCGCTCTTCGCAGATGGCAGCGCCGCGACGCCAGATGCGGAGGAGCCAGAGCGGGTACATGCCGCCGTGACGAATCCAGCGGCCGAGGAAATGGATGCGGAGTCGGACCATGGCGGCGGAGACGGAGACGGGGAGGAGCGGGAGGCGGTCGCGAATGGCGGCGCGGAGTTCGGGGGAGAGGATCTCGTCGGCGTCGAGGCGCATGATCCAGGGGGCGCCGGTTTGGATGTTGCGGATGGCCCAATTCATCTGGGTGGAGTAGTTGGTCCAGGGGTGGACGAGGACGCGAGCGCCGAAGGAGCGGGCGATTTCGACGGTGTGATCGGTGGAGCCGCAGTCGATGACGAAGATGTCGGCGGGGAGACTGGCGAGACTCTCGAGACAGAAGGGGAGGTTTAGCTCTTCGTCTTTGCTGAGGATGATGAAGGCGACGTGGGGCATTTCGAAGCGGCTTTGAGAATGCAGCGGTTCAGGAGTCGTGCTGGGTTGGCTACTCGGCACCGCCGAGTTGTTGGCCCCTCTTCCAGACCAGATATGGCCCGAGCGCCAGGGCGTCAAGATCGCTCTTAAGGAAGGTATCGAGAGCAATCTCCGGCGTGCCGACAATCGGGTATCCGTGGAGATTGAAGCTGGTGTTCAATATGGCGCCGACACCGGTGCGCTTCTTGAAAGCTCTGATGATGTCACGGTAGTCGGGGTTCAGATCGTTGACGATCTGCGGACGCACGGTCTTGTCGAAAGGGTGGGTGCCCGCAACGATCTCTTCACCGGCCGGCTGGTTGGTGTCGTACGCCTCGGTCATGTAGAAGGGCGATCCTTTTGAGCTTCCGTTGGTGTAGTCCCTGATGTACTTGATACCATCCTCTTCGAGTACGGATGCCGCGAAGGGCATCCAGAAGTCGCGTTGTTTGATAGCGAAGTTCAGCTTCCGGATGATCCCCATGTTGCGTGGATCGGCAAGGATGCTGCGATTGCCGAGGGCTCGCGGACCCCATTCTTCCCTACCGGCGAAGCGAGCGACGATATACCTGGCGGCCAGCAAGGCAGCGACCTCATCCGGCGGGCGCTGCATTTTCCGGTATTCAACACCGGGCAGCCGCCTGATCGCACTCAGGCACTCGTCGTCGGAAAACTCCAGCCCGAGATACATGTCTTTCTGCAGCTCGAGAACAGGCTCCGCACCCTGCTCTCTGCAGAGTTGGACATATCCAAGAATGGCCGCTCCGGCCGAGGAACCACCATCGTCGCTGGCAGGATACACGTAAAGACGGCTGACCTCAGGAAGCTCCCGGATCAGCTTGTTGGCTTTGACGTTGAGGAAAGCACCACCGCTGCACGCGAGATGATGCAGACCCGTGGCCGCGATGGCGTTCTTTGCCCATTGCAGGACCAGCTCCTCGAAGACCAACTGACAGGCAGCCGCGACGTTATCGAAACGTTGGCCGCGCAGGCGATGATGGAGCAGAGTCTGCATGCTCTCGTAGTCGCGACCGGAGTGGTTCCGGAATTCCAGACCCTCGACCGAGAACAAGCCACGGATGAGATCGATGCAACGATGCGCCTGGCCATATGGCGCCATCCCCATGACCTTGTATTCGTGTTCATAGGGACGAAGTCCCAGATGGGCGGTGATATTGGAATAGAGTCCCGCAGGCAGGCTGTGGAACTTCGGTGTACGGGCCAGGCGGGTCATGTCATGGCCGCTGGCCTTCCAGACGGTTGCGCATAGGCCATCGCCTGCACCGTCCAAAGTCAATACGAGCGTATCGTCGCGCCACGGGCGATGATAGAAGGCGCAGGCGGCGTGTGTCTGGTGATGATCGAAGGTCGTCCTGCGCGTGGTAATACCGAAGTTGTCCAGGGAATCGTGGAGGTGTTGGCGCCGCGACAATCGAGTGAGGAGCCACAGGCCTGCGGAAGTGCTCCATTGGTACCGGCCAAGGCTGGCGGCAAGCTTCAGGGCCTTGTAGATGGACGGCTTTTGTTGCCGAATGGGAGCGGTGGTGCGGAGACGGCACCCGATCGCCACCAGATCGATCTGTGAGGGATCGATTCCGGAACGATTGAACATCTCCCTCAAGGATTCGGTAGGCGTGCCGGCGTAGTTCTTCTGATTGCGACGTCTTTCTTCGGCGCTCGCTATGACAATGCGGCCATCGCGGATCAAACATCCACTCGCGTCGTGCCCGTCGTGTATTCCAAGAACAATCATGCGTGTAGGGTCTCGGTTGTTATCGGATTGCGCAAATCGGACACTGTCCCGGCCGGAAAGCTATGGTGATTGGAGGCATCGCGATCGCTCGCGGCGCAAGCCAGCACGCGAGGCTTCAGTTTGCGTGCTGGATTGCCTGCTACGACCCACCAAGGCTCGGCGTCGCTGTGTACGTAAGAGCGCGCCCCGACAACGGCACCCCCGCCGACCGGGACACCGCGTCGGCACGAACCCAGGCGTCTGCGCCGATCAAGCTAGGCTTCGGCTGACTCCCTCGGATACCTTAACATTCGCTCGTATAACGTGATCAGTTGACGAGTCACGGCTGCGGTGGAAAAGGTCGTCGACGCGAATTGTCGGGCGCGATTTCCAAGCGATGCGCGCATTTTCGGGTTGGTCATGAGGGTTACGAGTGCTTGCGCGAGGGATGTTGCACCGGGCGGAACAACCACGCCAGCCCCAGCTCGCGTTATCTCCCGATGCAGAGCGACCCCGGTTGTGACAACAACGGGTTTTGCGGCTTGCATCGCTTCGACCGCCGCGATACCGAAGTTCTCGGAGTGAGACGGCAGTACGCAAATCGTGGCAGCAGCGAGGGCCGTGGGGACTAGGTTGTGGCAGAGGAGGCCGGTCCAAACTATGTTGCCGGTCAACCCGAGAACCGAAGCTCGTTGGCGGAGAGATGCGACGTAATCGTCCTCGCCGTCCCCAGCCAGCACAAGGACGGCGTCGGGACAGAAAGCCCTGGCGAGCGAGAAGGCGTCAATCAACGACTCCAACCCCTTGACAGGATGAAGCCTTCCCACAAAGACAATGATGGGCCGAGCAGGGGCGATGTGGAAGAACTTCAGAAAGGCGTCCGCACTCGCAGAATCAATCTCCGCGATGTCGTCCACAGGGTCGGGAATGACAATGGCCCGGCGATTGAATCCGAGATGGGATGCTTCCTCCTTCTCCTGCTCGGTTGTGTATTGCACCGCAGCGGCTCGACGGAGCAACGGGCCCTCGATACAAAACAGTGAGAGCCGTTTCAGGTGCGGCCGCCGGTTTCTCATGCCCCAGCAACCCAACGTGCCAACCGGTCGAAGGACATATGGGATACCGTTGGCGGCTGACAGAAACGACGCCGCATTCTGAGGATATCCGAACAGCCCATGGACGTGAACGACGTCGTATTTCGGTGCGTTCCGGGCCAACCAGGACGACAGGCGAAAGGAGAGCGTGTATAAGGCAGCCGAGACCGGGAAGAACCAGTAGGTTGCGCCGTCGCATCGGACTGGCTTCCCGAGGGGAACTTCCATGCGGTGCGCGCCGTTGTCGTCCGTGGTAGCAATATCAACCTCGATGCCTTGGCGCACAAGCCCCCTCGCGAGACAGCGCATAGCTATGCTAGGTCCGCCACGCACTTCGCTCACGGAGGCTATGACATGCAACACTTTCATTTGAAAAACCATCGGCGGCCATCCCAGGGCGCGCGTGCCAAGTGGTCACGTCTCGGGGAAGTCGTGTTCGAAGCTCATATGGGCGTGCTGCGTTCGTGCCTCGCTGCCAATCGATACACGGATTCGGGTGATGGCTTACCCAATTGCGGTTGTCGGGCTTTCTCTTCGTCGGGTTCGTGGCATCCAGGTCCATTGCTGCAACGGCTTAGTTAGTTGTGTCGCACCCATGGTCGTGCCATAAATGCAAGCCCTTGCATTCCCGCCACGTGCAACTCGAACTGCGATCAGGATGGCCCAAAGGACACCCGCCGACATAAGCCATCCGGTATTCATCATCGCGAGATCGCCGCGTTGTTGAGTCAGCGTGAAGAACAAGATTGTGGGAAGGAGAATGCGCAGGGTCACAAGCCGCCCAGCTCTAAGGAGTGACTCGAAAAGGCCAACAAGCAGTCCATAGACCAGTTCGATTCCAATGGCACCGGCATAACCAAAATTTGCGTATCCTTCTCCAAGCAGGTGCGCCGAGATCGAGAGCTGGTGAGCACCCATCATTTGGGGGTTGAAGTCGTATTCGAACATGCCCCGCCGTTGGAGGCCGACATAGTAGCTGTGCGCGGGAGGGCGACCGCTCCAAATGACGCGCGGTATTGGCGTGAGAGAAAGAAACGTCCATCCGCGTAGAAACGGAAATGTTGACGGTGTCGTCTCCATCACGAAGGCCAGCTCGTTGGTTACATCGTTAGCTCGTCGAGAACTGTACGATAGGATGACCTCACTCTTCAGGTCTGTTTTGTTCTGGATCGCCCATGAGTACGACCGTGTGGCCATCAGTACAATTCCAAGTGCAAGACCCGCCCCGATCAGGCCCGCGCTACTTCTGAACGTCATTCGGAGCAGTGGGCGCTGAGGGCGGAAGCCGAATGCGATACATATTACGATCGGCGTCAGCGCGGCTCCGGAGTCCTTACGACTTACGTCAACAACGGCGCACAGTACTGCGAGACCGAAGACCATGTTGACTACGGAACGGTTGGGGATGTGCCGCGTCCGGTGTTGTCCTAGGTATGCGATCGCGAGTGTTATGCCGACTGGGGTCGCCGAAAAAGGGAGTGCGTAGTACCAGGCCCAGTCGCCTATCGCTGTTCCAAAGTTATTGTGGAACATTCTTATGGCGCCGCCCGCCACGGTGCACAGAAGAGCGATCCAGATCGAGACGGACGGTAGAGGAGCATATGCAACCGTCTGCAGCTTGGGCTGATAGACCAGGATTCCGGCGAGAACAGCGCGATAGCCGACAAGTATCAGGACGATGGAACTGTTGAGAGAGCTGAAGTCCTCATGCGAATCAGTGATGCTGTTCACTATGATCGGAAGCTGCCCATAGAGGACATAACCTAGGGTGGCCCAAAGAGAGGGCGCCCATCCGTTTAGCCTTCTTCCCGGACCGTGGTCTGAGATTGCCAGGCCGAGAAGAACAATGTCCACCACGCAGAGCGCCGTAAGCACCAGGAGACTGTCGGTCAGCAAAGCGATCGGCAGAACGGCGAGGCAGAGCGTTAGGTGTTTCGCTAGAGAGTCACGATTCACGTTCGAGTACCTGCAGAAGGCGTTCTGCTTGCGTCTCGAAGTTATAGTTCGAGAGAAAGGATTTATGGCCGGCAGCTCCCATGGCCGCGGCCAGAGTTGGGTTGGACGCGAAACGGCCGATCGCCGCGATCACCTCGCTTGGGCTATTCGAGGCCACACAAAGGCCGCGGGTCGGAGGATCGATGATCTGGCGAAGGCCCGGGAGGTCGGACGCGATCACAGCCAGGCCGGCGGCCATGTATTCAAATAGCTTGCATGGTGAACAGTAGTACTCGTTGAGATTCGATGGCCGGTAGAAGAGCAAGGCCGCTTGGTACAACTGGAGTATTGCGGGGAGTGAGGCGTAAGGCACTGTGCCCATATACCGGACACGGTTGCCTGCGGCGACGGCGGTGGCAAGGTGCTCCGAAAAGTCGTGCTCGTAACCAACCTGAATTAGGCCGTAGATGTCGATTTCTGCCGCTGCGCGGTGAGAGCCGAGCGCCCCAAGGAGCGACGGGATTCCCGTCCTTGGGCCGATCGAACCCGCATAGACGATTCGGAGGTCCCCCGCTGGCCGCTCAATTCGCGCCGAGGGAAACGACGCCAGTCTGGGGGCGTTGTAGATGTAGGGTGGCTCCTGGTTTAGTGCGTAGTCCTGGGCCATGAGGCGAGAACGGTTGGGTTCAGCAGAGAAGATGGCGCTCGCGTGTTTAATGCAGCGTCTCTCGATCCTGAGAGAGAGGCGTGCGGAGGCACTTTGCCGGGACAGGATGCCATCGCGTCGGTCGTTAAACTCCAGTTGATAGTATATGAGTTTCGCTCTGTGGCACCGCGAAGCGACCAGTGAAGCGAGGAACGAATTCCAGTTTCCCGCGATGTACGAATCAGGCTTGAGGCTAAGCGCGACTCTGGATAACTCAACAACGTATCGGGCCGCTATCCCGGCACCCGCAACGTGGCTACTTCTGGAGTTCGCTGTAAAGCCTACGCGCCGGATTTCGAATCCCGGCACGACTGTCTCCCGTGGCGGAGTGCCCCGCCGGCCGATCCCAACGGCGACCACCTGGTGGCCCCGTGACGCCAGGAGGTGACCGAGGTTCAGTAGTGGCGGATCGAACAGCAGCCACGTATATGAGGATATGAGGAACTTCATGCTGGCAGAGCCTCTGGGCTTGCAGTCAGAGAATGCCGCCGACTAGCACGGGTTGATCTGACGCGCATGCATGAAATCGACGGAGGAACTGGCGCCACGTCCAGCGGTGATCGCCCGTGGAGTTTCGCAGCGCGCCGAAACGCGCGTGGCACCGATGCGTCCGAGGCTTTCACCAGCGTGATTCGAACCTTCTCCACGAAGGACGACACTTCGATTGCTCAAGGACTTCATTCCTTGCTGCATCCCGCAGCTTCCGTCCCAGGCCCACTCCCCCTCAGAATTCCGGCTAACCACGACGGATCCGCTGCGACTCCACCAATCCCCTTGATCTCGACCGCGAATCAGGTACTACCGTGCACCTGGGCGAGCCACACGGCCACGGAAAGAAATCATCGCACTCGCGCGCTTGAGAGCCCTGTGAGCGACAACGCCAAAGCAGTCCAATATGGAGCAGGGGTATTTTATCGGAATTGCCAAAACGACTGCGCAACGAACGAACATGGATGGTGAAGTGCGAATGTGCTCGATGAAATACGGCACGTACCGAAGTCTTAGCAGTTGCACTGCGGTAGCTGCAATAAGCCGCGTAATTCTGGAGTCACCTGTGTGCTGTCTCGATCTTTTGTAGAACGTGACGCCCGGGTCAACGTGTGAACAACCCACATGGAGCATTCGAAAGACGAGGAGGTTGTCCACGCCTAGCCGATTGTCGGCACCTGCGGTGAGAACCTCTGCGGCTGCGTTGCGCAGTTGTGACGTGCGGTAAAGGCCATAAATCACGTTTGGCTTCGCTCCGGCTTCGCGCCAGAAAAAGTAGCGCAACACCCTAAAGGTGACCGGCCCTCTGAGTGAACTCAATGTCGTGCGTGTCGTTGACTGCGTCTGGTCCACAAGGCTCGCTACACAACCGAATGCAACCGAGACCGCTTCGCTCCTAAGGTGGGGCATCAGGGTGGCAATCCAGCTGTTGTCCCAGCGGTCATCTGCCGCCGCCCACATAAAACACTCGCCTCGTGCCTCAGCCAAGACGAATTGAAAGTTGGGCATAGCGCCACGATTCTGCGTTTGCCGCACATAGCGGATGCGTGGGTCCCGGGCAGCATATTCCCGGCAGATGGCCTCGGTGTTGTCGATCGAGGCGTTGTCGGAAATAACCAGCTCGAAGTCGGTAAAGGTCTGCGCCAACAAGGAATCTAGCGCCTCGTGGATGTATTCTTCCCCGTTGTAGACAGGCATACCGATACTGAGTGTCGGGGATGGGGTTGGCTTCTCGTGTAGGGTCATGGATGTCTACACCGTCCTCGCATTCAATAATCTGATCCGGCCTGGCAGATGCCGGGCGATCTGATCACGCACCGTGGGGGCCGCCAAGGCGGCCGCGATCAGCACGCAACTGGCAGCCATCAGCAGCACGCTGAGCTCGCCGAGCTTGCTCAAGTCGTGCGGCATCACCCAGCGGCACAGGAAGGCGGTTGCCGTGGCGGCGGCCAAGGGAGGGGCTACATCCTGGCGGTACCAGCGCCACTTGTCGGAGCGAAGCAACCGCCGATGCATCAATGGGATGGTGAACATCAGATAACCCGCATTCAGCGTCACCCAAATCCATGCCGCGCCGATGGCACCGTATGCCGGAACGATCCAGAGAATGGCGGGCACGAGAAAACTGACGGCAACGAT
>PLEM01000416.1 GCA_003137035.1 Bryobacterales bacterium | reverse complement strand
TACGGCTTCTGGCAGTGCAAGAACAAGTACCAGACCCAGAAGGAGCTGCTCGACGTCGCGCACAAGTACCGCGAGCTGCACATCCCGGTCGACAACATCGTTCAGGACTGGTTCTGGTGGAACAAGAAAGGCGAGCACGTATTCAACAAGAACTACCCCGACCCGAAGGGGATGGTCGACGATCTGCACCGGAACAACTTCCACCTCATGATCTCGGTGTGGCCGTTCTTCGACCGCGGCTCGGCGGTCTACGACGAGATGGATAAGAACGGCTGGTTCATCGACCGCACCAAAGTCGGTGGCTTCCATCCGCTGGGCATGGCGGTCTACGACGCATCGAGCCCCGGGGCCCGCGCCTACTACTGGCAACTCATGAACAATGCGCTCTTCAAGATCGGCGTGGATTCCTGGTGGCTCGACACGGTGGAGCCGGAAACCGAGGGCCGCGAGGCGAACATCCAGTTCGGCCACAAAATCGCCATCGGCAGCGGCGATCGCTACGTGAACCTGTTTCCGCTCAACACCACCCGGGGCGTCTACGAGGGCCAGCGCGCCGCGTCGGACCAGAAGCGGGTCTTCATTTTGTCCCGTTCGGCGTTCGCCGGCAGCCAGCGGTACTCCGTAACCGCCTGGTCCGGCGACGTCAACTCGGACTTCGAAAACCTGCGCCGCCAGGTGCCCGCGGGCCTGAACTTCATGCTCTCCGGCATTCCGTATTGGACCACCGACATCGGCGGGTTCATCATGGGCCACCCCGACGACCCGGCCTACCGCGAGCTGTTTGTGCGCTGGTTCCAGTACGGCACGTTCTGCCCCATTTTCAGGGTGCATGGAACGCGCGCCCCCGATCAAAACGAGCTGTGGAGCTACGGCCCCCAGGCGCAGGACATCCTGACCAGCTTCGATCGCCTGCGCTACCGGCTGATGCCCTACATTTACTCCCTGGCCTGGAAGGTATCGAGCGAAAGCTACACGATCATGCGGCCCCTGATCATGGATTTCGCCTCCGACCCGCGGACCATGAACATCGGCGATCAATTCATGTTCGGCCCGGCCATTCTGGTCAATCCGGTCACCGAGCAGGCCGCCACCACCCGCCATCTGTACCTGCCGATGGCCCGCTGGCACGACTTCTGGACGGGGAAGACGCTCAATGGCGGCAGCGCCATTGACGCCGCGGCCCCGCTGGACCGCATCCCGCTCTACGTCCGCGCCGGCTCGATCCTCCCCATGGGGCCGGACGTCGAGTACGCCGCCGAGAAGCCCGCCGACCCGATCGAGTTGCGCATCTACCGCGGCGCGGACGGCGACTTCACGCTCTACGAAGACGAGAACGACAACTACAACTACGAGAAGGGCGTCTACGCCACCATCCCGATCCACTGGGACGATGCCAAGGCGACGTTGACCGTCGGCGAGCGCAAAGGCAACTTCCCGGGGATGCTGGAGAGCCGCATCTTCCGGATCGTGGTTGCGAGCGAGGGCCACGGAACGGGCATCGGCCTGACCGCGCAGCCCGACAAGATTGTCCAGTACTCCGGCAAGCCCGTAACCGTGGCTCTGCAATAGGCCGGTTGCGGCGCGGGATGCGCCGGTGGGAAGATGGCCGATCGGAGGTTCTCATGAGGATTCTTGGATTCGCAGTGTTCCTGATGGTTGGCCTGGCGGTCTTTGCACAGCCGCCGGCGAAGAAGAAGCTGCTGTTCATCGGCGAGACCAAAGGCTACCAGCACGATTCCGTTTCTAACGCGGCCGGGACGCTGTATAAGCTCGGCCACGAGACCGGGTTGTGGGACACCTACATCAAGACCGACTGCCAGCTCGTCACCAAGAAGAAGCTCGGAGGCAACGCCAAGAACCTGGACTTCTTCGACGCCGTCGCCTTCTGCACCACGGGCGAGTTGGACATGGACGACTCCCAGAAAGCCGATCTCCTCTCCTTCGTAAAGGACGACGGCAAGGGCTTCATCGCCATCCACGCCGGCAGCGACACGTTCTACAAGTGGCCGGAGTACGGCGACATGGTGGGTGGCTACTTCGATGAACACCCCTGGGGCACCTTCGACGCGCCGCTGGCGGTTGAGGACTCCGGCTTCCCGGGGATGCAGTTCCTACCCAACGCCTTCACCATGCGCGACGAGATTTACCAGATCAAGCAGTTCTCTCGCGAGAAAGTGCGAGTCCTGCTGAAGCTCGACGGGAACAAGCTGGATCTGACCAACCCCAAGGTCCACCGCACCGACAAGGACTTCGCGGTCATCTGGGCGCGCACTTACGGCAAGGGCCGCGTGATGTACGACGGCCTGGGACACGTCGAGGCAGTTTGGGACCGTCCCGACGTCCAGAAGATGTACACCGAGCACATCAAGTGGCTGATGGGGATGATCCCCGGCGACGCGACGCCCCGGCCTAAACCGGCGAACTGACTTTTCTCAATTGCCCGCACGCCGCGAATACATCGCGCCCGCGCGGCTTCCGGATGAAGCAGGGCACGGCGCGCTTCACAATCTGCTGAAAGGCGAGCACCCTCTCCGTATCCGGCGTCTCGAAGGGGATCTCGGGCCCCGGGTTCAGCGCGATCAGATTCACCTTGCAGTTCAGATTGGCGAGCAGCTTCACCACGCGGCGGGCGTCGGCCTCGCTGTCGTTGACGCCCTTGAGCAGCACGTACTCGAAGGTCAGCCGCTCCCAGGGGCGGAGCGGGTAGGCGCGGCAGGCTTCGAGCAAGTCTTTCAAATGGTACTTGCGCGTGATGGGCATCAACTCCCGGCGGGCCTCCTCGGTGGAGGCGTTGAGCGAGATCGCGAGCTTGGGACGCACCGGCTCGCGGCCCAGCTCTTCGATCTTGGGGATGATGCCGGCGGTGGAAAGCGTCAGCCGGCGCGGGGAGAGACCGCAGCCAGCTCGGTCCAGCAGGATGCGCGTGGCCTTGAGGACGTTCGCCAGGTTGAGTAACGGCTCTCCCTGCCCCATCATCACCACGTTGAGCCGCTGGCCTTCGACGGCCAACCGGTTGTCGGCGGCGATCGCCAGTACCTGGCCCACGATCTCCCCCGCCGTGAGGTTGCGCTCCAGGCCGAGCAGCGCGGTCATGCAGAACTTGCAGTCCACAGGGCAGCCGACCTGCGTCGAGATGCAGACCGTCTGCCGTTCCTCCTCCGGCATCCAAACGGCCTCGACGGTCTTGCCGTCGGCCAGAGCGAGCAGGTAGCGGCGTGTGCCGTCGGTGGAGTCGAACCGCCGCTCGACGGCAGGCCACCCGACCGCATGGCCGGCGGCCAACTCGCGGCGCAGCGCGAGCGGCAGGGTCGAGACCTGCATCAGGTCCGGGTGCCGCTCGCGGTAGAGAGCAGCGTAAATCTGCCGGGCGCGAAACCGCGGATGATCGGGGCCGAGGAGCTGTTCGAGTTCCTGAATTTCCAGGCCCAGCAGGGCGGACATGGCTGTCCTCAGTGTAGCAACGGCGGCCGCTACCGCTCCCAGTGAACCCGCAGGGTCAGCACGGAAACCGGTCCGCGGTTGTGGTTGTAGGCGGGATTGGCGACGCGCTGAAAATCTCCCGTCAGAGTGAACTGCTTGGTCGCTTGCCAGGAGTAATACGCCTCGACAATGGATTCGGGGCGATAGCGATCCAGCCTGCCATCGCCGATGATAAACCCCAGCCCACCGGCCGCCAGGAAGCTGCGCTGGTCGCCGCTCAAGTAGTTCCGCACAGCAGCCACGCCGATCTGATCCCCACCGCGTTTCCAAAGCTTGCCCTGAATCGAGACCCCGCCGCTCAGCGACCGGTCGATCTGAGTGAATGCCCACGCTTCGGTCTTGCCATCGCTCCATCCGTAGCGCGAGAAGACCCCGATGTCCGGAGTGAGCGCCTGCTCGAGGTTCACGCCGAAGCCGTACTTCAGCGTGCCATTGCGGCGGGTTGCCGCGAGGTTGGGCGGGCCGCCCGGGCGCATTGCCTCCCGGAATGTGCCTGCGTCTTCCCGATTGGCGAAGCCCAGCACGCGCAACGCTCCTGCATGCCCTCCGGAATGGTAACGCCGCTCGACCTCGACCGTGTCTCCGCGGTTCTTGTCAATCCGTGTGTCGAAGGTCGGCCCGTTGGCGACGGTGGGCTCGGCGGTTTGGGCAAGGCGAAGCGACCAGTTCCGCGTCGCGAGTTCCTCCATGGCGCCGATGGTGTAACCACGGGTGTCCGCCGGGTAATCCCAGGCGCCGTTGTACATCAGCGCCCAGTTCATGAACTGTTTGCGGGGGTCGTGGCTGTAGCTGTTGCTATCGAAGTAATCCGTGACGGCGAACTTGCCGACGATGGCGGTGAAGCGGCGGACCGGCTGCGCGCCCGCCGGCTGGTTCATGCCGTTCTCGACGGATTCCGTCTCGGCACCGAGTGCCCAAGTGGTGCGCAGGAATGCGCGCGCGGGATAAAGCGTAGGAGTCGCCGAGGACACCCGCGGGATCTCTCCGTTGGTGAATCCGGCGATGCCGGTCACCAGGCCGAATCCCCGTCCGCCCGCGATCTCGGGGTTGATCACCAGATCGGTGTGCCATCCCAGCCGCACAGCCAGGAACACGGTTGCGGTAAGCGACGCCCGGCTCTCAGGTTGCGGCGGCAGGCTGTTGTCTCCCTCATACAGGGAGGGGAAACCGCCGTGGTGCTGGCCTATGGAAGTTGCCTGGAAGTGGATGTTCCACCGTTCGGAGAAGGGCTGAGGCTGGTCGGAGGCTTCCTGTGCCGCCAGGGACGGCAGCAGACACAGCAAGCCCGCCGTAGTCAGGACCAGGACAGGATTGACGTTCCAGGCCATTCTCGCCGGTCACGGCCCTCAATGTGTGTGATGGGCCAGGCCGGTGGCAAGGCCAACCACGTGGTAGACCACCAGCAGACAGATCACGATCAAGTACCCGCGCAGGCTCAACAGCGAGAACCGCACGCTGCGAGTCATCGCCATCGGCCCGAGACTATCGGTGTCGACCTTCTGCTCCGGCAGGTCGTCCAGCGGGTGAATCACCACGAAATGGTTCTTCTTTGTCGCTTCCAGTTCCTTCCTCATCCTCGTATCCTCCTTGGATGGTTCATCCAGCCGGGAAAAGACCCGGCGCCGCCACTTGCGCCGCCAGGATCAGTGACAGGGCGAAAAGGACGATGATGATGGTCCAGTTCACGATGTTGTTCCAGGGCTTATTGGCATACTGGCCCAGAAGTTCCTTGTCGTTGAGCAGCAGTTGCAGAAAGATGATGGCCGATGGCAGCATTACTCCGGCCAGCACCTGCACGCCCAAAATGATGAGTTGCAGCGGCGCTCCGGGAATCAGGACAATGCCAGCCGCCGCCGCCACGCAAAGTGCGTAAACCGCGTAGAAACCAGGCGCCTTGCGGATGGGAAGTTGGAGGCTGTGAGGCCAGCCGCGCACCTCCCCGTAAGCCCAGGCGCTCGAAAGCGAAATCGCCGTAGCCCCCAGCACCGCCGCATTGATCATCAGCAGCAGAACGCCGGCGCGGATGGCGCCGCCCGCGAAGCTTCCCAGGTCCACCGCCATCTGCGCGGGGTCCGTAAAGGTGAACCCGCGAAGATGCGAGGCGTTTCCGGCGATCATCATGCAGGCCGCCACCGTGATCGTGATGCAGGCGCCCACGAAGGTGTCCAGCCGCGCCCATTTTACGTCGGCGAAGCGCAACCGCTTGTCGGCGATGCAGCTCTGTTGAAAGAAGAGCTGCCACGGCGCCACCGTCGTACCGACGATGGCGATCACCAGGAACATCAGGTCCGGGGTGAGGCCGCCGGCCGGCATGGAGGGCAGCAGCGCGCCCTTCGCCAATTCACCCATGCCGGGGTGCAGCCGGAAGGCGATTGCGAGCCAGGCCAGGTCCAGCACGCACAGGAAGACCACCGTGCGCTCCCAGCGGCGGTAACTGCCCGTGATCGCCATAATCATGAGCCCCACCGCTACCAGCGGCACGCCCAGGCGCGGGTCGATACCGAGCTTGTTGAGCGCCAGCGCAATGGCCGCGAACTCGGTTACCAGCGTCAGGAAATTCACCAGTTCCAGGTCGGCCAGCGAGAACAGGCCCCACCATCGTCCGAAGCGCTGGTAGATCATCGCCGCGTGGCCCTTGCCGGTGGCGATGCCCAGGCGCACAACCATTTCCTGAATGAAGTAAGTGACGGGCAATAAGAGCAGGACTATCCAAAGCAGATGAGTGCCGTATTGCGCGCCTGCCTGGCTGTAGGTGGAAACCGCGCCCGCGTCGTTGTCGGCCACCATGACGATAAGTCCGGGGCCAAGAACGGCGAGAAAGGTGAGTAAGTTATGCGCCCACTTGGATTTCACGATCCGCCCGCGCACCGGCGTAACTTCGGTTCCGGCTCCGGCCGCGGGCTCCAGCAGTACCTTGTTGGTCATCCGAGCATCTCCTTTCCGGTTCGCGCAGACACGAACCCTCTTGCCGCTCCAAGCCACCCTGGATCGGCCACACCCGCTCTCGAGATGTCGAAGGGGAAGGGAACTACTGCCTTCAACCCTCCGCGTCTACCGTTGAACAGCCAGTGGAAGACGCGGCGGGCGAAGCGAAAGGACTGCTACCGGATCACGCTCGCGGCTTCCACGAATTGTCTCCCGCTGCAGGAGGCTTGTCGTCGGTTTCGGGTTCCATAAACCTTTCTGGAGGCGAGATGAAGCCGGGAGGAAAACAAAAAACCATTTTCCCCCCAGCGGAGAAAATGGCCTCTTACCGCGAACGATATGCGACCGGATTCCCCCACTGGTCCAAGCTTCAGCACCGCGCACCGTAAGAGATCCGGAGGATCTCAGCCATCTTAGGAAAACCCTTAACCCGGGAGTTCCTGGTCTACCCTGACCGCAAGCCTCTTTCGACGCTTTAGGGCAATGGCCTGTATGCCGCGCGGACGCCTCGCCTACCGAGGATCCATGCAACTGCCACGGGCTGGTCTGCCACCCTATTGCAAGCGGCTTACCATCCCACTTACAGTCTATCCCTCAGCGGAAAGGGCTGTCAACACAAAATCTCCGGCCCATCCACGAGGCGCCGGGAAGTGGGATAATGAATACAGCAGTTCACCACTGGAGCCCCATGACAAGTTCCGTTCTCGCCGCAGGTGAGATTCAGAGGACGACCCTCCCTAATGGCGTGCGCATCGTCACCGAGAGCATGCGGCACGTCCGCTCGGTGGCGGTGGGCATTTGGATTGGCGCCGGCTCCCGGCGGGAACAGCCCCAGGAGAACGGCCTGTGCCATTTCATCGAGCACATGCTCTTCAAGGGGACCACCACCCGCTCGGCGGAGGACATCGCCCGCTCGGTCGATTCGATCGGTGGAAACCTGGATGCGTTCACGGCCAAGGAATTGGTCAGCTTCAATACCAAGGTGCTCGATAACCACCTGCCCCAGGCTTTCGACGTGCTCTCGGACCTGGTGCTGCACCCGATGTTCCGGCCCGCGGACATCGAGAAGGAAAAAGGCGTCATCCTGGAAGAACTCAAGATGGATCAGGACAACCCGGAGTACCTGGTCCACGAGATCTTCACCAGTAATTTCTGGATGGGGCACCCGCTGGGCAAGCCCATCCTGGGCACGAAGGATAGCGTCTCGCGGTTCAGCCGCGGCATGATCGACGCGTATTACGGACAGCATTACGTGCCCACGAACATGTTTATCACCGCGGCGGGCAACCTGACGCACGAGCGGTTGGTGGATCTGGCGCGCGAGCGATTCGAAGCCCTGCCGCCAAGTCAGGATGGCGGAACCGATCCCGCGCCGGTGACGCACGCGCGAATCGCGATACGCAACAAGAAATTCCTGGAACAGGTGCATGTCTGCCTGGGCGTGCCTTCCTACCCCCTCTCGCACGAGGACCGGTTCACTTGCTACGTCCTGAACACGCTGCTCGGCGGCGGGATGAGCTCGCGCCTGTTCCAGAACATCCGCGAGCGTCAGGGACTGGCCTATGCCGTGTTCTCCGAGTTGAGCCCGTACCGCGATACCGGGTGCTTGTCCGTGTACGCGGGCACCTCCGTCAAGTCGGCGCCCAAAGTGGTGCAATCGATCCTCACCGAATTCCGCCGCCTGAAACAGGAGCTGGTGGAAGAGGAGGAACTCCAGCGGGCCAAGGACTATATGAAGGGCTCGCTCATGCTGAGCCTGGAATCCACCACCAGCCGCATGGCCAACCTGGCCCGCCAGGAGATGTACTTCGCACGATTCTTCACGTTGGACCAGTTGCTGGATAGCGTCGGGAGGGTCACCGCCCAAGACATACAGCGCATCGCGCGGAGCTTCTTCGACCCCAAACAGATCGCCCTCACCGTGCTGGGACGCCTGGACGGCCTTCGAATCCGCCGCGAAGACCTGGTCTGCTGACCGGCCAGCCTCACACCGAGCCATTAATCTGGAATACTGGAGAGAGGCTCGGTTTCAGGCGCCATGCGTTTTGGACAGATCCGATTCGACAACAAGATTACCGCCGCGCTGTTCGAGGGCGAGCAGGCCCGGCCGGTTCCCGGGTATTCGATGGTGGAGCTGATCCGCAAGGCGGAGGCGGAGTCGGTGCCCCTGACTGCCTTGGCGGCGCAGATGGCCAGCCGCCACTCCGAGCCCTGCGTGCCGATGATTCCGATCAGCCCGGTCGAGGTTTGGGCTTGCGGCTGCACTTACCAGGAGAGCCCGGACTTTCATGGCGGGCAGGATGAGCGCGGCGTCTACGCGCAGGTTCATACGAAGGCGCGTCCGGTAATCTTCTTCAAAGGCACGGCGCGAGTGTGCGTCGGGCCGGGCCAGCCGGTGGGTATCCGCTTCGACTCGGGGTTTACCGCCGCCGAACCGGGGCTGGCGGTGGTGCTGGGCCGCAATGGAAAGATTCTGGGCTACACGCTGGGCAACGACGTTTCCGCCTGGGACATCGAGCGGGAGAACCCGCTCTACCTGGCGCAGTCGAAGTTCTACCGGGGATCCTGCGCGCTGGGACCGGTCATTGTGACGCCGGACGAGTTGCCCGAGTTGAGCGGGCTCGAGATGAGCTGCACGGTTCTGCGCAACGGCCAGCGGCACTTCTTCGACAGCGTGCCACTGGCGCGGCTGGCCCGCAGCGAAGCCACGCTGGTGGAGTATCTGCTGCGCGCCAATCCAGTGCCCGCGGGCTCGGTGCTCATGACCGGGACGGGGGTTAAGATCACCGAGGAGGCGGCCCTGGCGCCAGGGGACACCGTGGTGGTCCGCATTCCGGAGATCGGCGAGCTCGCCAACCCGGCGGCCGTCGTGCAGTAGGTGAAACAGGTTTCCATTCGTTTCTACGCGGAGCTGAACGATTTCCTGCCGCCCGCCCGGCGCGCGGTCCCCTTTACCTGCGCGTTCCACGTTAGCCCGCCGGTGCGCGACCTCATCGAGTCGCTGGGGGCGCCGCACACCGAGGTGGACCTCATCCTCATCAACGGCCGCTCGGTGGATTTCTCCCACCTGATCGAGGATGGCGACCGGATCAGCGTCTACCCGGTGTTTGAATCCATCGACGTTACTCCGGTGGTGCGGGTCCGTCCGCGCCCGCTCCGCCAGCCGCGGTTCGTGCTGGACGTGCATCTCGGAAGGCTGGCGGCCTATCTGCGCATGATGGGGTTCGACTCGCTGTATTGCAACGACTACGAAGACGAGGAACTGGCGCGCCTGTCGGGCGCCGGCGAGCGGATCCTGCTCACCCGCGATCGCGAGCTGCTCAAGCGCGCCGTGGTGACGCGGGGCTACTACGTGCGCTCGAGCAGCCCGCGGCAACAGCTCGCCGAGGTGCTGCGCCGCTTCGACCTGATCGACGCGGCTACGCCGTTCGCCCGCTGCCTGGCCTGCAACGGCCTGCTCCAGACGGTGACCAAGGACGCGGTACGGGGGTTGCTGCCGCCCCGCGTTGGCGAGACCCACCACGAGTTCCTCCGCTGCAACGCCTGCGCCCGCGTGTACTGGAAGGGATCGCACTACGCGCGGATGCTGCAAATCGTCGAAGCCATCCGCTGACCAATGTCAGCCTTCCGCATCCTCCAGCGAGTCCAGAAGCTCTGGCTCGGCGGCGAAATGTTTCAAAACCCGGATGGAGTTGGCGGCCGTGAATCCGGCCATGCGCAACCTGCGGTAGGCGGCGGCGAGGTGTTTCGGTTCGGAAAGCCAGGCGGTCAGCTCCTTGTTCCGGAACTTGCGGCGGAGGTAGTCTTCGATCAGCGTGGTCTCGTCGGCGTCCCGATAGGCCTCCCGGACGGCCTTCTCGGCAACCGACGGGGCAACGCGCCGCTTGCGCAAGTCGCTGAGCACGCGCGCCTTGCCGAGCCCCTGGTTCTCGAGCCGGGCGGCCGAGAAGCTCGCGGCGAATTGCTGGTCGTTGAGATACCCGTATTCCTTTAGGCGAGCGAGCAAACCGGGGACGTCCTCGGCGCGCTCGGCGCGGCGCAGCAACTTTTCTCGTAACTCGCCGATCGAGTAGGCGCGCCCCCCCAAAACCCGCAGCGCGTATCCCCAGAGCGCCTCGGCGGCCAGACGGCGAGGCGTTCGCTCATTCATGGCTGATCTCCTGGGCAATGGAAGACACCAACATCTTTTTCGGCAAGCTCTTAATATGTTAGTATGCAGGTGGATAGGAAACCACAGGAGGGAGCAAAATGGCGGAAGAAGGCGGGAAGTTAGGGTACTTTGCATTTGGGTTGGGCCTCGGGCTGGCCATTGGTGTGCTTTTTGCGCCGAGATCCGGCGAGGAGACTCGCGAGCTCCTTTGCTCGAAAGCCGGCGAAGGCAAGGACTACTTGAAGCGGCGGAGCGAGGAACTGCGAGACCAAGCCGCCGATCTGGTGGATCGCGGCAAGACTGCGGTGGGCCGTCAGCGGGACCATCTGGCGGCGGCTGTGGAAGCCGGCAAGCAGGCCTATCGCGAGGCCGAAGGCCGGAGCCCGGAGGCGGAATCCTAGGCGACCTCTAACCGCGTGGCAGGGCCCGTCCGGGAAGGGGCGGGACTGGCTGGCGCGAAGGAACCAATCAGCTCTTCATGGACTCCAACACGCAGTGGATCATGGTGGCCGCTATTTCGGTGGCGGCCGCCGCGATTGTGCTTCAGGCCGGGTTGATGTTTGCGATGTACCGCAACACGCGCGCCCTGAGGGACCAGGTCATCGCCCTGGTCGCCAAGATCGAGCCGATCGCCGAGAACAGCCAGCGACTTCTGGAGGAAACGCGCACGAGCGTTGCGGATATCACCACCCAGGCTACCGAGTTGTTGGCGATCGGTCGCAGGCAGTTGACCCGCGTGGATGAGGTGATGTCGGAAGCCACCACCCGCGCGCGAGCTCAGATGGACCGGATCGAGATGGTTCTCGACGATACCGTGAACCGGTTTCAGGAGACCACCACGCTGCTGCAAAACGGCGTTTTGAAGCCGCTCAAACAGATTAGCGCCCTGGCGATCGGCGTCCGGGCCGGTTTCGCCTTTCTCCTCGGAGCGCGCCGGACCACCGTCGAGCAGGCCACCCACGACGAGGAGATGTTCATCTAGCGTTTCGACCACTCCCTCGCGGTCGTGGTTCGGCGGCAGGGTTCGCATGATCGATATCCACTCGCACGTGCTTCCCGGCCTGGACGACGGTTCGCCTAGCCTCGAGGAAAGTCTGCGGATGGTGCGTATGGCTGCCGAGACGGGCACCACCGACCTGGTGGCCACACCGCACGCCAACCTCCGTTACCGCTTCGACCCGGAGGCCGTCGAGCGGAAACTGGCGGAGTTGGCGGAGGCTTCCGGGGGGGGCGTCCGGCTTCATCGTGGGTGCGATTTTCACTTCTACTTCGACAATATCCAGGACGCTCTGGCGAATCCCACGAAATACACCATCAACCACAAGAAGTACCTGCTGGTGGAGTTCTCCGATCTGCTGATTGCCAAGACCACCGACGAGGTGTTCGCGCGCATGCTGGAGGCCGGAATGGTTCCTATCATCACGCACCCGGAGCGGAACTTCCTGCTGCACCGGCGCCTGGACACGCTCCAGGGCTGGGTCGGCCAGGGCTGCCTGGTGCAGGTGACCGCGCAATCGCTGCTCGGCCGGTTCGGCTCCGAGGCGCGGAACGCCTGCCGGGAGTTGATTGAGCGGGGGTTGGTGCATTTCGTAGCCAGCGACGGCCATGACAGCCAGGATCGCCCGCCCCGTCTGGACATCGCGTACCAGCGCGTGGCCAAGCGGTACGGCGGCGCGCTGGCCGAGCGGCTCTTCCTCGCCAACCCCCGCGCCGTGCTCTACGGGGAACCGCTGCCCGAGATCCCGGAGCCCGAGCCGCCCCCGCCGCGGAAGTGGTACAAGCCCTGGTCAGGAGCTCGGCGGGAGAAGTAGGATAGAGGCTGATGCCCAATTCACCGTTCCCTCCCGCCCCCGGAGGCCGCGCCGCCCCCGAGGTGATCCAGGAACAGTCCCGGCTGATCGAGTCCATCGCGCCGGTTCTGAAGATCCTGAACGCCGTGCCTATGATGTCCATGGTATTGAACCGGCAGCGGCAGATCGTGGCCCTCAACCAGCACTTGCTGGAGTTCCTAGACGTGATCGGGGCGGAGGAAGTGCTGGGTTTGCGTCTCGGGGAAGTCTTCGAATGCAAGAACGCGGCGGAAGCTGAGAACGGTTGCGGAACGGGCCGGCTCTGCGCGCTATGCGGCGCGCTGGAAGGCATTCTCAGTTCCCAGGCAGGTCGCGCGAGTACTCAGATCTGCCGCCTCCGCCGGCAAACCGCCGCGGGCGAGGAGGGGGCGCATCTGGAGGTGTGCGCGACGCCGCTGGCGATCGGCGGAGAGCAGTTCACCATCGTGTTCGCTTCCGATATCGGGGACCGCGTCCGCGGGGAGTTCCTCGAACACGCCATTCTTCCGGATGTGTTGGCG
>PLEM01000468.1 GCA_003137035.1 Bryobacterales bacterium | reverse complement strand
TCGTCAACGACATCTACAAGCGTTTCATCAACCCGAACGCACAACCGCAAACATACGTGCGGCTAAGCTACCTCAGCTCGTTCTTGGTGGTGGTTATAGGCGTAGCCATCGGATGGTACGTAGCTTCGGTTAATTCCGTGGTGATTTGGATCGTTTCCGGACTCTGGGGCGGTTACACTGCCTCGAACATCCTGAAATGGTACTGGTGGCGGTTTAACGGCTACGGCTACTTTTGGGGAATGGTCACCGGCATCTCGGCCTCGCTGACAGTGCCTGCGATCCTCAACAGGATTCCCGCTTTGCAGGCGTATGCGAAAGCGCACTCCTTGAACCTCGAAGTCTCTGTCGGATTCACCGTGGTCTTTGTGATTTCCTTGATCGGCTGCCTTGCCGGCACTCTGCTCACCAAGGCCGAGGACGACGCAGTACTTATGGATTTCTACCGTCGTGTGCGGCCGTGGGGCTTCTGGGGCCCAATCTTGAAACAGGTTCAGCGGGAAGACCCCTCGTTCCAGCGCAACAAGGATTTCCCGCGCGACATGTTCAACGTCGCGATCGGAATTTGCTGGCAGGTGGCCTTGGTGGCTCTGCCCATCTACCTCGTGATCCAGAAATTCAGGAGCGCCGCGGTTGCGCTGGCGATCGTAGCGGTGACTTCCAGTATCCTGAAGGTCACCTGGTACGACCACTTACGCAAGGCGGAAGCAAGAATGACTCCTGCCGCGGAGCTACCGGCGCGCAGCGCTTAGCGGGAATTTGGCGGGGTCAGCAACTGGATCCGCTTGGGCAGCCAGCCCCAGTCTTCCAGATGCCATTGGACGCGATCCACCAGGTGTCCGACCGGGCCGGCTACCAGCCATTCGACAAAGCCCAGGTTCAGCCATCGGGGATGGCGGCGGAACACACGCGCCCCATGCAGCAGCCGGACCGCCCATCGCGCATTCGCCGAAAACGTGGCAGCCCAGAACAACCGGCAATAATAGTCGAACAAGCGATCGCGCGACCTGTCGCCCGCAATCACGCCGTCCCGCGACATCCGTTCCGCCAGACGAGTGCCCGGAAGCACGAACAGCTTGTTGACACACAGCTCGAACCTCCCACCCATCTCCAACAGAACATCCAGCGTATCCTGGAGGTCGCGCTCCTCTTCGTAGGGGTTATAAGTGATGACGTCCGTGTAGAAGTACAGCCTCAGTTTCCTGCATAGGCGGATGGTCCGCAGAAACAGTTCCCGATCGAACACCCTCTGGAAAACCGATTGATTGATACGGTCGCTCCCCGACTCCAGCGCCACGCAGCAGAATTTCAAGCCAGCCTGCTTCAGAAGCGGTAGAACGGTCTCGATATTTCGTGTCGGGTAGATGTAAGCGATGAACGGAAGGTTCACTTTGGCGCGATACAGAGGCACGAACGCCGTAAGCCACTTCAAATCCATCCCAAAGATCTCGTCCTCGAAAACGATCTCGTTGAGATCGAACCGCGCCTTGGCCTGGGCCAGTTCGTCGACGCAGTTGTCCGGCGATCTCCGGCGCAGAAAGCGCTCTCCCGAGTACAAGCTCTTGAGCGACGCTTCGCAGCAATACGTGCAGCTATAGGGGCAACCCCGCGCCGTCATCGCCTGGTAGGAGCCGGCTGGCCGGTCGGTCGGCGCCGCGTAGTTCTCCTCGAGCCGGCCGTCCTCGATGAAATACTTGTTCCCGGGTTCATCGTCCCGCCAAGGCGCCGAATCCAGGTCCCGGACCAGCGGCGCCCGCGGGTTGGAGACCGCCCGGCCATCGCGCCGGTAGGCGAGGTTGTGAACCTCATCGAATGCCCGGCCCCGATCGATGCACTCGGCCAACTCCAGAATCGTGGCATCGCCCTCGCCGATGCACGCGTAATCGCAGATCTCGAGGCACTGCTCCGGATTGACCGTCGGGTCGTACCCTCCCCAGACCACCGGCGCGGCGGTGAAGCTCTTGAGGAAGCGTGTCACCCGCATGTGCTGCGCGCGCAACGGGGTGTTCACGGTCATCTCGATCAGGTCCGGCCGGATGCGCTCCATTACCCCGCGCAACAGTTCAAGTTCCCGCTCGCTCACCGGCTCATGACATGCATGGCTGTACGGCCGCCCGCGCCGGTCGATACCGATCCAAGGGTATTCGTCCTCGCCTGCTTTGAGCGGATCCTTGCTCGCGCCATACCGCTTGAGGAAGACGATGTGGCAATTGTGCCCATGCCGTTTCAGGTTCGCCGACATCAGGCGCTGGCCATATGCGTTGCGATCGTACAGTGAGACAAACGCGATAGTAGCCATACCGCGACGGCGCTGGAGCCCTATCCTACGATCTCGTCGATCCGGCGCAGTTCTTCGGTCGAGAACTGCAGGTTGGCGATCGCCGCAACGTTCTGCTCGATCTGCTCGACCTTGCTGGCCCCGATCAGCGCGCTGGTCATGCGGCTGTCCCTCAGGACCCAGGCCAGCGCCATCTGCGCCAGGCTCTGGCCCCGCCCGCGAGCCACGTCGCTGAGCGCGCGCACCTGAATGAGCCGGGTCTCGCTGACGTCCTTGTGCTTCAGGAATCCATGCGGTTTGGCCGCCCGCGAGTCGCTGGGAACGCCCCCCAGATACCGGTCCGTCAGCAGGCCTTGGGCAAGTGGGCAAAATGCGATTCCGCCCACCCCCTCCGCCCCGAGCGCGTCGAGCAGACCCGCCTCGGCGGTGCGCTGGAACATGGAGTACTTGACCTGGTGGATCAGACAGGGCGTCCCCAGACCGCGAAGGATCTTCACCGCCTCTCGCGTCTGCCGGGCGTCGTAGTTCGAAATACCGGCGTAGAGCGCTTTCCCTGCCCGCACCGCCTGGTCGAGAGCCGCCATGGTCTCTTCGAGCGGCGTCTCGGGATCCGGCCGGTGGGAGTAAAAGATGTCGACGTACTCCAGCCCCATGCGCCGGAGGCTTTGGTCCAGGCTGGCAATAAGGTACTTGCGCGATCCCCAGTCCCCGTACGGCCCGGGCCACATCCCGTAGCCAGCTTTGGTCGAGATGATCATCTCGTCCCGATACGCCGCCAGGTCCAGCTTCAGCGCGCGCCCGAAGGTCTCTTCGGCGGACCCCGGCGGCGGCCCGTAGTTGTTGGCGAGGTCGAAGTGCGTGATGCCGAGATCGAAGGCCCGCCGCAGCATCGCGCGGCTGTTCTCCAGGCTGTCCACCCCGCCGAAGTTGTGCCAGAGCCCCAGGGAAATGGCCGGCAGCAGCACGCCGCTCTTGCCGCAGCGCCGGTAGGTCATCGATGCGTAGCGTTCTTCGTTTGCCAGGTACATCGCTAGCTCAGCGTCACTTCCGCGGAAACTTCCGTCCGTCCGTCGGCAGGCGGCGGCACCGTGTTGCCGGGGATTGGCGCGCCATTCACCCTCAAAACCACCGCGTTGCCCTCGCCCACGCGCTTGACGGTGATATCGTAGGTGACGCCCCGGAATTTCCGCGTCGCCTTGAAACCCGGCCAGCTCTTCGGGATTACCGGCGCGATCTCGAGGCCGTCGTAGCCCGGACGGATGCCCAGAATCCACTGCGTGATGGCGTAGTAGTTCCACGCCGCGGTGCCGGTGAGCCACGAATTTTTCGCTTCGCCGTGCGTAGGCGCGTCGCGTCCGGCGATCATCTGCGAGTAGACGTAGGGCTCGCAGCGATGCAGGTCGCTGATCGCCTCTCTCGCCGAGGGATTGATGCGCGCGTAGTAATCGTGTGCCCGGTCGCCGTTCCCCACCATCGTTTCGGCAATCATCACCCACGGATTGTTGTGGCAGAAGATGCCGGCGTTCTCCTTGTAGCCCGGCGGGTAAGAGGAGATCTCTCCCAGTTCAAGGTAGTACCGCGAGTAGGCCGGCTGCTGCAAAACGATGCCGTGCGGCGTGGCCAGATGTTCGACCACCGAGTCCAGCGCCCGCTTCGCCAGGCCATCCTCCAGGCCGATGCCCGCCAGCACGCAGAAACCCTGCGTCTCGATGAAAATCTTTCCTTCCTCGCACTCCTTGGAGCCGACCTTCCGCCCGAAATCGTCGTAGGCGCGCACAAACCACTCGCCGTCCCAGCCGTACTTGTGGACCACCTGGTCCATCTTGGCCGCTTCCGCCAGATACTGCTTCGCCTCGTCTTCCAGTCCGCGTTTCCGCGCGATGGCCGCCAACTCCTTGCCCGCCAGCACGAACAGCCCGGCGATAAACACCGACTCCGCCACTTTCCCATCCTTGTTCGTCGTGGTCTGGAACGACTGGCCCGGCGTGTCCGAGAAACAATTCAGGTTCAGACAGTCGTTCCAGTCTGCGCGCCCGATCAGCGGCAGTCCGTGCGGCCCCAGGCGCTGCAGCGTGTAGTGGAAGCTGCGCTGCAAGTGCTCGTACAGAGGCTGCTCCGAACCCGGCTCGTTGTCGTACTGCACAGGCTCGTCCAGAATGCTCCAGTCCCCCGTCTCTTTCAGGTACGTCGCCACTCCCACGATGAGCCAATGCGGGTCGTCGTTGAAGTTGCCCCCAACGTCGTTGTTGCCGCGCTTGGTAAGCGGCTGGTATTGGTGATACGCGCCGCCCGTGGGCAGTTGCGTCGCGGCCAGGTCCAGGATGCGCTCGCGGGCGCGCGCCGGCGCCATCTGCACGAAGCCCAGCAGGTCCTGGTTGGAGTCACGGAAGCCCAGGCCGCGCCCGATGCCCGATTCGTAGAACGAGGCCGACCGCGACATGTTGAACGTGGCCATGCACTGNNGCGTTCCAGACGTTCACCATGCGGTCCGTATGCAGATCCGGAGTTTGCACCTGGCACACGCCCAGCAGGCCGTCCCAGTACGCGCGCAGCGCCGCGAAAGCAGCATCCGCGTTCGCCGGTTCCAGATACTTCGCGATGACCGGCTTCACGGTTTTCTTGTTGACGATCTGGGAGCCGGGCGGATCGAACTTCTCCGCCACCGGATTCTCGTGGTAGCCCAGGACAAATACAATCTGCCGCGTCTCTCCGGGCTGGAGCGCCACCTTCACGTGGTGCGAGCCGATCGGCGCCCATCCGTGCGCAACCGAGTTCGACGACTCCCCGCGCTCCACCGCCACCGGCTTGTCCCACCCCCGGTAGGGACCCACGAAAGCCTCGCGCTGCGTGTCGAATCCCGCCAGCGCTTCCGAGCAGGCGAAGTAGGCGANNCCTGCGCGTCCCACAGGCAGAATTCGATGCTCGAGAACACCGAGATCTTCGCCGGCGCCGAGCGGTGATTGGTCACGCTGAGCTGCCAGATCTCCAGGTTCTCGTCCAGTGGCACGAAGTAACGGGTGCGCCCTTCGATCCCTTTGTACTTCGACCCGATGACGCTGTAGCCCATCCCGTGACGGCAACTGTACTCCTCGAGTTCGTGACGCGTCGGCTGCCAGGATGGCGACCAGAATTCGCCGGATTCGTTGTCCCGCAAGTAGATGTAGCGTCCACCCAGATCGTAAGGGACGTTGTTGTAACGATACCGGCTCACCCGCCGCAAACGCGCGTCGCGGTAAAAGGAGTAGCCGCCCGCCGTATTCGAGATGATGCCGAAGTAGGCCTGGCATCCCNNTTGATCCACGGCAGCGGTGTGTCGGGCCGTGTGATTACGTATTCCCGGTTCTGGTCGTCAAAGTACCCGTATTGCATTCCGGTTCGCCCCCAAAAGGTTTGAGTATACAGTAGGCGCGCGCGGCCACACAACCACGCCCGTGTCCTTCCGTCAGTTGAACTTGCGGCTCAATCGCGATCGTGAACGTTTCCACCGCACTGGCGGCCTTGCCCACCTTCATCGCGGTGCGGCCCAGGTCCACCTTCTGGTCGTACTCGAACGCCCCCCGCTGTTTCGGGACTTTGTTGAGCTTATGCGTCTTCATTCGCGTTGGTTCGCGTTCATTCGCGGCGAGAATAGATGAACGAGGGTGTCTTACGTCCGCATGCGAGCCATCAGATACAGCGCCGCCAGCGCGAACACCGCGTCCGGCGCCCAGGCCGCCAGCCCCGCCGGCAACTGGTTCACGTTGCCGAATTGCTCGAAGGTCTGCCCTACCGCCCAGTACGCCACCGCGACCCCCAGGCTCACACCCACCCCCGCCAGCGCGCCCTNNCGAACGGCACCGAGATCAGCGCCATGATCAAAGCGAACAGCGGCACGGCCAGCTTCTTCTGGAGCTGCACGCGCAGGTGCACGGTATCGAACCCGCTCTGGCCCAGCTCCTGGATGTAGTCCCGGAGCTGCGTGAAGTTCATCTGCTTGTCCTGGATCACTTCCTTGAGGAAGTATCCCGGCGGTTCGTCCAGTTCGGGAAACGTGGTGGCCTGAAAGACCTGGTATTGCGCTTGCTGCCCCGCGCGCAGGTCGCGCATCCAACCGTTCTCGAACACCCAGGTCTTCAACTCCTGCGACCACGAGGCGCGCGCCGCGGTAATGTGCCTGGTCAGCCGGAACGACTTCTCGTCCAGTTCGTAGACGCTCACTCCGACCATCACCGCCTGAGGCTGATCGAAATACTTGTAGTAGTAGATGCGCGGCCCCTGGCCATAAATCCACTTGCGGTCCGGGCGGAGGTAGGTCTGCGGCGCGCGGCCCTTGATCTCGTTGCGCAACGCTTCCTGGCGGCGGTTGGCTTCCGGCAGCACGCGGTAGAAATCCATCGCGAAAAGGCCTGCGCTAAAACCCAGGCTCGCCAGGATCACGGGCAGAGACAGCCGGTAAAGGCTCACGCCGCACGCCTTGAATGCCGTCACTTCGTTGTGCTTCGACATCACCCCAAAGGTGACCAGCACCGCCACCAGCACGCTGATCGGCGTCGAGTCGTAGACCACTTTCGGCGTCAGGAAGAACAGGAACGCAAACACCCGGCTCAGCGGGATCTGGTTGTGAATGATGTCGCCCAACAGCTCGAAGAACTGGAACACGTTCGTCATCAGCACGAAGCTCGCCAGCAGCAACGCGAAGTAGAACAGGAAAGTGGAGAGGATATAGGTGTCCAGGATCAGGGGCAGCAGAGGAACGCGGCGGAACCTGCGCCCGTTGGCCGCGGACGCGGGCTTCAGTCGGCGGACCCGCCGCCACAACGACTGAAACCGCGCGCTAAGACTGCCCATGATGTCGCGGTCGCCGGGCCGCTCCAACCTCACCATGAGCGCCAGCCCGACCAGCGCGAACACCACATTGGGGGCCCATACCGCCGCGCCTACCGGTAAAGTTCCCTGCCGGGCCAGGCTGATCAGGCTGATGAACCCCATGTAGTACAGGAAAGCCAGGAACACCGTGATGACAAAGGCGGCCGACTTGCCGGCCTTGCGCGCCGATACGCCCAGCGGAATCCCCACCAACGCCAACAGCACGCAGGCGAATGGAAGCGCCAGGCGCTGGTGGAGTTCGATCGCCGCCTCGCGCGAGTGGCGCGCTTCCCGATACAGCGGGCGCGTATCCATCTCGCTGAACGGCCGGGCGGTACGCACCTCGCTGGGCCGCGACGCCTGCAGCGCCTGATCGCGCAGCGGGCTGCTGGTGCTGTAATACTTGTCCTGCTCGCCAGCTTCGTGCGTGCTGCTGTCGAGCATGTGAAGCTGGATGCGGTTGTTCTTCAGGTCCGGCGCCGCGATGGCTTCGCGCGCCAGCGTGATGGGCGGGCCCACGCTGGATTGTTCGCCCGGCTCGCCAGGACGTTCCGGCTTCTCCTTCAGGTCCGCCAGGAACACGTTCCGCCACTTCTCCACCGTACCGGGGATCACGTCGCCCACGTACAAAATCGTGTTGGGGAATTGTTCCTGGAACACGCGCGGTTGAATGTCGGCGGTCAGTTCCTCGGCCGCCAGCCGGTTCAGGATCCGGTAGGTCTCCCGGATGGACCACGGCGTCAGCCACAGCGAACAGGCCGCCGTCGCCGCCAACGCCAGAAACGCGAAAGTCAGCACCGGCCCGATCACGCGGCGGCTTGGAACCCCGGCGGCGCGCATGCCGATGATCTCGCCGTCGCTCGACATGCGGCTCAGCCCGATCAGGATTCCGACCAGCGCGCCCACCGGAAGAGTGAACGTCAGAGTGGCCGGCAGAAGCAGCGCAAACAGGTAGCCGACGGTTTGCCCGCCCGCCGAACTGCGCACCAGCAGCTCGAAGCTCCGGCCCGCCCGCTGCAGGAACAGCACGAAGGTGAACAGCAGGGAGCCCAGGAAGGCGCCGGAAACGATCTCGGCAAAGATGGCGCGGCTGAGAATCCCCATTTCAGTTCTTCAGCGCCGGCGGCGGGACGATGGGCGGTTTCGGCAACTCCTCCTGCGCCTTCTCCAGTTCCAGATCGTCCACCAGGATCGATGGCGCGACGATCGACGTCTCCGCCGCGAAGGAGGCGCCATCCATCAGCGCGAACGGCGCACCATTTTCCAGGAAATCGAAGACTTGCGTTTCTTCCGAGGCGGCCAGAACGTCCTTCAGCGATCGGGCGGTCAGCCCCCGGAACCGCAATCCCCGCACCAACTCCTCGCGGCCGTCCGCATAAACCCGGTACACCAGAATGGGCAGGCTGACCGGGCGCGCGTTCCCACCGGATTGCGCCATCCCGGCAAGCATCCGGCGCGCCTCGTCGAACGACGCCGAAGAGGGGAAATCCATCTTACGCACGATGATCCCGTAGGGCTTGTTGCGCTCGCGGCACAGGTCGATGAGTTTCTTCTTGAGCTCCGCCAGGGGTACGGCTTCCGCCGCGCGCACGAACATATTCCCGAAACCCGCCGCTTTCGCGCCGAAGCTCCCTGGCAGGCGGGCGTGACCGTTCGAGGTCTCGAAGCCCTTCACCGGCTGCCGCGTCAGCAGGAAGTTCTTGAGGACCCCTTTCTCCACCAGCGCCAGCGGCCGCGGCGACACACCTTCCAAGTCCACCGTGTAGTACCCGAACAGCTGCCGCCCGCGCCATTCCTTCTGCGTCGGGTCGTCCACCACATCCATCCATTCCGGAAGAATGCGAACGCCAAGGCGCCCTTCCAGTTCGCTGGACGGGAACGGAAACGAAACGCCCGGCGGCGTGACCGGCCTTCGCGGCACGGCCAGGTTCCTGCCCAGTACCTCGGCGAGTAGTTGCGCACCCGCGATGCCCTCGAACAGCACCGGTCCGGAGTACGACTCGCCGGCCGGCGCTTTGACCAGAGCGGTCAGGTTCTCCCCCACTTGGCGCAGGCCGCGTTCCAGTTCCGTTTCGGGCGGCATGCGGAGGGGATCCAGGGATTCGAACACGATGGCATCGCGCAGCAACATGCCGTCGGGCGCCTGGGCGCTGGCGCGCGCGCGCATCATCATCGAGCTTTCCGGAATGCGAATGCGCGCGCCCTCCGATGTCGCCAGGTACATCGCCCCCTGGTTGGAATCGAAATCCACGGCCGACAGCGTCACCGCGGGGTAGTCCAGAAACGCCGCCGACAGCCTCCGCAAACGCGCCAGCCACGCGGCCTGGTCCGGCACATTCGGCTTGATGTTCTCCACGCGCTCCAGCGGCGCGGCCTTGGCGAAGTCCGGCCATTGATCGGTCAAGGTCACGTTCTTCAGTGCGGAGCGCTTTCTCGAGTAGGCCTCCACCGCCGCCTTGTACGCCGTGTCGGTGGCCAGCCACAAGTGCTGCCGCAGCACCGGGCAGGAGGCATCCAGCGGGAACTGCTCGACGTCGTAGCGTGTGCCGGAGTAATAGTCTGATCGGATGTAGTTGGTGTTGTCGAAGCTGTAATCGCCCACGCGTACCTGGATGCGGGGCAACCGGTAGCGCACGCGGTTCGAGCGGAGCAGCGCGCCCAGCGTGGCCGACCCCGAGACGCTTTCTCCGGCGTGCAGCGCGTACTCGATGTAGTATGGCTGCTCGGGGTTGACCGCGCGCAACCCTCGCGACCGCTGCAGCTCGTCCTGCATCGCGCGAAGGATCACGTCGTCCTGGGCCAGCGCCGGCAACGCCAGCAGCAAGACCGCCCACCGCAGCCGCCGCCTCATCGCACCCCTCCCGTGTCCGGCGACGGCAGGTACGGCGGGCGGTCCTGCGACTTCTCCTTCTTCTGGATCTCGATCTCGGAGACCAGAATGGCCGGGGATACCGCCGAGACCGGCACGTTGCCGCTCTCGGCCCCGCAGTACCCGTTGAAGATCTCCGCGCGGTCCGAGGTGGCCAGAATCTTCGAGAAGCTCGCCAGCGGCGTGCCCACGATATCCGCGCCGCGCACCAGTTCGTCCGGACGGCCGTCGGGGTACACCCGGTAGACCACGATCGGGATCACCTTGAAGGCTTCGAAGCCACGCCGGCTGGTGCTGGTGAACCCGCCGGTCACCTGCTGGAAGTACAGGCCATAGGGTTTGTTCTGCCGCTTGATCTCGGCAATCAGCATCTCCCGCAAGCGCGCCTCGGAGACCTTCTGGGCGGACTCGACCAACAGGTTCGACTGCCGGGAAACCACCTCGAAGCCCGGCGCACGCCGCCCGTGACCGTTCGAGTGGCTGAACCCCCGAATCGGCGATCGCGACATCAGGAAGGCCTTGAGGATGCCCCGGTCCACCACCGTAACCGGCTGCGCTTTCACTCCCTCGTCGTCGTACTCGTAGGAACCGTTCAGCGAGACGCCCTGGTATTCCCGCCGCGTGGGATCGAAAATCACCGAGAGAAACTCCGGCAACACGGGCTTCCCCACGCTCTTGGCAAAGGTCTGGCCCTCGGTCTCGTCCTTCTGCCGGTGCCCCTCGATGCGGTGCCCGAAGATTTCATGAAACAGCACCGCGGCGGCGCGCCCCGACAGGATCGCCGGGCCCACGAATGGCTCCACCAGCGGCGCCCGCAGCATCGCGGTCGCGTCCTTGGACACCCGGCCAACCGCCTCCAGCACGATTCCGTCCTTCGGCAGGCCGGCCACCTCCTGGGCATCGAAGCTCTCGCTCAAAGCCAGGTCCATGCCGTCGGCCGCTTTCGCCCGCGCCAACACCGAGATGGTGGCATAGCCCCGGCCGTGCCGGATACGCGCGCCCTCGCTGTCCACAAAGTACCGGGTCTCGCGCTGCGCCACGAGCGCCGCAAGCGAGGTCAGCACTCGCGGATACGCCGCAAACGCCCCCGACCACTTCCGCACCCGCGCCGCCCCTTCCTCGGCCGAAGAACTGAGCCGGCCCGCCGGTTCCGAGTACACCGCCGGGGCCTCCAGCGCGAAGTCGTCGGAGGCGTCCTCTTCGGCCACCTTCATCTGGCGGTTCGCCCGCACCTTGATCAGCCGCTCGGCGGCCAGGCGGTACACCCGGTCCGTCTCCACCCAGATCCGGCGCTGAATCGCGGCGGGGCTGTCTTCGATGGCCAGCGCAACGCCCGCGGTGAACTGCACGCTCTCGCCCTGGATGCGGTGGTAATTGTCGAGTCTCGGACTGCCCACCCGGATCGTGATGTCCAGTCGCCGGCCGTGCTCGCTGCGGGCCGACTTCAGCGCGCCCAACGTCGCCGAAAACGCCGAGGTCTCCTGTTCGGTCACCTCGTACGCCATGTAGTAAGGCGCCGGATCGGCCTTCTCTTTCAAAATCCGGAAGTTCCGGTCCAGTTCTCCGGCCAGGATATCGACCAGAGGCGGGGTTTCGGCAAAACCCAGGGAAACGCAGCCGACCAGCAGAGTGGTGCGCGCAAACATCGACACGCCACTCAGGATAACAGAACGGAGGGCGGGCTTTAGCCCGCGTGGGGCTTCAGCCCCGCTCTCATCCTGCGCTGCTCATTGCCGGAATCTGGCGGGACTCCGCCGCGGCAGTCAGACCCGCCAGCGCCAGACTGTAACGCCCCTGAACTCCGGTCTTCTCGAAGATGTGTTTCAGGTGGACCTTCACCGTCCCCGGGCTGATCCCCAGTTCCTTGCCCACCTCGCGGTTCTTCAGTCCCTGACCGACCAGCTCCGCCACCTGCTGCTCCCGCGGCGTCAGCCCGGTCCGCGAGTCGCGCCGCACCAGACGCTGCTCGTGGAACATGGCGCTCTCCATCCATGTCGCACCCGAAGCTACCGAGCGCAGGCAGACCAGCAGCGTCTCCACGTCGGCCGATTTCCGAATGATGCCTCTGGCCCCGGCTTGAACGAAGCGGAGCGCCTCGGCTTCCGTAATCGATACGCCCCAAACCACGGCCGCCACGGGGTGTTCCACGGTTCTCAGCGCCGCCAGCACGTCCAGCACCGCTTGGGAGCCAAACGCCTTATCCAGGATCAGCAAGGCTGGTCGGAACGACTGAGCGATCTCCAGGGCGCTCGACACCGAATCGAAGGCGCGGAGCAACTCCAGGTCGGGGCTGGCGCCCAGCACGCTGCGCAACCCCTGCGCCGTAACCGGCTGTGTCTCACAAACTGCAACGCTTTTCCGCATTATGAAATCTGTGCCACAGACTCCTGCAACCTATTGATTCTGCATCGTGGCACAGGCATTCAGCCTGTGCCGGACGTTCGCCACGGCCTCCTATTCCCCATACAGCTTTAGTCTTCCTGGCGCGTCGATAGTCTCACAATTCCTGAGTAGTTGCCGATCTATTGAGTGGAGCGGCCCGCGTGCCGCGCCGGTTATGGTCGACTCGCGCCTCGGCGATCCTCCGCGCGCACTACTGGTGTCTCCGGACCCGCGGGTGGTCCTCGAACTAAGGCGCCTGCTCGCAATCGAGCTGCCCCTCTCGGCTCTGACGGTGTTCGAAACCTACCCCAGCCGAGCGGCCCTGGCGGAGCTCGCGGACTCCGGCATGCTCCTCTGCTTCCTGGACGTCGCCTCCGACCAGGGAACTGCCTTCGCCGCGATGTCCACTCTCGCCTCTTCCTTCCCCGAGGTGCCGGTGTTCGCTTTGCTGCGCTCCAACGACCCGGACCTCATCCTGCGGTGTTTGCGCCAGGGCGCCAGCGAGTTTCTGATCCAGCCGTTCACCGCCGACCAGTTCCGCGCGGCGCTCGCCAAAATGTCCCGGTTCCATCCCGCACGCACCGCCGAACCCGGGAGCCGCGCCAGGATTTGCTGCGTCATGCCCGCCAAGGGAGCCTGCGGCGCCACCACCGTGGCCTGCCACCTGGCCTACGCCCGAAAACGCCAGGGCGGCGGCAAAGTCCTCCTGGCGGATCTGGACGGTCTCACCGGCACCCTCGCCTTCTTGCTCAAGCTCAAGAGCAGCTACAGCTTCGTCGATGCCTTGGCGCACGCCGGCAGCCTCGAGGCGGACGTCTGGAAGGCTTTGGTGATCCCCTGCCATGGCGTGGACGTGCTGCTCTCTCCGGAAAACCCAGTGGACGGCATCGGCGATGTCGTCGACCCGGCGCCCATCCTCGATTACTCCCGCCGGGCCTATGACGCGGTGGTGCTGGACACCAGCGGCGCCTATGGTAAATGGAACCTCTCCCTGGCCAAAATGTGCGACGACCTGCTGCTGGTAGCCACCAACGAATTGGCCGCCCTTCACGCCGTCCTGCGCGTCCAGGCCTACCTGCGAAGCAGCGGAGCCGATTTGTCCAAAATGCGCCTGGTCATCAACCGCTACTCCGATCAGGTCGGACTTCGCCGCGAGGGCATCGAGACCGCTCTCCATGCCGAAATCTTTGAGACTCTTCCCAGCGACTACGAGGCCATCCAGCGCTCCCTGATGGAAGGCAAGCCCGTCGCGTCGGGCAGCCGCTTCGGAAAGGGGGTCGACAGGCTGGCACAGCACCTCGCCGGCGGCCAGCGAACCAGTGAGAAGCGCTCAGTTCTCTCGGGGCTTCTGAGAAAGCTGACCGGCTGACCTACCTCACCCTCCGCAGGTAGCCTCCGGCGTTGAACGTGAGCAGATACTTCTCTCGGCCCCGGTCCGCCATGAAATCCCGATTCTCCTTCAGGAATTCCTCCACCGCTTCCCGGGGACCGGGCCCGAAGTGCGGCAAGATGGGATGCCCGTTGAAGTGAGTGTCTTCGACGAGCAGGTAACTGCCCTTCGTCACCAGCCCGCTGTACAGGCGCAACTCATTGAGAACATGCTGCTTGGTGTGGGCGGAATCCAACGCCACCAGGACCGTGCTCTGGCCGGCGACCAGCGCCTTGAACTGCTCGACGATTTCAGGCGATGTGGACGAGCCCAGGAGATACCGGATCCGGCTGTGCTGTGGCAGGCCGGGGTACTTCTCGATGTCCACCGTCGCCACCTGCCCGTGGTTCTCCAGGTCGCAAATCGATGCCATGAATAGCGCGGACCCGCCCTTGTAAGTTCCGGTTTCGATGATCAGGTCCGGCCGCAATTCGTGAATCAGTTCCTGATACACCCAGAGATCCAGCGGGGTCTTCTGGACTTCCGTTCCCAGCCAGTGCGTGTCGTTGAAGGTCTGGCGGTGATGGTACACGATGTGAA
>PLEM01000053.1 GCA_003137035.1 Bryobacterales bacterium | reverse complement strand
CCCGAATCCCGCGCCGTTCCACACGGCTTGCGCCGTGGGCTACTCTCTCTCGCCCTTCGGGCTGACCACCTCGTTTTCCACTTCTACGTCGCATACCCGCGTTGTCAGCAGCGATTCCGCAACCATGAAAAGGCGAATGGCCGGAAGGTGCGGTGGGAGGGGACCATGGGGGAATTTGACGGGTTTGGGTGAGTACAAGGAGAATCGCGTGGGCGTAGGGGACGGCGAAGGCGGGGTTGGGGCGTGGTTCGGGCACACTCCGACGGGGGGGCACGGATTTTCGATGGTGCTGTCTCAACCGGTCAACGGAGCGGTGCGTTCCCGATTACGACTTCAGGGAGACAGGGTGGGGTTGACGCCGTCCAGAATCTCGGCGGCCATCGGAGTGGACCAGAAGGCCCGTGTTCTGCCCTTACGGATCTGGGGTTTGAGATTCAAGGCGAAGAATGCCTGAAAGATATTGCAGGCCAGGAAGGCCATCGGCAAGAAGCATTCGATGGCGTTGGGGTCATGTTTGTAGATGTGGTCGGCATGCCAGCCGTTGACCAGTTCGTTGAACCCATGATTCTCGATATCCCAGCGTTGGTGGCCTAATGCAACGGCGCGCCCGGTGGAGACGGATTGCTCGGGAAGCGTGGTGACCCAGATCCAGTCGCTGGTCGGCGTCTCGTCTTTTCCGTCGAGTTGCCGGCGCACCGTACGCGTTTCCTGGGAACGGATGACCCGCACCGGAACGTTCACCTGTGGCCAGGAAAGCAGGCCCGGAAAATCCCACCATAAGCATTTGCGAGAGCGGAAGCTTCCCGCCTTCGCGGGGAAGGCGGCGAACAGAGCGGTCGCATCCTGATACAGATTGCGCCGGTCGTCTTTGAGTACGGTCAGCACGTGTTTGCCGCGCGCCAGCAGGAAGTTGAACAAGGGCGCGGTGGAGTAGAGCGCATCGGCCAGGACCAGATCGAATCCGCGCGGATAAGAGCCGAGGACCCGCTCCAGTAAACGCAGGGCCGTGGCGACCGCATCCTCACCGGCTCGCTGGGGTTCATGATCCAGCAGGAGACGTACGGGGTCGCAGCCAGGCCGGGCGCCGGGCAGCAGCATCAGGGTTACCTGGCGGTGGTAATACTGGGTACGCTCCGTCTGTCCGGTGCGGATGGTGCGCTCCAGGCACCCCGGACAGTGGCGGCGGTAGCTGGCATGGCTTTCATGGCCATCCAGGGCGGCCACCCCCAGCCCGCCCTGATCCGGCAAGGCCTTGTTGCGCTTCAGACGGTCGTACAGGTGATGGATGCCGCGCCGCAAACCCTCGGCATCCATCAGGGCGGTCACGCGCCCCACGCTGTCGGCGCTGCACACGGACTGCCCCAGCCAGCGCCGAAAGAAGCTGGAGTGAGCGGCGAGTTCCAGAGCGTTGAGGCTGCCCATGCGGGTCCAGAACAAAGCCGCGACGCTTTTGACGATGTGGGAGGCCGGAATCCGCGGTTGCCGGCGCCGGTCCACGACACCCGCGACGACGCTGTTGGACAACTGGAAAACTTTCTCGGCGTAGGCGATCAGGCGGCGGAGAATGGTCAGCCTTTCCTTGCCAGGAAACGCTTCCACTCCAGTTCGGAAACTTCACGCAGGAGACGCTGCAACTCCTGGAACTCGCCGACGGCTTGGCGAACCGGGTCCTGCAACGCCTTCGGAATGCATAGCTGGCGCACTTTGCCGGCATGGCTCTGCACAAGATACAGCGAGGTGTGCCCCGCGCCATCGGCGCAACGGCAGTTGGGCTTGCCGCACTTGCTGGAGCGCTCCGACAGCGTCCCGCGCAGAAACCGCTCGCCGGAGGCGATTTGCGCAATGCGGGAACGGAGAGCGCGCTCGGTGGCGGAGAGTTCGGCGCGGCTGAGGCGGGAAGCCATGTCTTGTACACACAATATACAAGATCAGACGACAAAGCAAGAGCAAAAGCACAATGCGAATATGCCCTGGAGCCTGCCTCAGGTCAAAACGACAATGGAATCAGATGTTCTGGCCGTCCGGAAAACACCGGTTGCGGAATCGCTGCATCTTCACCGTCAGGGTCGAGCGGCCCGCCAGCGGGTTCGCCGCCAGCGCGAAATTGCCGGTCCCGCGTGGCAGCGATACGCGGCGGAGCACGTTGTCCGAGGGCAGGCAGACCAGCCCCTGGGCAGTTTGCGCATTCGTGGCGTACACCACCAGGTCCAGGTTCGCCCAGTCCATGTCCTTGGTCGATTGCGCCAGCTTCATGTGCGCGAGCACGGCGCCGTCGCGGACCAGCATCACCACGGGGATCACGCCGGCCTGGATGCTCTGCCAGCCGCCGCTATAAGCCTTGCCGGTCTGGTAGTCGATCCACTGCCCCGGCGGGAGGTACACGTCCCGCCCCGTGGCGTTGGCCTCCAGAAGCGGCGCCACCAGGATGTCCGAGCCGAACAGGTACTCGTCCTCCACCATCCAGGAACCCGGATCGTTGGGATACTCGACGAACAGCGCGCGCACCATGGGCAGCCCGCGCTCGGAGCTGTCCTTGGCCTGCGCGTAGACGTAGGGCATGAGCTTGTACTTCATCTCATCGGCCCGGCGGAAGTCGTCCATGAACGCGGCGCTGTACTCCCAAGGCTCTTTGGGCGGGTTGCCGTGGCAACGGCTGTGGGACGTCAACATGCCGAAGGGCATCCAGCGGCGATACAGCTCCTCCGGCGTCTTCGCCGCGAACCCGCCGATATCGTGGCTCCAGAAGGTGAAGCCGCTCAG
>PLEM01000464.1 GCA_003137035.1 Bryobacterales bacterium | reverse complement strand
CACCTCGTGCATGACGCTGTAGTACTCGTAGCGCAATCCCAGGTTCAGGGTGAGATTGGGACGGACTTTGAACTCATCCTGTCCGTAACCCATCCACAGGGTGCGGCGCATGCCCCCGTTGCTCAGCACCGCGTTCACACTGACCGAATCCATCGCGTTGTGGATGAAATCGTTGGCGTCGGCGTAGGAAACGGTGGTAACCCCGATGCCGAAGCTGGTGTTATTGAGGCGCACGCGCTCCACGTCGATCCCGAACTTGAAGGTGTGGCGGCCCCGGATGACGCTCAGGTTGTCGAGATAGTTGAAGGTTGTGCCGACTTCCAGGTCGAGCTGGTTCTGGGAGACGTCGTCGAAAGGAGGCACGCTCGAAACCGTCACCGGGGAGGTCCCGATCACCAGGTGGTGGAATGCGGAGCGATTCATCCCCGCCCGAACCTCGTTGACCACGCTCGGCGAGAACACGTGCGACAACTGGAGAACCAGGTTCGAGGGCCGGATGGGCTCGGTATCCCGCCCCCCTACAGAGTCGAAGGGCTTGTCGATGAACGCGTCGTCGGTATTGTAGCGGACGAACATGGCGGTGTTGTCCGTCAGCCTGTGATCCAGGCGCACCGATCCGCTGTCCTCGCGCACCCGGTTGATGCCCGCCGACGTGTACTGGTCGGCAATCGAATCGACGGGCTTCTGCCCGGCCGGCCATCCATCCAGCAGCGGCTTGAGAGCCGGCGAGACCTTCAGAACCTGCGCCCGAAACGCCGCGTTCGGCACGAACCCGATCATGGTGNNGTTGCGCAGGTACTCGAAAACGCCGCCGTGGAAATCGTTGGTCCCGCTTTTCGACACCGCGTTGACCTGGCCGCCGCCCGTCGAGCCGCTCTCGGCCGTGTAGTTGGACGAATTCACGCGGAACTCGGCAATGGATTCGAGCGAGATGTTCAACCTCGCATCGGCCTTCTGCGCTTGCTCCTGCACGCCCGTGGCGTCGATCCCGTCGAAGGTGTAGTTGTTGTCGTCGAGCCCTCGCCCGTTGAACCGGATGCTGTGCTGATCTCCGCCCCCCACGTTGATGGCGCCGGGGGACAACATCTGGAGCGTCGCCCAGTTGCGTCCGTTAATGGGGATATCGCTCAACTGCCGGCTCTCGATGACGTTGCCGACCTGAGCATCGCTGGTTTCCAGGGCCGCGGCCCCGGCCTGAACCTCCATCTGCGTCGCGATGGCGCCCACCTCGAGCTTGGCATCCAGGGTGCGGGTCTGGCCGACAAAAAGCTGAATTCCCTTCACTTCGAAGGTGCGAAATCCTTCGCGCGAGACTTTGAGGTCGTATGCCCCGACGGGCAGTCCGGGAATGCTGTAGACGCCGGCGGGCCCGGTCTGGGCCGCCCGGGTGAAACCGGTGGCCGGCGAGACGATTTCGACTCGCGCGTTGGGGACGAGCGACCCGCTCGGGTCCGTTACGGTCCCGTTGAGGTTGGCCCGGTCCACCTGAGCGTAAACCAGTCCGGCGGACAGGCAACACAACGTTATGAGAAGGCTACAGCGTAATATGGACATGCAAGAGTCTCGCATAGAGCAATCGTTACACGCGGATCTGAAGATCTCCTGAAAGAAAACAGTCTGTCTACTTGCCCACTACCAGAATCGAAAACGAACCCGGAACCATCTGCCCGCGCCCCCGGCGTCCTTCTGCCGGCGGCGGCGTGGGAGGCGGAGCGAACTCGGCGCCGATCACCAGGATGTGGTCCGTCTTGCTGTCCAAGGTCAGCGTCTTGGCGCTGGGCATCGTCTGGACGATCTGTGCCACCTCGAAGCTGGAGGCGTTGTTCTCTTTGACCACCGTCAGCGTGCCGTTGCCCGCCGAGCTGAACGCCTCCCTGGTCGCGGGATTGAAGACCGCGCCATCCGAGCCGCCGGCCAGCGGCACGGTTGCAATGATCTTGCCGTCGTCGGCATTGAGCATCACCATGGTTCCCGGCGCAGGAGTGCGGCAGGCCACGAAGAGAACGTGATTCTTGACATCGTACGCCAGGCCGGCCGGCGTGCCGCCTTTGTCGCCGAGATCGTAGTGCGCCGTAACCGTCATCGTTTTCGCATCGATGGCCGCGACGTTGCCCTTGTCCTCGATATCGACATAGATGTGTCCCTCGCCGTCGGTGACCGCCTGTTCCGGCGCCCCACCAAGATCGATCGTGCCAACCACGGAGCCGTTCGCCGCGTTGATCACCGTCGCATGAGGCGCGCTGTGACTGAACACGTACACCCGCTGGTTGAACGGGTCGAACAGAATGCCGTCGGGGTTGCCCTGCACCTCAATTGACTTGATCGGCGCTAGCGTCTTGGCATCCCACATCACCACCGGTTTGCTGCTGGAGAACCCGTGATTGGACTTTGGATCGACCGCGGCCCCACGCGCGCTGGCATTGGGGATCTCGCCAGCCGGCTCGAGCGTATCCAGGTTGAAAACCGTGACCCGTGGGCCGGCGCCGGTGCGCGGAATGTACAACCGGCGCCCGGCAACGTCCGCGTAGACATAGTCGAAACCGCCGTCGCCGCCAACTTTGGCCGTCTTCAGTACTTTGTAAGGTCCGGCGGTCGGGGCCGTCTGCGCCAGCATCGCGCCAGCGACCGCAAACAAGACGCACAATCGTCGCATTGAATCCCTCCTCTGCGATTATCACTCAACGTCGGACCTCAGCACCGAACCGCGACCGTAAGGGAGCGGTTTCCAGGAGTTTCTCCATCCTATCGCTGCAGCTCGCCCTTCTCGGGGACGCCCGGTTCGTCGAGCAATTGCGTCGCGGACGCCGGGCCCAGCGTCTTCCAATCCTTAAGCGCCCAGACTACTTTCTTGTCCGGCGTCACTTCGATTAGTTGCACTCCCGTCTGCACCAGTTCCGGAGCCAGGCCGCCCGACCAGTTGTTGATCAGCGTGTTGCCGTTGGCCAGCCGCGAGACCTCCTGAACCGTGAACAATGGGATGCCGGGCAAATCGTTCTTCCCGATTTCCCAAACCGTCTCGCCCTTCGGGTTCACTTCGCGCACGTACCCAACCTGGTTGCCGCCGATAAGCGTATTGCCGTTCTTCAGGCGAACGGCGGACCATGCCGAGGGCGCCGGGACCGACCAAATCTCTTTCCCCTCGGCGGAATACTCGACCACTTTGCCCAAGTCCATATGAGCCGCCAGGAAGGTGCCGGCCTGAGTTGGGCGCGCGCGCCGGAACTGCCCGTGAACGCTGTGCGGGTCCCGGGTTGGCAGCACGATCTCCTTTTCCACTTGGTTGGTCGCCTTGCGGATGAACAGCAACTTCGCCGGATCTCCGTTCTGCATGATCAGCACCTTGTCCATGCCCATCGGATACGCGGTGTGGATCTCGGTCCCCTGCGGCCCGTCGTAGTCCCAGACGATCTTCTTGTCCGGCGTAATCTCGCTGGCCCCGAACTGTCGCGAGAAGACGATGTTTCCGTTCGAAAGCATGGTGCAATCGCCCAACTCTCCCCTGCGGGTGTTGGTGTACGACCACGCCACCTTCCCGTCGCGAACCAGATACATGACCTGCTGCTCCAGGCTGCGTCCCTGCCATTCCCCGCAATACAGGAACGGGTGCTGCGCGAGGCCCCGGCCCGGCAAAATCGGCTCGGGTGGCTGCGCCCGAACAATCGCGAGCGCCAGCACCAACAAAACGTGGACGGTTCGAATTCGCACGAAAACCTCTTTCTCGAGTCGCCGAATCCCGGCGCTCTCGGAACATTATGACGGATGCTGGCTCGCTGTGCGGAGGTAGAAGCTTCGAACGCATCCGTCATCGGCATCGGCCCTGGGCGCAACGCACCTACGGACGGCTTACGGTTGCCGCCTTCGCGGTTCCCCCCCGCACCGATCTGTTAAAATGGCAGACACCCAGATGGAGCGCGCCGGGAAGTTCATACGCGGGATGAAAATCGCCGGTGAATGCCTGCCCGCGGAGGATCTGGCGCGGGCCGCATGGCCGCAGGCGGTCGGGCGACGCATTGCCGCCCACACCAGGCCGGTGGCGTTTCACGAATCGCGGCTGGTGGTCGAAGTCGAGGACCTGGTCTGGCAGAGCCAGCTCCGCACCATGAGCGGCCAGATTCTGGCCCGGTTGAAAGAGATCGCCGGGGGCGATTGCGTCCGGGTCATCGAGTTCCGCCTGGGCGTGCCGCGCCGCATGCCGCAACGGGCCGGAGAAGCGCGGGCCACGCGGGATGAGGCGGACGGCATCGAAGATCCGGTTCTTCGGCGGCTCTACAAGGCGTCCAGGAGAAGGTCCGCGGGATGATTCTCAGCGAAACGCAAGTCCGCTACGTGGCCGATCTGGCCAACCTCCGATTGACCGAAGATGAGGTGCGCCGAATGGCGGCGGACCTGGGCGAGGTGCTCACCCACATGGAGAAGCTCAACGAGCTGGATACCAGCGCGGTCGAGCCGATGGCCCAGGTGCTTTACCAGGCGGAGGAGACCGCCACCTGGCGCGAGGACCGCGAGCGCCCGGGCCTGGGCAGCGAGGTGGCCACCGCGAACGCACCGCTCGCCGGCGCCGGATTCTTCAAAGTTCCAAAGGTGATCGAACGGTGACCGCGCCCACCGAAATCCCCGCGCTCACCATCGCGCAGGTCCGCGAGGGCCTGGCCAAACGCCACTTCAGCGCCGAGGAACTGGCGCGCGAAGCGCTCGCTTTCGCCGAGGCGGAGAACCCCAAGACCAACGCCTATCTGCACTTCTCGCCGGAGCGGGCCATCGCAGCGGCGCGCCGGGTGGATGAGAAGCTGGCGCGCGGCGAAGATCCCGGGCCGCTAGCCGGCGTGCCCGTGGCGGTCAAGGACGTCATCGTCACCCAGGGAGTGCGCTCCACGGCCGGCTCGAAGCTGCTGGCCAATTACATCCCGCCCTACGATGCCACCGCGGTGATCCGCCTCGAACAAGCCGGGGGCGTGATCCTGGGCAAGGCCAATTGCGACGAGTTCGCGATGGGCTCCTCGAACGAGAACTCGGCCTTCGGTCCGGTGCGCAACCCGGTGGACCTCGAGCGTGTGCCGGGCGGCTCCAGCGGCGGGCCGGCCGCGGCCGTGGCGCAGGGGACGGCGGTGGTGGCGCTGGGCTCCGACACCGGCGGATCCATCCGCCAGCCGGCCTCGTTCTGCGGCGTGGTGGGGGTGACGCCCACCTACGGGCGCGTATCGCGCTATGGCCTGATCGCCTTCGCCAGTTCGCTGGATCACATTGGGCCGTTCGGGCGCAACGTGCGCGACGCCGCCACGCTGCTCCAGGCCATCGCCGGCCGCGACGAGTTGGATTCCACCTCCGCCTTCGCCCCCGTGCCGGATTACGCGGCGTTGCTGAACGGCGCGGTGCGCGGCACAAAGATCGGCCTGCCGCGCGAGTACTTCAAGGGCTTGGCCAGCGAGACGGGCGACCTGGTGACGCGCGGCGTCGAGGTGTTGAAACGCCTGGGCTGCGAGGTGCGCGAAATCAGCCTGCCGCACACCGACTACGCCATCGGGGCCTACTACATCATCTGCACCGCCGAGGCCAGCTCCAACCTGGCGCGTTTCGACGGCGTGCGCTACACCTTCCGCTCGGCGGATTCGGCCACGCTCAGCGACATGTACCGCAACACTCGCGGCGAGGGCTTCGGGGCGGAGTGCAAGCGGCGCATCATGCTGGGAACCTACGTGCTCTCGGCCGGCTACTACGATGCCTACTACCTGAAAGCCCAGAAGGTGCGCCACCTCATCGCCCGGGATTTCTCCGAGGCCTTCCGCGAGGTGGACGCCATCGTTACCCCGGTTTCGCCGTTTCCGGCTTTCAAGCTGGGAGAGAAGCTCGACGATCCGCTGGCCATGTATCTCTCCGACATCTACACCATCACCGGAGACCTGGCGGGCATCCCCTGCATGAGCGTGCCCTGCGGCAAGACCGCCGGGGGCCTGCCGGTGGGCATGCAGATCCTCACGAAGCACTTCGACGAGCCGGGCATGTTCCGCCTGGCGGATGCCTTCGAGAAGGCCGGCGGATTCGGCGGCTGACCAGCCCGCATCTTTTGCCCGCATCCCGTCATCACATGCGTGGAGGGGTGTGATGACACATAAACTGGAAGCCAGAAAGTACGATTCCATCATGCGGGACCTGGACGGGATCTCCGCCCGGACCATGACCGAGCACTACAAGCTGTACCAGGGTTACGTCAACAAGTACAACGAGATCATGGGCAAGATCGACGCCGTGGACCGCGCGCCGGCCAACCAGGTCTTCAGCGATATCCGGTCGCTTAAAGTGGACCTGTCCTTCGCCATCGGCGGCGTGAAGAACCACGAGCTGTATTTCGGCCACCTGGGCGGCAAGGGCGGCGAGCCGCCGGCGGAGATCAAGCGGCAACTCGAGAAGGATTTCGGCTCGGTGGAAGCCTGGCGGAAAGACCTGAAGGCCACCGGGATCGCATCGCGCGGTTGGGCCTGGACCGCCTGGGACCGCGACTGGAACTACCTGTTCAACTACGCCGGAGACGCGCAGAACACCTTCCCGGTGTGGAACACGGTCCCCATTCTGGGCCTGGACGTTTACGAGCACGCCTACTACCTGGACTACGGCACGGCGCGAGCCGCTTACATCGACGCGTTCTTCCAGAACATCAGTTGGGAAGCCGTGGGCGCCAACTTCGAGCGCGCCCGCGGAGCCAAGGCCGCCACCGGCCACGCCTGAAGGGAGGGCGGCCTTCAGGCCGCGCCGGGCTTGAGCCCGGCAACTTGCGCCCGCCCCCCGGGAAATGGTATTAATCTGCTGATACGGCTCGTTTCTGCGAATGGGTGTACCCTCCTTGGAATGCGCGCGCCATCAGAGTGCTAAGATCTGTGTTTTATTAGCTTTAGGTGCATCTTCCTGCCTGCCTGCAAGAGCCCAGACCGCCCCTCCCGAGCCCTCGGTGGCCATCCTCTACGACGGCCCCGCCGGGCCCAAAGAGTACCAGTCCAAGGGCTACATCCACGCCCTCTTCA
>PLEM01000336.1 GCA_003137035.1 Bryobacterales bacterium | reverse complement strand
TAGAGGAAGGCGACGAGCGGGTTGTACGCCTCGCGCAGGTAGACGTACTGTCCGCCGACGTGAGGCATCATGCCGGCAAGCTCGCCGTAGGAGAGCGCGCCGATGACCGTGATGACCCCGGCGACGAGCCAGGACATCAGCATCCAGCCCGGGCCCCCGACCGTGCGGGCGATGTCGGCGCTGACGATGAAGATGCCGGATCCGATCATGGAGCCGATCACGATCATCGTCGAATCGAGCAGCCGCAGCTCGCGCTTGAACTCGCGGGCAGTCTCCATGATGGCCTCAGCGCCCGGCTGCGGCGCGCACCTTCGCCATGACGCTGTGGCGCCGGCCGTAACCGAAGTAGATGACGAAGCCGATCCCCAGCCAGACGAACAGCCGCCACCAGTTGGCGACGGTCAGCGAGAACATGAGCAGCAGGCAGGACAGGATGCCGAGTATGGGCACCACCGGATAGAACGGCGCCTTGAACGGCCGCTCGGCCTCCGGGTGCTTGACGCGCATGATCAGCACGGCGGCGCACACGATGACGAAGGCGAGCAGCGTGCCGATGTTCACCAGTTCCATCAGGAATCGCAGCGGCAGCAGCCCCGCCATGAGGCAGACGACGAAGCCGGTGAGCATCGTGGACTTCCACGGCGTGCGGAAGCGCGGGTGCACTGCGCCGAAGAACCCCGGCGGCAGGAGCCGGTCGCGGGCCATCGCCAGCAGGACACGCGGCTGGCTCAGCATGAGCACCAGTAGTACGGAGGTGATTCCCGCGAGGGCGCCGGCCGAGATGATATACCGTGCCCACGACAGACCGACCTGCCGGAACGCGGCGGCCACCGGGGCCCTGGTTTCAAGCTCGGAGGAAGGCACCATGCCGGTCAGGATCGCGGAGACGGCACAGTACAGCACCGTGCAGATCAGCAGCGAGGCGATAATCCCGATCGGCACGTCGCGACGCGGGTTGCGGGCCTCCTCGGCGTGCGTCGAGACCGAATCGAAGCCGATGTAGGTGAAGAAGACGATGGCTGCGCCAGTCAGCACCCCGGGAAACCCGTTGGGCATGAAGGGATGCCAGTTCTCGGTGCGTACGGCGCGCGCCGCCCCGATGACGAAGATCAGGATGGCGGCCACCTTGATCAGCACCATCAGGTTGTTGGTCTTGGCGCTCTCGCGCACGCCGCGCACCAGAATCCAGGTGAGGATGAGCAGCACGGCGAGCGCGGGAACATTGAACCAGTTGCCCGTAAACTCCCCTCCCACAATCATGGGATTACAGAGCTTGGCGGGAAGATGCACTCCGAACAAGCTCTCCAGCAGATCGTTCATATACGCCGAGAACCCCACCGCCACCGCCATATTCGAGACGGCGTATTCCAGGATCAGGTCCCAGCCGATGATCCAGGCGAAGATCTCGCCGAGCGTGGCGTAGGCATAGGTGTAGGCGCTGCCGGCGATGGGGATCATCGAGGCCATCTCCGCGTAACACAGCGCCGCGAAACTGCACGCCAGCGCGGTCAGCAGAAACGACAGCGAGATCGCCGGGCCGGCGCCGGGCCGCCCGATGGTCGAGACGGCGTTCCGGCCGTGGAGCAGCAGGTCCAACAACGGAGCGTGCAGGATCGAATGGCGCTGCAGCACTTCGCCGGCGGCCGCCGTTCCGGTCAGGATGAAGATCCCCGAGCCGATCACCGCGCCCACGCCAAGCGCGGTCAGGCTCCAAGGCCCCAGCGTCTTGCGGAGACGCTTTTCGGGCGCCTCCGCCGCTGCGATGAGCTGGTCGATGTCCTTGGTGCGAAGTAGCTGGGACACAGAAAAGTACGAATTACGAAGTACGAATTACGAAGTACGTCCGTACGAGCGCGCGTCGTTGGCGCACACTTCGTACTTCGTACTTCTGACTTCGTACTTCCCTTACCTCTTCCTCTGCCCCTTGGCCATGTGGCGGATCTTGCGCTTCTCGGAACCGCGCGCCACTCCGGCCGCCCGCTTGGGCTTGGGCGTCGCCTTCTTGCGGGCCGCCCGCTTCAGTTTCTTGCGTTCTGTCGGTTCTTTAGTCGTTTTCGTGTTCATTCTCTTGTTTTCAATCCTGCGTACTTTTCCATGAGCTTCTTCAAGCCAACGCCCGGAAAGCTTACAGTCAGTTTCGCATTTTCTCCATCCCCTTCGCGGCGCACCACGGTTCCCTTGCCGTAGACCGGGTGAACCACCGTGATTCCAGCGGTCAGCTTCTTGGGGGCTCGTGGCGCTGGGGGCGCCGCCCGCGGGGGCGCCGCCGGGGCCTGCGGAGCGTTGGCCGGCAGGCCGCGGGCCTGGAAGAACTCCGCGATGTTGTCCAAGGAGTTGTAGGTTTTCCCAGTGTAAATGTTCTTCCGCGCGCCCTCGCGCACCAGGAAGCGCTCGGCCTCCAGGTCCACTTCCGGGGCCGCGGCCTGCTTCCGCCCCAGCGGCTCGATCAATTCCGCCGGAATCTCCCTGAGGAAGCGCGAGCCCATGCTCTCGTCCGCGGGGCCGCCGCCAAAGCGGCGCCGGTAGCGCGCCCATGTCAGGAAAAGTTGTTTCTCGGCGCGGGTCATGCCCACATAGCAGAGGCGGCGTTCCTCTTCCATCCCGCTTTCGGAGTCGAGCGAGCGGCTGTGGGGGAACAGTCCCTCTTCGAGCCCGGCGATAAACACCGCCGGGAACTCCAGACCCTTGGCGTTGTGAACGGTGAGCAGCGAGACCTGGGCGCGCTCGTCCACCGAGTCGGCGTCGGAGACCAGCGCCGCGTGGTCCAGAAATTCCGCGACGCCTTCGCCGCGCTCGGCCGCCTCGCTGGCGGCGTTCACCAGCTCCTTCAGGTTCTCGATGCGGGTGTCGGCGGAGGGCGAGTCGTCGCGCTCGAGCGTGGTGAGGTAGCCGGTGCGGTCCAGCACCGCCTGGATCACCTGGTGGACGGGCGCCGTGGCGGCCTCCTCGCGCAGTTCCTCGATCAGCTTCCGAAAACCCGACAGGGCGGCTTCGGCCCGCGCCGGAAACCGCTGCTCTTCGATCATGCGCAGCAGGGCGTCCCACATGCCCAGCGATTGTTCCAGTGCGTAGCGCTCCACCTGCTCCACGGTGGTCTTGCCGATGCCGCGCGCCGGTGTGTTGACGATCCGCAGCAGGCTGACCGAATCCTGGGGCGAAAGGAGCAGCTTCAGGTAGGACAACACGTCCTTGATCTCGGCGCGCTGGTAGAAACTGAATCCGCCAATCACTTTGTATTTCCGGCCGTACCGCCGCAGCGCCTCCTCGATCTGCCGCGACTGGAAGTTGGTGCGGTAGAGGACGGCGACGCGGTCGTTCGGGTTCATCGAGATCAGCCGCTCGATGGTGTCGGCGATGAACAGCGCCTCGGCTTCCGCGTCCGGCGCCGCGTAGACCCCGATGCGGCGCCCCGCGGGGGCCGCTGTCCACAGCCACTTCCCTTTGCGCTCGAGGTTGTGCGCCACCATGGCGCTGGCCGATTCCAGGATGTTCTTGGTGGAGCGGTAGTTCTGCTCCAGGCGGATGGTGCGCGCCTCCGGGTAGTCGCGCTCGAAGTCCAGGATGTTGCGGATGTCCGCCCCGCGCCAACTGTAGATCGACTGGTCCTCGTCCCCCACCACGCAGACGTTCTGGTGCGACTCGGTGAGCAGCCGCATCAGCTCGTATTGGCTGCGGTTGGTGTCCTGGTACTCGTCGATGAGCAGGTGCTGTATGCGGCGATTGTAAGCCCGCCGCGTGGCCTCGTCATGCCGGAGCAGGCGCACCGACTCCAGCAGCAGGTCGTCGAAATCCAGCGCATTGGCCTGCCTCAAGCGCCCCTCGTATTCCTCGAAGACCGCCGCGAGTTGCTTGCTCTTGGGGTCTTTGGCGGCCTGGGCGAATTCCTCCGGAGTCTGTTTGTGATTCTTGGCGTGGCTGATCCGGGAGAGCGCCGCGCGGCACTGCAGAAACTCCTTCTCACTGAGCCCCAGGTTGCGGTAGACCGCCTTGACCAGGCTCAGTTGGTCGTCTTCGTCGTAGATCGTGAAGCTGCGGGTGAACCCGGGCCGCAGGTCGGCCAGTAGCTGCCCATCCCGGCGCAGCAGCCGGACGCAGAAGGAATGGAAGGTGGCGACCACCAGGCCGGTGAGAGAGTAGGAGCCGCCCAGCAATCGGCCGACCCGCTCCCGCATCTCATCGGCCGCCTTATTGGTGAATGTGACCGCGACGATGGCGGCCGGCGGCACACCGTGTTCATGGACCAGGTGGGCGATGCGGTGGGTGATGACCCGGGTCTTCCCGCTCCCCGCTCCGGCCAGGATCAGGAGGGGGCCGCCGGCGTAGGCAACCGCTTCGCGCTGTTGGGGGTTCAGACCCTCGAGGAAATCCATGAAAGTGATTGAAAAAACAAGGTCGTATCGGTCGCTCAGGCACCCAACTGACGATTCTACCAGATGGGGCGTCGGACACGCGCTCGTGGCGCGGGCATCCGGCGCGTAATCCGTCCGTAACTGCGTTGCGCCCAGGTCCGCTCCCGCGGGACTGTGAGAAAACCGCCGGGCAAGCTGAAGCATACTCCACGTAGGACATGCTTTAGCTTGTCCTCTTCGGCGCTACAAAGCGATTTTTTAACAGTCCCGTGGGAGCGGTCCCACCTGGCCGGTGTGGAACAGCCCCGAGGACTACCTTGATTTCGGCTTATAATTCGAATATAGTCGGATACCGAAGCTACGGTCGAGGTCGGAGTCTGCCTGGCTCCGCCTCTTGAAGAGTGCCTCTGGCGGGCGATGTCCGGGCCGGCAGAGAGGCCCGCTAGGCGTTGGGGAGGCGCCTGCGCGGGCCGTTGTGCCCACTAACACCATGTCTACGGACAGGCGCGCACCACCGGGGATAGCCCTGCAACTTTCCTGGCCCAGGAAGCGCTTCCTGAAGCTGCCATTCTTGGCGAGCGTCGCGGGCGCGTTGCTTCTGGTGTTGGTCGGCGGCGGGCTCCTGGCGGGACAGCGCGCAGCTCAGCCGGGAAAGCCCGGGGCTTCCGAGGCCGGGGACCGCGGTTCGGGAGCGTTCGCCACGGGCCACTATCGCAATCTGTTCGCCGAGACCGGTCACCCGCAACGGGAAGTTACCCGCAAGCTCGGCGCCGCCTTCCTGCGCCTTTTCCATCCTTCACCTATCACGCAAGGCGTCTACTACCCCGTGGGGAACAACGCCAACGGCCCGCTTGCCTATATCCTTGACGTCGGCCACGACGACGTGCGCTCCGAGGGCATGGCCTACGGCATGATGATCGCGGTGCAACTGGACAAGAAGATCGAGTTCGATGCCCTTTGGAACTGGGCCAAGACGCACATGTACCACGACGCGTCCGGCCACCCGGCTCGAGGCTTTTTCTCCTGGTCCGTGAAGCTCGACGGCACGCCCAACGGCGAGATGCCCGTGGTGGATGCGGAAGAGTATTTCGCCATGTCTCTGTACTTCGCCGCGGGACGCTGGGGAAGTGGCTCCGGCATCTACGACTACCGGGCCGAAGCCGACCGGCTGCTTACCGACATGCGGCATCGCGAGATGATCACCGGCAAGACGGTAAGAGGAGTTCGGACGGCCGGAGATCTGTTTCATCCCGAGTACGCGATGGTGCGATTCGCGCCCACCGTCGGGGCGCGCGACTTCACCGATCCCTCTTACCACCTGCCTGCGTTCTATGAGCTGTGGGCGCGGTGGGGACCGGTGGCCGATCGGCGCTATTGGGCCAAGGCAGCCGCGGCGAGCCGGGATTTCTTCCAGCGCACCACGCATCCCATCACCGGGCTCGCGCCGGATTACGCCAACTTCGGCGGGCCGCCGTGGGCTGCCGAGTGGGACGACCAGTCCGTTCACTTCCGGTTCGATGCCTGGCGCACGGCCATGAATTGGTCGGTGGACTGGGCTTGGTGGGGCGCGGATGCCCGGGAGAGACAGTTGAGCGACCGGTTGCAGACGTTCTTCGAATCTCGAGGCCTGTCCACCTACGCGAACCAGTTCACGCTGGACGGAAGACAGCTCGGCAGCGAGCATTCCACCGGGCTGGTGGCCATGAATGCCGTAGCCAGCCTGGCGGCGACGCAGCCGCGCGCACAACGCTTCGTCGACGCGCTGTGGTATGCCCCGGTTCCGTCGGGCCAATGGCGGTACTACGACGGCATGTTGTATCTGCTGGGCCTGTTGCACTGTAGTGGGGAGTTTCGCATTTGGACTCCCCAAGGGGCGATGCAGACCGCCAGCAAGACCCTGTCGAAACCCTGACGTGGAGTTTCTACATTTGTGGGGCAGGCCCTCGGCCTGCGGCGGCCTCCCAGGCCGCCCGCCC
>PLEM01000356.1 GCA_003137035.1 Bryobacterales bacterium | reverse complement strand
TGAGCGGCACCACGTCGGCCACGGTCCCGATGGCCACCAGCTTGAGGAACGACTCGGTCATGCGGCGGACCTTGCCGGGGGGCCAGTCGAGCGTTGCCAGCAGCGCCTGCACCAGCTTGAATGCCACGCCCGCTCCGCAGAGGTTCTTCTCCGGGTACGGGCAGCCCGGCTGATTGGGATTCAGCACCGCGAGGGCGGGAGGCAGCTCGGCGTCGGGCAGGTGGTGGTCGGTTACGATCACATCCATCCCGAAGTCGCGGGCGCGGCGGACGGCCTCGGCCGCGCGGATGCCCGTATCCACACTGATCACCAGCGTGGCGCCCGAGGCGGCGGCCTCCTCGATCGCTTCCGGTCGCATTCCGTAGCCATCGCGAATGCGGTGCGGGATGAACACGCCGGCCTGTCCGCCCGCCAGCTCGATGGCTTTCTTGAGGATCACCACCGAGGTAGTCCCGTCCACGTCGTAGTCGCCGTAAAGCAGAATGTTCTCGCGCGCGGCGATGGCCCGCTGCAACCGCTCGAGCGCGGCGCTCATGCCCAGCAGCAGGCTGGGGTCGTGCAGATCGTCGAGGGAGGGGGAAAGGAAGCGGCGCGCGGAAGCGGGATCGCGATAGCCGCGGTTGAGGAGCACGCGCGCAGCGGACAATGACAGCCCCAGGTTCTCGGCGAGGCGCCCGGCCTGCTCCGGATCCGTTTGCGGGAGGAGCCAGCGCGCCGGTCTATCCATGGCGCGGGAGGACCGCTCCCTCGCGGTCGCGGCTCGGTAAGCTCCCGGACATCATAGCCGAGCCGCGACCGCAAGGGAGCGGTCAGTTCCGGGAGTAGTAGCCGCCGATCGAGTCGTCGTCCTCGTCCTCATCGTCCGGCATGGAGCTGTCGATCTCTTCGAGCAGGTCCAGGTACTCCTCATACCAGTCCGCGCGGAGGTTGAACAGGTAGACCCTGGCCTCGAACTCGAAGGAAAGCTCGAGCGCGCAGGTAAAGCCCTCGTAAGGGCGCAACTCGCGCAGGCGCTTCTCCAGGCTGCGCCGCTCTTCGACGCTGATGTCGCAGCCCTCCAGCCGTTCGGCCGCCTCGTCCACGTGGGCCTTCGAGAACTCCCGCCAGTGGTAGACAATCAGCTTGACTCCGGCGTTCCTGGCGGTCTCCAGGAACTCGCGGTAGTCCGGCTTGCGGTCCACATCCCAGGCGACGAACGAATCCGTATCCGCCAGCCGCGAGTAGCCGTGGAACACCACGAACTCCTGCGACTCCAGGTGTTTGACAACCTCAATTCTCAGTTCGTCCAGATTCAGGCTCATTCAACGCTTTGCCATCACGAGAATATCATGCTGCTGTCCCAGGTCGCGCGCGGCGGGGGTCACGATGGTCTTCGGCCCGATGTAAATCTTCCTGGACTGGCGCAGGGCCACGCGGACGTCCTCCTCGCAAACGAAGTCGGCGATGACAACTTCGGGTGCCGGTGGCTGAGGCGGCGGAGCGGGAGCGGCGGCACAAGACTGAGGCGAGGTTTTGGGCTGAGCGCAGGGGCACGACGCGGGACAACTCTTGGGCGCCGCGGGCGGGGTCACGTGCCGGGCGGAGAGGAACCGGTCCACCACCTGGGCCGCCACGTTGGCTGCGGAGGTGCACGCCATGGGCGCCGCCGGGGCCGGGGCCACGGCGATGCCGCGCTGAGCGAGGTACTTTTCGACGGCGGCCGCAATCGTCTGCCGATCCAGCCTCGGAGGTCCGGAAACAGGCGGCGGAGGCGCGGCGGTGTCCTTGAACTCGGCCGGGATCGGCAAGGCTTCCTCGGCCGTGCGCACCATCCAGGCCACGCGCTTGATGTTGATCAGGTGCTGCGGTCCGACATTGTCGCTGGTGACATTTCCCGCCATGGCGCCGCAGCCGAGCGTCATGGAAGGCTGCAAGTTGGTGGTGATGCCAGTGGAGCCGCCCGGCGCTCCGGTGTTCACAAGTACGCGCATGGCCGGCATGCGCAGGCCGAACTCGCGAATCCGCGCGTCGTCCTGCGAGTGGATGGCGCAGGTGTGCCCCAACCCGCCGAAGCGCAGCACCGCCTCGCAGATGTCCAGGGCCGCCGCATGATCCCGCACAAAGTAGAGCGCCAGAACCGGGGAGAGCTTCTCGACCGAAAGCGGGTGCTCTTTGCCGACTCCCTGCAATTCCGCGACGATGATCGAGGTGTCGGCGGGGACCTCGAAACCGGCCATCTGCGCCAGACGCACCGGCGACTGCGCCACGCAGTCCGGATTGATCCGGAAGTTGTCCTTCAGCAGGACCTTGGTGAGCGCCAGCTTCTGCGCATCGTTGCAGAAGAACGCCTTGCGCCGCTTCAATTCGGCGAGCACCGGCTCCCTCAGCGACTCTTCGCAGACCAGCGACTGCTCCCCGGAGCACACCGTGCCGTAATCGAAGGACTTCCCGTCGACCACCTTGCCCACCGCCGCGGCGATCTCCGCGCTGCGCTCGACGTACGCCGGCACGTTGCCGGGACCCACGCCGAACGCCGGCTTGCCACTGGAATAGGCGGCCTTGACCATGGCGTGGCCGCCGGTGGCCAGAATCACCGCGATGCGATCGTGCTTCATCAGCGCATGCGTCGATTCCATGGAGGGAGTGGCGATGCACTGGATAATGTCTTCCGGCGCTCCCGCCTGGATGGCGGCCTGGCACATCACGTCCGCGGCCGCTTTGGTGCACTTGGCCGCGCGCGGGTGCGGGCTGATGACCACGGCGTTGCCGGCTTTGAGCGAGATGATGGTCTTGAAGAAAACCGTCGAAGTCGGGTTGGTGGTCGGTACCAAAGCGGCCACCACGCCCACGGGCACGCCGATTTCAATGATCTTCTGGTCCGGCAGCTCGCGCAGGATGCCGACCGTCTTCATGCTCCGGATGTAGCGCGGCAACAGGTCCGAGTTCAGAAGGTTCTTGACGATCTTGTCCGGGACGTTGCCGTACTTGGTCTCCTCGACCGCCATCTCCGCCAGCCGCTTGGAGTGAGCGCGCCCGGCCGCGGCCATGGCGTCCACAATCGCGTCCACCTGCTGCTGGTTATAGAGGCGATACTTCTGAAAAGCCGCGTATGCTTTCTCGACCTTGGCGCGGACTTCCTGCGAGGAAACGAGATCTTGATCTTGGGGCATGGGAAAACCCTGACCTGCCTACGACACCACCGCCGCCTTTAGGAGTTCTTCTTGGCTCCCGGCAGGATCTTCTCGATCTCTTCGTGCGGGCGCGGAATCACGTGCACCGAAACCAGTTCTCCGACCCGGCGGGCGGCGGCGGCTCCGGCATCCGTGGCGGCCTTCACGGCGCCCACGTCACCCCGTACTGTCACGGTCACGTATCCGGCGCCAATGTATTCCTTCCCTATCAGAATCACGTTGGCGGCTTTCACCATTGCGTCGGCGGCCTCGATGGCGCTGACCAGGCCCTTCGTCTCAATCAATCCGAGTGCTTCCATATTGGACTACTCCTGTAGAAGATAAGAATCCTTGCGACTAATCACGGTAACACAATTTACGGAGACTGTGGCGGCGCGGTGGGCGCGGGAATGTGCGGGTCGCAGAGATCCTCCCAGGGGGCGAACCCGAGCGTGCCGTTGGCCCGGTCATACCACAGGTAGGCGTCTTTGCCCTTTCCGGGCTTCACCGTGACGATCACGTCGCCGTTGCAGTACCGAGCCTTCCTGACCGCCGCGCCGGAGGGCTCCAGGAAGTTGCCGTGCGGCCCCCAGTCCTCCATGAACCTGTCGTATGGATAGTCTGGGCAGGACCGGGCGCAGCCCCAATCCCGGTAGGCAGCCTGGTAATCCCGCCGGCCGAGATCGTCGAGAAACCTCTGCGCCTGGCGCTTGGCCGGCCAAGTGCGATAAGTCAAGTACAGGACCACGACCCCAATGCACAGCGCCACGCCCGAAATCACCAGCCACCAGACGATCTTGGTGCGCCTTGCGTCCGCGACCCCGTACTCTTCGAGGTAGCCGGCCATGTGCTCGCCGTCCTATGGCCCTACTTGACCGGGTAGGCCTTGTCGAACTCCGCGACCGCGTCCTTGGTCAGATCCAGGGCGGGCTTGAAGTACAACGTGGTACCCGCATCCACCACCACATCCATGCCGCGCTCTTCTGCCAACTTCTTCACCACCCCCACCAGGCGTTGGCCGGTGCGGGCGAGGATGTCCTGGCGCTCGGCCTCGACCTCCTCCTGGAGGTCCTGGGTCAGGCGCTGCAAATCGCGCTGCTTGCGCTGCCCCTGTGCGTTCAGCTCGGAGGACGCCTGCGGCGTGAGCTTGTCGGCGCCGGCCTGAAGTTTCTGCTGGATCTCGTCGAGATCCCTGCGGAGTCTGTCCATCTCGGCCTGCCGCGGTTTGTACTTGGCTTCCAGGTCGGCGGAAGCCTTCTTGATCTCGGCGGTGCTCAGCACGGCCTGCCGTGAGTCGACGATGGCGACCTTAACCTGTGCCGCCGCGATGCCGGCGAAAAGGGCCGCGCCAGCGGCCGTCAGGAATACGCGCGTAACTGTATTTCGAAGCATGTCAAGAGAATCCTTCCAGGAAAACGATCTCCTAGGTTAACACACGGGGGCGCCGGGTTCGCGGGCCTGAATTCACTGAGTGAACACGCCCAGGATCTCGTCCTCGCGGACGATCAGGTACTCCTCCCCCTCGATCTTGATGTCCGATCCGGAATACTTCCCGTACAGGATGCGGTCGCCGGCCTTGACATCCAGCGCCACCCGCTCGCCCGTGTCCAACAGTTTGCCGTTACCCACGGCCTTCACTTCCGCCTGCTGCGGTTTTTCCTTGGCCGAGTCCGGAATGATGATGCCGCCGCGGCGCTGCTCGCCTTCGAAAGGGTGGCAAAGGGCGCCGCCTGGGTCCCGGCACCTGAATCGCTTCCGGTCGGGGACACATAATACTCTGCGGCAAACGCATTCTTTGCCGCGAACAAGCCCACTCCGGCGACCAGCCAGCGGAGC
>PLEM01000450.1 GCA_003137035.1 Bryobacterales bacterium | reverse complement strand
TTGTCATGGCCGCCGACCATGGCAGGCTGCTGCGCAACGCCGTGGAATGGGCGGTCAACGAGGCTCCCCCAGCCACCGTCACCGGGCCGGGTCTGCTGGACGTCGCCGTCTGGCGCCAGAAAGAGTCCCTCACCATTCACCTGGTCAACCTCACCAACCCGATGATGATGAAAGGCCCGTTCCGCGAGATCGTTCCGGTGGGCGAGCAGACGGTCGAGGTGCGGCTGCCCGACGGCGTGAAGCCGCGCAAGGTGCAGTTGCTGGTGAGTGGCCGCACGCCGCGCGTCGAGGAATCGCCGGGACGCGTGAGGGTCGCGGTGCCGTCGGTTGGGGTGCACGAGGTGGTGGCCATCGATGTTTGAGCGAAACCGCCGCCGCCCGCTTCACGTAATAATGGCATGCGCCTGTTCGCACTGATCGCGCTCTCCGCCGCACTCTCGTTCGCCCAGGATGCCCGCCAGATCGTGCTCCGCTCCCTCGAACTCGACAGCCGCAATGAGCGCGTCGCGCGCAATTACACTTTCGTGGTCCGCAACGAAAACCGCGAGGTCGACTCGCAGGGCCGCCTCCAGCGGCGGCGCGTGTTCACCCGCGACGTGACGCTGCTCGAGGGCTCGCCATACCAGCGCCTGATCGCCCGCGACGACCATCCGCTCTCCCCCGCGGAAGAGCGCAAGGAGCGGGAGAAACTCCGCAAGAGCATCGAAGAGCGGCGCAAGGAGACTCCGGATCAGCGCGCCAAGCGGCTCGCCGATTGGGAAAAGAAACGGCGCGAGGACCACGAGCCCCTGCTCGAAATCCCCGACGCCTTCAATCTCCGCATCGCCGGCGAGGAGCGCGTGGACGGCAAGGATGCCTGGATCATCGACGCCACGCCCCGCCCCGGCTTCCAACCCAAGTCCCACCTGGCCCGTATCTTCCCGAAGTTTCAGGGCCGGCTATGGATCGACAAGCAGGATTCCGTCTGGGTGAAGGTCCAGGCCGAGGCGCTCGACAACATCTCCTTCGGCTTGTTCCTGGTGCGCCTGCAAAAGGGCGCCCGCATGACCTTCGAGCAGACCCGCGTCAACGACGAGGTCTGGCTGCCCAAGCGCGTCACCATCGCCCTCGCCGCGCGCTTCCTGCTGCTCAAGAACTTCCGCGTCGAGGCGGAGGCCACCTACTTGAACTACCGGAAGTTCCAGTCCGATTCCCGTCTGGTCGGCTTCGAAGCGCCTCAATAGCACTTCATCTCGTCGGTAGCCGGGTCCCATCGAAGTGCAGGAGGCGTCGCGTTGAACTCCACCTCCACCGGCGCGCCGTTGCGCTGGAGTTCCACACACTCCCGCAAGCCGTTCTGAAGAAAGTACACGCCGCGAAGGCTCCCCGGAAACGGCCCCACCGTCAGCTTGTTGTCCGGCCCCACGCACCTCGCGGCGGTGACGCAAGAGGACTTCGCCTTCCCCGACGCGTACTCCCAGACATTCAGATTGCACTCGAGCGTCACCAGGCTGGCGCACAGAATCGCCCCGGGCACGATCCACCGCAGCCGCCCGGTCCAGCCTTCCACCGCAACCGCCAGCATCAGGCAGAACCCGATCGAGGGAAGGTACAGCAGGCGGGATTTCTGCAGGTCCGGCCCGATCAGCAACTGATACAGCGGCGGCAGAGCCGACACCAGCACGAAGCCCAACGCAACCAGCAATTGCACTCGATTTGCGCGGCTGGTCGCCAGCCAGCCCAGCGACGCGATCAGAACGACAATCGCCAGCGCCTGGAACCCGCCCGGTTCGACGCTCCAGTTGATTGGGAAGAACAGGGCCGCCCACAGACGCAGCGTCAAGGCCTTCAACGCCGGAAGGAACCCGAGCGCATCGGTCCGGTACCCGCCCATCCCGCCGAACAGACCCCACCGGTATGCGAACAGCGCCGCCGCCAGCGCGAAGAACGGGACCACCGCGCGAACTCCGCGGCGGGCTGGGATCGCCACCAGAAGCAGCAGGAATGGAAACACGTAGGCCGACTCCTTGCTGAGCATCGCCAGCGTCATCGACGCCAGCGCAGCCAGCATGTTCCAGCGCCCGCCCCGGAGGAAGAACAGGAGCCCGGCGAGCACAAAGAACGTGGCCACCAGGTCGAAGCGTCCCGCAATCCAGACCACTGCCTCGGGCCGCGTTCCATGAATCGCGAACAGGCCGGCGGCAAACCATGCTGCCCGCCGCGAGCCGATCAGCCGCAGCACCAGCAGGAAAACCAGAAGGCAATTCGCCCCATGCACAGCCAGTCCGCAGGCGTGCCAAAGCACCGGGTTCGAGCCCGCCCATGCCGAGGTCGCTGCCAGAGAAACGTATCCCAGCGGACGGAAGAACCCGTCTCCACCGCCGCTAGTGAACAACTGGAGCCAACCCGAGCGGAGCTCCCTGGTCAGCTTCAAGAGAACAAAATCGTCCGAAAGGAAATAGAACCCGAGCGCTCTCCAAAACGCTACGGCCACCAGGCACACCAAGCCCGCGGCCAGAGCCACATCTACCCGTCTGAACGAAAGCTCCGCGCGTTCGGAGGAGTTCGTTGCGCCCAGGCAAAGCGCCACGACCAGGCAAATCCCAAAGCCGGCCTCGGCGTTCAGCGGAGAGTGCACCGCGATGGGAAAGGCCAGCGGCCCGAACACCGCCCGCGCCGCCACCACCAGGCCGAATAGCGCCATCCCGGCCAGGAGCGCGTACCGTAGTCGGGACACCGGCTTAGGAAATGCGCGCGACCGGCGGGCGCCTGCGGTGCCAGTCGGTGTGCTTCTGGAACTCGACGCCGAGCGCCAGCAGCGTGTTCTCGCTATACGGCCGCCCCACGAGCTGAATGGAAATCGGCAGGCCGTCCGCAAAACCGCAAGGCAGCGCCAGCGCGGGCAGCCCGGCGAGATTCCCAGCCGCCCCCAGGTCCGCTAGGCCACGCTGTTTCGGCTCGGGACGCTCTTCGGCGCGGCCGTCCAGCGGCTCCTCGATTTTCGAAGCCGGCCCGAAGCGGCTGGCGGAAACCAGCACGTCGCAATTGACGAACAGCTTGCGGAACGCGTCCTGGACCATCCGGCGCAGGCGCATGGCCTTCAAATAGTCCTTCGCGGCAATCTCCAACCCCGCTTTCAACCCCGCGATCTGTTTCTGGTCCGCCAGTTCGGCGACCTTGCCGCTCTCTACCAGCGGCTCGAAGATGGCCGAACCCTCCGCGTCGATAATCAAACCCGCCATCGTGGCGTAGGGAAAGTCCGAGAGGCCAGCCTCCTTCATCTGCACACCGATTTCGCGGACCGTCTGAAGGGCCTTGAGAAAATCCGCGCGCGCGGCGGGCTCCGCCCACTCCTCGAAATCCACCGGCGCGAATCCCACCCGAATGTTCTTGAAGTTGGGAACGTACTGCGGAGCGTAATAGAAGCTCTTCCCCGCCGAGCCGGGGTCCTTCGAATCGCCGCCCGCAATCGCGCTCAACACGAATCCGCAATCCTCCGCCGACCGGCACATCGGGCCGATCTTGTCCATGCTCCAGG
>PLEM01000399.1 GCA_003137035.1 Bryobacterales bacterium | reverse complement strand
GATTTCAGATGATCGATGACAGATTGAACCCGAGGCCCGTGCCGTGCTGCTCGTTGTTCATGCGTACCGGGAGGACCATTATGGCGAAGAAATCATCCGTATCATCTCAGCCCGCGCGGCTGAAAAGCATGAGATCCGGAGATATCAGGAACAGGCAATGGACTGAAAGGGAGCGCCAAGCCCTGCGCCGCGTTGCCGGGCGTCAGGCGGCGGTGGATGACTCGCGCATCAACCTCGAAGACATCCCGCGCCTGACCGATGAGCAGTTGGCAAACATGGTACGGCTGCGTGACGTCCGGCCTCGCAAGGTGGCGGTGAGCGTGCGCCTGGATGCGCGGGTCCTCACTTGGCTGAGATCCAAGGGCGAAGGCCACCTGACGCGGATCAACGACATCCTCACGAACCTGATGGAGGCGGAGCAGCGGACGCGGCCCGGCACGTAGGCTGGCCACCTATATGCGGGAGGTTGTAAGGAAGTCAGGCCGGCTGCGCTGCCCCGGAGCCAACCGAGACCGGGGTTTCAGCTTCCGCCGAGTTCGAAAGACCCAGGCGTGGATACGCCCTCACCTTTGAAGACTGCTCTTACGGAGTCCGACTGTTTTGGGACCGGGGGGGGTTGACACCGGAATTCGGCCGGGGCACAATGGTAGTCGGATAGGCGAATAAAAAGCGAAAGTGGGACCCCCGTGAATGCCCTCGCACTCGACCCCCGGCTGACCGCCCAACTCACCTTCCGGATGCGTCCGGCGCTCGAATTCGTCCCCAGCGGCGTGGCCGCGCTGGATGCGCTGACCGGCGGGCTGCCGCGCGGCGCCATCACCGACCTCTACGGCCCGGCGTCCTCGGGCCGCACCAGCCTGCTGCTGTCGATTCTGGCCGGGGCGACGGGGCGCGAAGAGGTTTGCGCGCTGGTGGATTCCAGCGACGCGCTGGACCCGTCCTCCGCCGCCTCCGCCGGGGTGAATCTCGAAAGGCTGCTGTGGGTGCGGTGCGCCGCGAATCCCGAGCACGCGCTCAAAGCGGTTGACCTGCTGATTCAGGGCGGCGGGTTCGGCCTGGTGGCGCTGGATCTGGGCGACGTGCCGCCGCAGATCGCGCGGCGCATCCCCCTGGCGACGTGGTACCGCCTGCGGCGCGCCATCGAGGACACGCCGGCGGCGCTGGTCGTCGTCGAGCGCGAGCCGACGCTGAAGTCCTGCGCCTCGCTGATCCTGGAAATGCAGCGGGAAGAGGTGGCGTGGAGCGGCTCGGCGGGCTGCTCGGAACTGCTGCGCGGGGCGCGGCTGGCTGCCATGCCGCGCAAGCCTGTGCGGCAACAAACCGCCGCCTTCGACGCCAGGGCCGTGGAGGCTGCTGAAAAAGTCCGTGGGCAAGCTGAAGCATGCCCCACGCGACCGCTCAACTCGTTGACTTGCCGTGCGGGACATGCTTCAGCTTGTCCTCTTCGAGCCTCCGGAAGGACTTTTTCAGCAGCCTCTTTGGGGTGAGGGATGTTCGCTTCGATCCATGTTCCGGAGATCGCCCCGGAGCGCCGCGCGCGGCTGCTCGAGTGCGCGCGGGATTTTTCGCCCTGGGTGGAGCAGACCACGCCGGATACGGTGACGCTCGATATCGGTAGCCTGACGCACCTGTTCGGTTCGCCGCGAAACGTGGCGGAGGCGATGGCGCGGCGGGCGGCGGAGCTGGAGCTGGCGGCGAATGTCGCGGTGGCGGCGAACCCCGATGCGGCGGTGCATGGGGCCCGTGGTCTCACTGGCATCGTTGTCGTGTCGGAAAAAGAGGCTGGCCTCCTGGCGGTCGAGTTGCTCGAAGCGCCGCCGGAGATTGCCGCGACGCTGGCGATGTGGGGCATCCGGACGTTCGGCGAGTTTGCGGCGTTGCCCGAGGATGGGATCGCCGAGCGGCTCGGCCCGCTGGGCGTGCATCTTCAGAAGCTGGCGCGCGGCGCTGGCAACCGGCCGCTGAAGCCAGCCAATCCCCCGCCCGCGTTCGAGGAGTCGTTCGATCTCGAATACCCGCTGACGCTGCTCGAGCCGCTGTCGTTCCTGCTTGCCCGGCTGCTCGGGGCGCTGTGCGCGCGGCTGGATTCTCACGGCCTGGCCACGCACGAGCTGCGGCTGCGGTTGAAACTGGAAAACGGGGGCGCGCACGAGCGGACGCTGCGGCTTCCCTTCCCCATGCGGGATGCGAAGGCGTTTTTGAAGCTGCTTTCGCTGGACCTGGACGGGCATCCGCCGCCGGCCCCGGTGACGGCGGTTTCGCTCTCGGCCGAGCCGGTGAATCCGCGGGTGGTGCAGCACGGGCTGTTCCTGCCGCCAACGCCCGAGCCGCAAAAGCTGGAGCTGACGCTGGCACGCATCGCGAAGTTGGTCGGCGAGGGAAACGTGGGCGCGCCGGAGTTGCTCGACACGCACCGGCCGGGCGCGTTCCGGATGAAGCGCTTCACTTTGGCGCGGAACGGCAGGGTAGGAGGACAGGTAGGGGGGCGGTTGGCGCTGCGCGTCTTTCGTCCCGCGCTGCATGCCCAGGTGGCCGCGCCGAACGGCCGGCCGGCGCAGGTGGAGGCGCGCGGCGTGCGCGGCAGGGTGTTGCAGATGGCCGGCCCCTGGCATACTTCGGGCGACTGGTGGCGCGCGGACGCCTGGTCGCGCGACGAGTGGGACGTGGCGCTGAGCGATGGCGCGCTCTACCGTCTCTACCGCGACCGGCATGGCAAGGAATGGTTTATCGAGGGCCGCTATGATTGACCGCTACGTCGAGTTGCACGCGCGGTCGGCGTTCAGCTTTTTGCGCGGCGCTTCGTTGCCCGAGGAACTGGCCGGCGTGTGCGCCGCGCTGGAACTGCCGGCGATGGCGCTCGCCGACCGCGACGGAGTGTATGGCGCGCCGCGCTTTCATTTCGCGGCGAAGAAAGCGGGCGTGCGCGCGCATGTCGGCGCCGAGGTCACCTCCACCGACGGAGCCGTGTATACGCTGCTGGTCCTCAACCGCGCGGGGTACAAGAACCTGTGCCGGCTGATCACGCGCATGAAACTGCGCGCCAAAAAACACGAAGCCGCGGCCCGGCCGGAGGAAATCGCCGAGTACGCCGAGGGGCTGGTGTGCCTGACGGGCGGCGCGGAAGGGCCGCTCGCCGCCGCGCTCGAAGCGGGCGACGGAAACCAGTGCCTGGAGCGGCTAGCGGAGATGTTTGGCCGCCACAACGTTTACGCCGAGTTGCAGCGCCACTTGAATCGCGAAGAGGAGGCGCGCAACCAGGCGGTTGTGGAATTGGCGCGCCGGATGCACATTCCGCCGCTCGCCACCAACGGCGTTTGTCACGCCAACGCGGCGGAACGCGAGATCTTCGACGTCCTGACCTGCGTGGGCAACCATGCCACGCTCGAGAGCGCGGGCCGGCTGCTGGCAAACAACTCGGAACGCCACGTGAAACCGGCGGCGGAGATGGCGCGCCTGTTCGCCGATCTGCCGGAGGCCATCGTCAACACTTGCGAACTGTCGTCGCGCCTGGAATTCACGCTCACGGATTTGGGCTACGAGTTTCCGAAATATCCCGTGCCGGAGGGCGAGACCATGAACTCGTTTCTCCGCAAGCGGACCGACGAGGGGGCGCGCCGTCGCTACCAGCCCTATCACGAGCGCGCGCGGCGGCAGATCGAGCGCGAGCTGGCGCTCATCGAAAAGCTGAAGCTGGCGGGCTATTTCCTCATCGTCTGGGATATCGTGCAGTTCTGCCGCGCTAGCGGCATCCTGGCGCAGGGGCGCGGCTCGGCAGCCAACAGCGCCGTGTGTTATTCGCTCGGTATCACCGCGGTGGACCCGGTGGGCATGGACCTGCTGTTCGAGCGTTTCCTTTCCGAAGAGCGGGGCGAGTGGCCGGACATCGATCTGGATTTGCCCAGCGGGGAGCAGCGCGAGCGCGTAATCCAATACGTCTACGGGCGCTACGGGAAACACGGCGCGGCGATGACCGCCAACGTCATCACCT
>PLEM01000150.1 GCA_003137035.1 Bryobacterales bacterium | reverse complement strand
GGATGTCGTTCTGAATGGTGCCCGAGATGGCCGCCCAATCCGCGCCCTGCTGCTGGGCCACCGCCAGGTACATGGCCCACACCACCGCCGCCGGCGAGTTGATGGTCATCGAAACCGTCACCTCTCCCAGCGGGATGCCGCGGAACAGGATCTCCATGTCTTCCAGCGAGCTGATCGCCACGCCGCACTTGCCCACCTCGCCGGCCGAGTTCGCATGATCCGCGTCGTAGCCCATCAGCGTGGGCAAATCGAACGCCACCGAGAGGCCCGTCTGCCCCTGGTCGAGCAGGTAGTGGTAGCGCTGGTTGGTTTCCTCCGGAGTGCCGAAGCCCGCGAACTGGCGCATCGTCCACAGCCGCCCCTGGTACATGTCGCGGTGAATTCCGCGGGTGTAAGGAAACTCGCCGGGCCCGCTCCGGTCCGCAACCGGCTCCGGCCCGTAGACCGGCTCGACAGGCAGGCCGCCGAGCGTACAAACCGTCTTCTGCGCTAAGCCCAGAATTCCCTCTTACTTCCTATCTTACACCGGAGGGCGGGCTTCAGCCCGCGCGGGGCTTGAGCCCCGCCGGCGAAGCCAGATGCTCCCACCCGTCTGCCGCCGGCATAGCGGCATGTGCTGCCCGGTCAGATCCGCGTGCCGGTTGTAGATCCAGTCGTTGAAGTAAATCACCTTGAACTCCTGGTTGTATTGCAGAAACGCCCGCAACAGGTACGCTTCGTTCCACGACCGGTTCTCCTGGATCACCCATTCCGGCGGGTACTCGAACGGATAGAAAATGTCGTGCACATGAACCAGGACTCCGGGTTTCAGCGCGGGCAGGATGCGGAAGCAGTAATCGGTGACGTCGCTCGCGGTCTTGCCCACGTGCGAGGAGTCGATGAACAGGAGATCGCCCTCCCCCAGCGAAGTGAACAGGTCCAGGCTGGCGTCTTGCAGGGCCAGGGTCTGAATCCGGCCCAGGTAAGGATCGCCGGGCTCCAGCAGCGCCCTCAGCACTTCGGGATGCGGGTCCAGCATCCTCATCTCGATGGCCCCGCCAAAGAACCGGTCGTTGGTGTCCATCATCAGGCAGGAGGAAAACCCCACGCCCGCCTCGACGATCCGCGCCGGCCGGAACTCGCGCAACATGCAGAACAACGTGATCCCATCGGCATAGGAGAATGCCGGATTCCCCAGGTAGTACCGCCAGTCCGGCGTCTTGGCCTCCGGAAACGGGACCTCGGGATAATGCCGGCGGAGACGGTGGAACAAATCCACCATCGCGCCTTCATCCAGAGCCAGCGGCGCCCCCTGCCACTCCCAACGCTGTTGCATCCGCGCCGCTCTCTGCGTCTCGGGCAGTTCGGGATCCACGATCGGCGAGCCGTAAGTCCCCGGCTCCGCATGCAGGAGCCGGTCGAGCCGTTCCAGCCGCCGAATGTGCGGTTTGAGCTCGTCGCGTTCCCGTTCTAGATTGGCGACATGCTCATCGAGCAGCCTGCATTCCATTTCCAGCCGCTGCGCGTGGGCCTTGAGTCCGTCTCGTTCCTTCTCGAGCTCGGGAACATGCCGGAGGAATGCGGGCGCCGAGAGCGCCGCCCGCTTGATGTTTGCCAGAAACCGCGACTGCATGACTTTGTTCAGTAGTAGTCGAGCGTGCGCCGCTCGGTGTTTGTCACCGCAAACGCCTCGTCCGGATTCGGCCGGCTCGAAACCACCCGCTCCGTCCAATTCCCGTGCTCGTCGTATTGGTACTCCTGACGGACCTCGAAGCGGCGCTCCGCCGGCGGCTGGTCCGGCTCGATCGGCCGGCCCTTCTCATCCAGTGAGAGTTCCCTGGTGGACTCGACGACCATCCTCTCCACCTCATCGCCGTGCTCGTTGTACTCGAGCGTCATGCGTTCCCCGCCCAGCAGCCCGAAATCCGTGGTGGTCTCGACCCGGCGGCCATCGGCGTCGTAGCGGTGGAGCCTCTTCCAGCGGCCCACGAACAGAGCCTGCACCGCCTCGACCTGTTCGGGACCCATTTTCTCGAGCATGCCGGCCGGGAGCGCCGCGTGCTGCGCCTCCTCGATCAGGCGGCCCGCCTCGTCATAGACCGTCGTAATGCTCGTGGCGCCCTCCGCCGCCGCCTCGAGATACAGGGTCCGGGTCTTCCGGCCTTGCTCGTCGCCGCTCCAGGATTCCACGAGCCGCTCCCCGCTGGTGACGTGGTCGAGTTCCCCTCCCGGCGCGTAGTGATAGGTCAGAACGCCGAACTGGCTGCGCGCTTCGCTCAACCGGCCGGCCTCGCCGTACACGTACTGGGTGGTCCACTCGGAGCCGTCCGGGTTGCGGTGCTGCGCCTCCGCGAGGCTGCCATCCGGCTGGTACGACCAGCGGGTAATGGCCCCCGCGCAGCTTTTCACCGGTCCCTTCAATCCGTTCTTTTCCCGATCGGTCATTGGCCCTGTCTCAGCCATAGTGTCACGCCTGCGGTATCATTGCAATTCGGATGGAAGCGCCTCAAATCCCGCTCCAGGTGTCGGTGATCGTTGTGTCTTACAACTGCGCCGGCCCGCTGCGAAGGTGCCTGGCCGCTCTGGAAGCTTCCGCTGAGCGCGACAAGATGGAAGTTCTCGTCGTCGATAACGGCTCGGTGGATGGCGCCCCGGACGCCGTCGCCGAGTTTCCTCAAACCGTTCTGCTCAAACTGCCGCGCAATTTCGGCTTCACCAGGGCCCTGAACATCGGCATGCGCACGGCCAAAGGCGAGTTCTTCTTCTTCCTGAGCCCCCAGGTGGAGGTCGCGTCGGAGACCGTGTCGGCCCTGGCCGCGCGCCTCTCCGAGGAGCCCGACGCCTCTGCCGTCTGCCCCCTCCTGATGACCCCGGAAGGCGAGCCTTCGCCGGAGTTCTTCAAGCTCCCCAATCCCGATTCGGTGTCCGCCATCGCGCGCGCGGAAGCCTTCCTCCCCAGCGCGCCGCCCGATCTCGCCCAGGAAAAAGTCGCCGTCGAACTCCCTTCGCTGGACGCCTTCATGGTGCGCAGCTACTTCATGAGAGGCCTGCGCTACATCGACGAGCGCTACGCGCAATCCTGGGCCGACGCCGAGCTGGCGCTCCAGATGCGCCGCGCCGCCAGGAAGATCCTGCTCTTTCCCGGCATCCGCGCGACGCGCCAGGCCGAAGACCCGCTCGCCTCTTCCATGCCCCCGGCGGTTCGCGCGCTCCTGGCTTCCGACTGGGCCGCCGGAGCCGCGGTCTACGCGGGAAAACACTTCGGCTTCGGGGTGCGGTTCAAGCTGCGCGCCGCCGCCATCTTCTGCGCTCTCGGATCCGCGCTACTCGCCCTGCTGCGCTTCCGCGACGTCCACTACCACCTCTCCCGCTTCGTCAACGTGCTGACTGGCTCGAGAGTGGACGGCACCCAAGGCATCATGTAGAAAACCCGTGGCAGTACACCCTGTCCCCACGTGGACAGGATGTACTGTCGCGGGTTTTTGAGCGTCATTTCTTGTCTGGGGGAACCGCGCCCACCACTTCCAGTAACTCGATCTCGAAAACCAGCGTCGCTCCGCCCGGAATCGAGGGGCGCCCGCCGTCCCCGTACGCCAAGTCGCTTGGGCACACCAGGACCGACTTCCCGCCGGGCTTCATCTTCTGCACGCCCTCCGTCCAGCACCGGATGACTCCGTTGAGCGCAAACTGCGCGGGTTCGTTCCGTTTGTACGAGCTGTCGAACTCGGTCCCGTTGACCAGCGTGCCACGGTAATGCACCTTGACCGTATCGGTGGCCGCGGGGGAGGCCCCGGCGCCGGCCTTCAATTCGCGATACACCAGGCCCGACTCGGTCTTCACCGCCCCGGGCTCCGCGGCCGCCTTCTCCAGGTACGCTTTCCCCGCGGCCTTGGCCCGCTCGCGCGGGAGTTGGTCGATCTTCGGCCCCCACTCGTTCAGATTGAGCGCCGGTTTGCCGGCCGCGGCGTCCCGGAGTCCCCGCACCAGGATCTCCAGCTCTCCCGCACTCAGCTCGAACGGAGCAAGCTTCGGGTAAATGGCCAGGCCAATGGAGTAAATGGTCTTCTCGGCGTCGCTCGCGAAGTCGGGCTTCGGCGCGGGTGTCTGCGCCATCAGGACCGCCGGAAGAACGAAAAGTAATATGCGCATAGGTTCAGGCTACCATCACCTTCCCGTTCCCAGATACTCGCCCGTCACCGCGTCCACGAACACCGAGTACCCGCTCGCCGACACGGACTCCCCCCAGAACACCTGCCAGGCCGGATTCGTGAACCGCCTGGTCTTCTCCAGCAGGAATTTGACTGCCATGTCGGGGTGCTTCACCGCGTACTCGCGCCCCTGCTTCATCGCCACCTCGTAGGCGGCCGGCGAATCCACCTTGAAAGCCTGCACCAGGAACGGTTCCGAATCGCCGCGGCCCGACCAGATCTCCGGCGGGTCCGAAGTAACCCCGCCGCGCAAGTTCCGGGCCGGCCGGTGCACCACCGAGTAGATGTAGCGGCACGCGCGGCCCTGGCTTTGCGAGACGAAGATGGCTTCCCACGCCCCGGCCCGGCCGCCCTCCGCCTTCACTTCGTCCACGTCGATCTCGGCCACTCGCACCGGCTGCGCGTCCGCCGCCCCACTCCGCGCCGCCACGAACATCTTATAGAACGCCGATTGCGCCGCGATCGCCTCGGCCGCCTTCGCCTCCGCCGGCTTGCCGCTCTCCCCGCACCCCCCCATCACCACCAAAAAACCGGTGACAGTACACTCANNCTCCCTCACTCCGCCCCCAGCCCCGCCTTCCCCAACATTCGCCGCAGCGCGTCTTCGCCCGCCGCCCCACGCTGCTTCCCCACGATCTTGCCATCCCGGTCGATCACCACATACAACGGGAACGAATTCGTCGCGAACATCGCCGCCAGGTTGGTGTCCTCCATCGCCACAACCTTGCACGCCCGCGGCGACCGCTCGAGGAACTGCGTCACCTTCCTCTTCGATTCGCCAACGTCCACCGCCAGCACCACCAACCCCCGGTCCGCGAAGTCGTGCACGAGCGCGTCCACCACCGGCTGTTCCCGTCGGCAGTAGCCGCACCAGGTGGTCCAGAACTGCAGCAGCACCACCTTCCCCTTCAGCGACGCATTCGTGAATTCCTCGCCTTCGAGCGTCTTCGCCCGGAACCGCGGCGCCGCCTCACGCGTGTCGATGGCAGGCAATCCCCCGCACAGCATGGCCGCCGCTGCGACCAGCACAGCCCCCCTCACCACCCGATGTCGTAATACGCCACCGCGCTCCCGTCCTGCCTCTCCCATTCATTCCATCCTTTCCACGCGTAGCGTCCGCACCAGCTTCACGCCCATCGCTCAATCCTGCCCAAGGATAACTCATTCCCCTTTCACCCCGGCCGGTATATACTACCCAGGATACCCGCGCGAGGCGCACACCATGAGCGACGACCCCAATCCCATCTCCTTCGGCGAATTGGTTCCCGAAGAGGTTGTCCGCGACCACTTCACCACGTTCACTCACGTCCCCCCGCCAGCGCCCGAGCTGAGCTTCCGCCTGCTTCTCCCGCAGGACTGGGTGCATGAAACCCCCGCCGAAATGTCGCCACTCGAGGCCGGCGGCTTCTCGCAGGTCGCGGCCTTCTCCGGCGGCGGCGAGCTCGGAGTCCAGGTGCTGGCCACGCTCATCCGCTACGAAGTTGACCTGGCCGACTGGCTCGGACTTCAGGCCGAGCAGATGGGCTGCACCCTGCTCAACCTCGTTTCGGGCCGAACCCCCGTCGGCCAGGCGGTACACGCGGTGGGGCGCAGCGACACCGGCGCGCACCTCCGCCTGATGACCATGGGCNNGCCCGAGGGCGCCCCCGAGGAACTCCGCGAGACCCTCGGCGTCGCCGCCGCCTCCTTCGAGTTCACCGCGCCCTGCACTCAGCAGACCCGCGAGCCGCTCGCCGTCTTCACCGACAGCGCCAACCTGTTCCGCTTCCTCTGCCCCGAGTCCTGGTCCCTGGAGCCCCTCGACGCGCTGCGCCCCGCCAAAGCCGGCCTGGATTGCCGCATCGCCAACGAGAACAACCTCATCGCCTACATGCGCATCGAGGCCGACACTCGCTACCCGCGCGATGGGGAGGGCTTGCCCCAGATGGTGGCCCTTACCTTCCAGGAGATCACCGAGACCGGCATCAACATACACGAAATCCAGGTGGTCTCCAACTCCGAGGCCGGCCTCCCCGAGCAATACCGCGGTACTTGCCAAGTGGGTGAGGGAACCGCGCAGGTCGCCATCCTGTTTCGCCCCGCCGCCAACTGCTGGCTGGGCGCTTACGCGATCTTCCCCAACCGCGACCAGGATCCCTGGGGCTGGCTCCGCGGCAAGCGCGCCTACGATCTCGCCGTCGCCACCCTCGAATCCGCCGCCTAACCGGCCAAATCGACAAATCCGCTCTTTTTCAACCGCTTGAACATCGGTGTTTCGCCGGTGGTCCGTCCCCGCCCCGCCCACTCCTTGTAGAACCAGTCGAGGTAGTGCTTGTATCCCTTCTTTTCAAAGCCCTCGCTCTGGTTCAATTGCATGGCTTTGTCGTCGCACAGCAGGATGATCTTCCCGAGTTCCTCCTGGCTCAGCCGGTGATACTTCTCGTTGTGGATCACGCCGGGGCCGCTCAACCGGCCTTTCTTATGGTCCGGCTCGGTCCGCGGATACCCCAGGATCAGCGCAATCAGCGGGTAACACGCAGTCTGCGGCAGATCCAAAAGCGTCCAGATCCGTTCCATGTCGCCGCGATGAATTCCGTTGGTCAGCAGCGAGTCGATCCCCAGCGAGCGCGCGGCAATCACCGCGGTTTGGGCGGCCAGCATGGTGTTGGTGCTGGCGGTGATGAACGCCTCCATGTTGTCCGCGTGAAACTCGTAGCCCATGAGCTTCGCGGTGTCGATCGTGCGGTTGTAATCCGCGCAGTACAGCAGCAGGCAGCTTCCGCGATAGCCGGTGAGCTTCTGCATCGTCGCGGCGTCTCGCACCACGATGATGGAATACGACTGCATGTTGGAAGCGCTGGCGGCGCGGATGCTGGCGCCGAGGATGGCCTTCACTTCCCGGTCTGGCACTTGCTTGTCGGAAAAGTCTCCGTGGATGGTCCGCAAGCTGTGGATGGTTCTCAGAGTGTCATTAACTGGCCCGGCGTCCGGCGTCTGGGCCAGCGCCGGCACAGCCAGCAACCCGCCGCCCAATTCCATCCCACGACGGATGAATCGCCGCCTGGAAGCCGTCTTCGCAACAATGCGCATAGTTTCTCCTTGACACGACATCCCTTGCAATTCCGATTCCAGTATCCTCTATTGCCCCGGCAGCCCCTACGCTTGTGCCCAGCCGAGGCAAGTGTCCGCTCGTGGGAAACGCACGTCCGAAAACGAACGTTCCCACCTTCTACCCAACCAAGGATATAATCCTTTCGGAGATGCACGGCAGCCAGGCTGTGTTGGTTCTGTTCGCGTTCCCGCTGCTGGCGCAACCGCCGGCCGCCACCGGCGAGTTCTCGCTCGCCGGCTCGGTCGTCAACTCGGTCACTGGCGAGGGAATCAAGCAGGCGCTGGTGTGGCTTTCGTCCCCGGGCGCGGCCCAGAAGTCCGCTTTCACCGATACCGCCGGAGCGTTTCGCTTCTCCAGGCTTCCCACCGCGCTGTACACCATCGCCGCCACCAAGCCGCACTTCACCCCCTCGTCCCCGCAGCTCCCTATCACGCTCAACTCCTCTCGCGACGACGTCTCGCTGCCCATGGAGCCGCTGGCCGTAATCAAGGGGCGCGTCCTGGATTTCTACGGCGATCCCCTCTCCGGAATTGTGGTCCATGCCCTACGGCCGCGGATGGAAAACGGCCGTCGGCGTTTCGAGACGGTTCGTTGGGCGAGGTCCAACGATCGCGGCGACTACCGGCTCTGGGATCTCACCCCCGGCCGCTATTACGTCAAGGCCGTAGGCCGGGGCGCCGCCACCATGATGTACGTCGGCGAGGTTCGTCCCCCGGCTTCCGACGACGCCTTCGCCCCGGTCTATTACGGCGGTGGGACATCTTCCGCGTCAGCGTCGCCACTTACTGTCACGCCTGGAGCCGAAATCCAAGCCGACTTCGCCATCGAGTTACGGCCCGGCCGCAGCATCGTCGGAGCGCTTATCAATGCCGTGCCCTATCGTCCCGCCCAATTCCAGTTGCTCAGCGGCGACGAGGACATTGGCGAGACCCGCGCGGCGCTCAACGCGGCGGACGGCCGCTTCCGCATCCACGACCTGGTGGACGGCACTTACACGCTGCGCATTACGCAGGGCGAAGGCTCCGAGCGAACGCGCGCGGTCGAAACCGTGGAGCTGGCCGGCCGCGACATCCAGGGCCTCATCGTTCGCCTCGCCCCCGGCATCACCGTGAAAGGGAAAGTGCGGGCTGAGGGCGAGCTCCCGCCTGGCATGCGTGGGCTTTTTCGGGTGGTGCTGAGCCCGCGGGACGATCCCGATTCCTCCGGCGGGGAAGCCTACAGCGCCCAGGAGGACGAGAACCTGGAGTTCGCAATTCCGAACGTCCTGGCAGGCCGGTATCGCGTTTCGGTGTACACTCCCATCGGCTACGTCGCCTCCATCAGCTCCGGCGATCGCGATCTGCTCCGCGGCGGGGAACTGAAAGTCGCCGCCGGTGAGCTCCCCGCTTCGCTGGAAATCGTGGTTCGCACCGATGCCGGCCAGGTCACCGGATCCGTCGTGATCGACGGGCGGCCCTCCGCCGCGACCGTTGTCCTGATGCCCGCCAGCGAGCCGGAACGCAACTACATGACGGCCACCGCCGGCCAGGACGGCAGCTTCACCTTTCAAAACGTGCCTCCGGGCGACTATCGGCTGCACGCCTGGAAGCCGGGTGCGGCGCCCGAGTTCACCGACCCCGAGGTGCTGCGCGCGCTCTCCGACCGCGGCGAGCGTTTGAACGTGGCCCCCAAGGGAACACACAAGCTGGATTTGACCGCGTTTTCCGAGGTGACGCCATGAGGCCCCTGCTCGCGCTGGCAGCGCTGGCGTCCGCCCTCCCCATCGCCGCGCAAACCTACCGCATTGCCGGAGTGGTCGTCAATTCCGAGACCGGCGCGGCGCTGGATCGCGTGAAGGTAAGCGTCTCGCCCACCTCCGCGCGCACCCGCCCGATGGAGGCAACCACCGGCTCGAACGGCCGCTTCGCCTTCGCCAACCTGCCCGCCGATAAGTGGTTGCTGACGGCACGGCGCCGTGGATACCTCGATCAGGAATTCGGCCAGCCGGCTTCGCTCGCCTCGGCAAGCGTCGCCATCGTCACCGGCCCCGGCGAAGACACCGATCACCTCGTCTTCGGAATCCATAAGCCCGCCATGATTGCGGGCAAGGTGGTGGATAGCAGCGGTGACCCGGTCGAGAACGCTTTCGTACAGGTACTGCGCTGGGCTGTCGTAAACGGACGCCGGCAGGTCCATCCCTTCAGCTCCGGGTGGACCAACGACGACGGCGCATACGCCATCGGATTCCTCCCGGCCGGGTCCTACTTCGTCGCCGCCACCGGCGAGCCCTGGTACGGACCGCGCTTGAACCAGGACCGAGGTGCGGTGGCTTTCCCGCCGCAGTTCTATCCGAACACCCCAGATCCGCGAGCGGCCGTTCCCGTCGCCCTGCGCCCCGGCCAGGAAGCCACCGCCGATTTCACGCTCACACCCGCGCCGGCCTTCACTCTCACCCTCAATGCGCGCAGAGCCCAGTCAGCACGGCTGCGACTATCTTCTGAAGGCATCCACGGCTCTCCGATTTGGCAATCGAATTCCCAGGAGTTCTCGGCGCCGGCCTACTCCTTCCGGCTGGTCCCTGGACGCTACACCGTATGGACCTGGGGCGGCGACTTCCCGGTCGCCGCTACCCAGACCATCGAGCTCGGCTCCAGCAACACCGAGATCGACCTCGCCCAGGACGAGCCTGCCAACGTCGAGGTTCTGGTCGCACGGGCGGGCATGAAGCCGGCTGAGGTCGCCGACCTGGGACTGGGCCTGGTCAGTGAAGATGGCAGCGGCGCAAGCCCGCGGATGATCCCGCAGGATGGCGCGCTGAAATTTCCCTCCATGCCTCCGGGCCGCTACCGGCTCGCGCTGATCGGTCCGGGAGCCGAGGATGCCTACATCGATAGCGTTTCAGCCGAAGGCGCGCGCTTCGCCAAAGACGTTCTCGATGTCGTCGCGGGCTCGGCCGTTCGCCTCCGCGTCGCCGTCAACGGCAACGGAGGGCGCGTCGAGGGCAAGGTCTACCGCGCCGGCCACCCCTTCCCAGGCGCGCTAGTCGTGCTGTCGGGCGATCCCTCCGACCAGCATGGCTTCGTCACCGACAGCGACGGCAGCTTCGACTTCAAGTGCGTCAAACCCGGCAACTACGTAATCTACGCCGTCGAGGACGGCTCGGAACTCGAGTACTCCAATCCCGCCAACCTCAAGTCCGGTCAACCCGTGCTCGTCGAGCCGCGCAAATCCCTCAACCTCCGCCTCGATCTCCCCGAACCCGCCAAGCCGCGCGAGGCTGGGAAGCCCGAAGGGCGCGCGAGTTTGGAGGGCGGACTTCGAGTCCGCGCGGGGCTTCAGACCCGCGGAACGGCGGGGCTCAAGCCCCGCGCGGGTTGAAACCCGCCCCCCGATTCTGTCTGGCGCTCAGGAAACGCAGCACCCGTAGTACACCCTGAACTGGGACAATGGACCCATGCAATGGCTCCTGTCGCGTCGAACGCTTCGGGCGGCGCTGACCGCCATCCTCCTGACTGCGGGCGGCACGGGGGCGGCGGCGCAGGTCGCCGTGCGCCACGCCGAAGGGCTGGTCCGCGGGTTTCTGGTTCTGCGCACGCTCGAGGGAGAGACACTCGCTGGGGGCGACCTGGCCCAGGAGTCTCGCGGCGACCGGGTGACCAGCCGGATGGTGTTTCATTTCAAGGACGGGTCGATCCATGATGAGATCGTCGTGTACACCCAACGGCGCTTTTTCCGCTTGCTGAGTTATCACCTGGTGCAGAAGGGGCCGGCCTTCCGCGTTCCGATGGACGTTTCGATCGACGGCCCTCGCGGCCGGGTCGCCATCCGGTACACGGACGAGGATGGTAAAGAGAAGGTCGAGACCGAGCAGAAGCCGCTGCCGGCCGATATCGCCAACGGCATGACCCTCACGCTGGTGAAGAACATCGCACCCGAGGCCCAGGAAACCATCGTCTCGATGGTGGCCCCGACGCCGAAACCTCGGCTTGTAAAGCTCAAGATCACCCGGCTGGGCCAGCAGCCGTTCTCGGCGGCTGGGCCTCGCTATGAGGCGATTCACTACCTCGTGAAGGTGGAAATCGGCGGCATTACCGGCATGTTGGCGACGCTGCTGGGGAAGAACCCGCCGGACCACCACGTGTGGATCGTCCGTGGAGAGGTCCCCGGCTTTGTAAGAGCGGAAGGGCCGCTTTTCCTGGGCGGGCCGTCCTGGCGCATCGAACTCGCGACCCCAACCTGGCCATGACCCCGTGGGACATGCTTCAGCTTGTCCTCTTCGAGCGTTCAGAAGGACTTCTTCAGCAGCCTCTTCAGCGTGCCGGGGTGCCCTCTGGGCCCGCCACTCGTGGCGACGCCTATGGGACCAGCGCCTTCCAGATCGGCCGCACCCACTCATCCTTGTCGATGTTGTACAAGATGAAATCCGAGTCGAACTGCCAGTACGTCCAAGCCCAGCCCAGCGACTCCGCCGTGCGCGCCAAGAACGCCGTGTAACGCTCCCGCGATTCCATCGGAGCCTTGTCGTAAGAGCCGAATTCCCCCAGCAAAATGGGGCGATTCTCCTTCTTGGACCACTGCTGAGCCACGCCGAAGAGTTTTTCGATGGCCTGCTTCTCGGCATCCGAGCCCCAGGTGATTCCAGACCGATCCTTGTTCTCCGCATTCCACCACGCGCCCTGGTGAGTGAATTCCATTGGCAGATAGGTGTGGACGGTGACAATCAGATTGCGGTCGTCCGCCGGCAGTTCCAGCTTGTCCAGGAACTCGATGGTGTTGAAGTTAGCCGGTCCGATGACTACGGTCCGGGTGGGGTTGGTCTGGCGGATGATGGCCAGCGTATCCTTTAGTTCCTTGTTCCACATCTCCGGTGTGATCTCACGGCTGGGCTCGTTCAGGATTTCAAACATCACGCTTGCGGGAGCGTCCTGGTAACGCTCCGAGATCTGACGCCAGAACGCGCGCAGCTTGGGTGCGCAACCGGCGCCGTCCTTGCCGCAGTCGTTGTAATTGTGCAGGTCCAGGATGGCTATGAGACCGTTGGCCACCGAGTTCTTCACCACCCAGTCCAGCGTGCGGAGCCACTCCGGATCGAGCCGGTTCTCCGCATCCATGTGGCCCAAGGCGTGTAACCCGACGCGAACCGTCTGGAATCCCCCGTCGTGGATCAGCTTGAAGTGCTTCTCCTTGAAACGGGCGTCTTCGAAGTTGTCCCACAGCGGGTCATAACCGACGATATTCACCCCGCGGTGCATTCTCCGGACCTGCTCGAAGGCCTCCACGGTTTGGAACCGGGTCGCGAACTTCGGCGGCGCCGGAGCATCGGCGACCGGGGCGAACTTCACGTAATCGACGTTGAGGTTGCCGCCTTTGACGATCGCCAGCGTCATCACGTGAGGGCCCTTCTCCAACCGGAGCTGGCCGAGTCTCGCCACACGCCACCGGTGGTAATCCTCCGTGGTCGTCAGGGTGATCGGGCCGAGCTGGTCGATGTTGTCGAACGCGATCGCGATTTGCGCGCCCGGGTTCTTCGACGAGATGTGCGCCGTCATTCTGTACATCCCGGAAGCCTTCACCTCCACGGTGTACTTCAGCCACTCGCCCGGCTCCGTCCAACCAACGTAGAGTTCGCCGTACTTCTCGCTCCCTCCGTCGTACGTGGAATCGATACCCCGCTTCGTATAGGAGATGTCGACGCCTTCGTCCTGCCGGAAACGGTCCAGATCGCTGTCGCCCTTGTTCAGCCGCCCGCTGCCGTTGTTGACGGCATCGGAATCGTTGTAGGCGATCCCCTGTCCGCCGCTGTCGTACAACTCCGCCTGGACGCGGCCGGGAATGATCTGTGGCTGCCCCTGGTAGGGCTTTCCAGCGTAGCTGCGAGGAGCCTGAGCACTCAGGCTGCAAGCCACCATCGCAAACCAACAGAGCGAGCACTTCCAAACCGTCATGGTTACCCTCGATCCGCGAGCCGCATCCTCTCCGGGCTCGCAGATGCGATTATGTCAGACTTCGTCCGCCGATTGCTGGGCGTGCCGGCGCCGCATCAGCTTGGAGGACCACGCCGCGCGTCAGGTGCTGCGATAACAGACCCATGTCGGACGGCGAGCGCCCGCGGCTGTCGGATATCGCGCTGGACGGCTGCCACTTCTACGATCTTTCGAAACAGGCGAACACCGGCTTCCGCTACGCCGAGTCTTGCCCGACGCGGCGCTACGCCCGGAAGAACATCGGTTACTTGCTGGCCATCCAGCAGGGAGCCGAGCTCATTGTCGAAACCGACGACGACAACTCGCCCCTGCCGGTGTTTTGGGCGGAGCGCCGGCGGTTCCACACCGCCCCGGCCTTGACGAGCGGCGGTTGAATCAACGTGTGCAACTGGTTTTCGGACTCGAACATCCGGCCGAGGGGTCTTCCTCTGGATGCGGTTCAGCGGCCCGCGCCTCCCTTCCAGCAGGGACTGGTGGACGAGAACCCGGACGCCGATGCGAGCTACCGCCTGACCGCCCCGCTCCCGATCTACTTTAGAAACGATCGCAAGGTCGCTTTGGGCGCTGGCGCCTGGTGCCCGTTCAACAGGGCGAAGCCTGGTGGCCCAGCGTATCGCCTGGACCAACGGCTGGTCCATCCTGTTCACCGGGCCCACTGTCCGCCAGTTGCGCAACGACTACCAGTTGATGCGGGACTTCCGGGATGAGCTGCCGGGGTATCTGAATAACCGTCGTATCGGGGAGCTTCTGGAATCCCTCAACCTGCGGAGCGGTCCGGATCGCATTCACGACAATCTCCGCATCTGTTACGAGGCGCTGGTCCGGGAAGCCTTCCTCGCCCGCGAGGAACTCGCTCATCTGGACGCCTGGTTGTGCGACTTGAGCGCGCTCCAGAGGCGCTCCGCCACCCAGTAAAGCGGCTCCGAAACGCGCGCTGCCCGCCGGCGCATGCTGCTACAAGAGCGTCGAATCGTATCGGCCTCAATGCGCCGGCTCGACGGACAAGTCCTGGTGGATCACCACCGGGCCGGATGGCCGCCAAAGCCTTTGGTCGGACGGCCGCCAGAAGTAGACGGGGGCCGTTGTCTCCAGCGCGGGCTGGTTCGGGTACCCCAATTCCTTGCCATTCCACGTCATCGGGCCCTCCCACGGGTTATACACAATGAACCGGCGGCTTTGAAGAAACGGGTAAGTCCACAGAATCGCATACTTGATATCCCATGGCGCGGCAAAAATCGGAGCGTCGTTCACGCCCCGGGGGTTCACAATTACGATGCAGGCGTCCGGCTCGGTGCGTCTTAGATCCGCGATCGGCGCCTCCGCGAGAAGCTTCTGCTGCCGGTTCCAGGCCGTCACCCAATCACTGGCACGAAGCACTTGGCCAACCGCTAGACAGAGCCCAAGACCGGCGAGCCCAAAAACGAAGACGAGCTTCGGCAGCCGCCGCAGACGCTCCATGGCGAAGACAGTCAATACTGTGGCCGCGATGACGATCCAGAAGTTGAAGATCAGCAGCGATCTGTTCTCCACGCCCGTTCCTGTGACGACCCGGCCGGCTAGCGAAAAGACGACGATGGAGATGATTCCTCCAAGGACGGGTATCCCAGCCAGCAGAACGCTGGTGTAACCGGCGGGTCTATCGGAAGCGCGCCAGAGCGATCTTACACACACAGCCAGCCATATGACGGTCACGACGCCCCCGAATACAACGGCTGCCGCTGCTATCTCGTAAACGCTGCGAATAACCGCAGGCGCCAAATTCGAGAGATTCCAAGGCACTTGGCCCCAGTTTACGATCACCAGCTTCGTCCGGTAATAGCCGGCTTGTCTGGTGTACATGTTCCACGCCGCCGCAACGGCTTGAGCGGCAAGCAAAGCGATCGCGCTCGCGATAACTGGCCTCGCGGTTACGCGCTTAGCCCTCCACAGTACGACCCCGATCAGGATTAGCGGAATCCATTGCAGATAGAATGCTTCGTAGCTCACGCACATCCAGAGGTACAGAATTCCGGCCGCGATCGCTCGGGACCTGTTCTTCTCCCATCCGCGCATCAAGAGAACGCACAGCAAACCCTCCACGGCGACCATCAACGTGTGCGGAAGCAGCGTGGGCCAGAATCTTGCGGCGCCATTCCAAGGCAGAAGCAGCCAGCACAAGCCCGCGCATGCCGTGATCGTTCTTGCCATGGGTGTACGGGATCGGGTCAGGAGGCGCCCAACCGCCACGATGCTCAGTGCGATTGCACAGTTGACCAGAAGGAGCGCCAAATGCCATAGCAGAGTATCGTTGCCGAATACCGACGAACAGAAAAAGCGCGCCGGCAGCAAGCCCGGCCGCGTTGGATCGTCTTGATGCAGGAAAAGAAGGCGAGTAATGCTGAAAGGAGCGCCCTGTGTCGAGCCGTACACCCACTCAGGCCAGTCGTCATAATAGAACCCCAGGCGCAATGGCTGCCACACCACACACGCCGCAACGATCGCGGTCCATATGTATAACGCTCTCTCTGCGTTCAACCAGGAACGCGGAGTTGGGATCTGGGCGAAAGCTGCGCGACTCGGATTCGGAGGAATATCGGCCGTAATTAGCCTTTTTTAGCCTTGCGGACCGCATCAGCATACCACAATCGGTGTGTCGTGGAGCCTCTGAGGCTCGCCATGCTGGAATTCCTCGAGCGGGCGCGGATCCGCGCCTATCCGAATCACTCTGTAGCGGTGCGCCGCACGGCCACCACGGTGATGTCGTCGGTGGCGGGGTGGCCGGCGGTCCAGGTGGCGACGGCCTCGTGCACCGCCCGGACGATCGCCGCCGCGGGCTCGCTGCGTTTCCCGGCCACCACGTCCTTGACCCGCTCGTCGAACTCCTCCCCCTCGGGACTAAACGCCTCGGTGACGCCGTCGCTGTACATCAGCAGAACGTCACCCGGCTCCAACTTCCAGTGCTGCTCCTCGTAGCGCATGGCCGGCAGGATTCCCAGCGGCGGGCCTCCGCCTTCCAGCAGCGCGATCTCTCCGTTCGGCCGGACCACGAACGGCGGGTTATGCCCGGCGTTCGAGTAGGCCAGTTCTCCGGTGAGAGGGTCCAGAACCGCGAAGAACAGCGTCACGAAACGGTTGCGCGGGCAGGTGGCCGCCATGCCGCGATTCAGGCGGCCCACCATGGCGGCGGTGTCGCCCGGGGTATCGGCGAGCGCCTGCACCTTGGCTTGCAGGCTGGCCACTACCAGGGCCGCCGGCATGCCTTTGCCCGCCACGTCCGCGATCACGATGCCGATGCGGCCGTCCGGGTAGGTCAGGAAATCGTAGTAGTCGCCGCCCACGGTGCGGCAGGCGGCGTTGTAGCCGGCCAGGTCCAGCCCGGCCACTACCGGCGCCTCCGCGGGCAGAAGCTGGCGCTGGATCTCGGCCGCCTGCTCCAGTTCCGCGGCCATCAGTCTTTCCGCCTGCTCGATGTCCACCAGCCGCTCCCGCTCGATGCGCAGGCCGGCCACGTTGGCCATCACGGTGAGCAGGTTCAGATCGTCGCCGGTGAACTCCCGCGTGAGCTGGGGTGAGTCGACGTAGAGCAGTCCGATCACCTGGTCGTCGGTCTGCAACGGAACCGCCATCAGCGTGCGTACGCGTTGCTCGACGATGCTGACCTGCAGCCGGAGCGCCTCGTCCTGCTGCGCGTCGCGGACCAGCAGGGAGGTCTTGGCATTCAGGACGCGGTCGCGCACGGTGGTGCTGATGCGGAACCCTTCGCCGCGGGAAGCCTGCACCGCCAGGCTGCCCTTCTCCAGCGTGAGCAGAACGCCCCGGCGCGCGCCGCAGGACTCCATGGCCAGGCCCAAAATGACGGTATACAGCTCGGGCAGCGGCCGCCGCACCGCCAGCTCGCGGCCCACGCGAACCAGCGCGGTGATCGGGCTGCTCCATTGGTTCGCGCCTGGCGCCAGAATCGTCCCGGGCTCCTTCCGCTCGCGCTTGAGCAAGGTTTCCAGCGTCGTGGCGACCGTGACGTGGGCGGGCGTCGAAGTGCCCAGGCCTTCGATGAAAACCGTCTTGCTTGCGTCGGTCTGGCCGGGCTCGAACGTCAGCACCACGCGGCTGGCGATGATGCGGTCGCCCGCCTTGAGCCGGCGCTTGTCGCCTACGCGGACGCCGTTGAGGAAGGTGCCGTTTTTGCTGCCCAGGTCGCGCACCGTCCATTCGTCCCCGTCGGGCTCGATGGCCATGTGCTGGCGCGAGAGGCCGATGTCCTCGGGGTAACACAGCTCGTTGGCGCTGGATCGGCCCAGCGACAGCGGACTGCCTTCCAGGACGATGGTCCGGTTCTTCCCATCCGGAGACGTAACCGCGAGTTCCCGACCCATACAGCCTACTCTACGAAACTCGTGACAGTATACTCAATACCTAGTTTTCGGGCTGTGGAGCCGCCCGCGGGGATTTCTGTTATCGTGAGTCCAGGGTCGCCGATGGAGCCGGAGCCAACGGGCAACAACAAAACGGAAGCCAGTTTCATCCCCGGGTCCATCGCCACGGTGCGCATCGGCAGCGTGCCGGTGCGCCTGCACTTCACCTTCGTCCTGCTCTTCGTTTTCGTGGCGTTCGCAGGCATCGGCGAGCGGCAGTCCCCGCTGGTCGGCGTGCTATACATTGCCGCGTTGTTCGCCTCGGTGATTCTGCACGAGCTGGGGCACGCGCTGGTGGGGAAGCTGTACGGGGTGCGGACGCTGGAGATAGTGATGTTTCCGATCGGCGGCGTGACGCGCCTGGAACGAAGCCCCCAGCCGCGCGAGGAGATTTGGATCGCGCTGGCCGGGCCGGCGGTGAACCTGCTGATCGCCTTGGGCCTGTTCGGCGCGCTGATGTGGACCGATGCCCTGACGCCTCTGGAGCAACTAGTAGAGCCGACCGACGGCAACCTGCTCGAGCGCATCGCGGCCGGCAATCTGATTCTGGCGGCGTTCAATCTGCTGCCGGCGTTTCCGATGGACGGCGGGCGAATCCTGCGCGGCGCGCTGGCGCTGCACCGGCCGGGCGACGAAGCCACACGGCGCGCGGCGCGGGTAAGCCAGTTTCTGGCCATCGCGATGGGCCTGTACGGGCTGCTGAGCACCAATTACATGCTGATCTTCATCGCCTTCTTCGTCTACCTCGGGGCGGCGCAGGAGGGCGCGGCGGCGGTGGGGCGCATCCTGACTCAGGGCCTGCCGGTGCGCTCGGCGATGGTGACCGATTTCCGAACGCTGGCGCACGGCGACACCATCCGCGATGCCGCCAACCTGCTGCTGGCCACCACGCAGCAGGATTTCCCGGTGATGCACGGGGGACAGGTGATCGGCCTGCTGGGCCGCAACGCGCTGCTGCGCGCGATGGCCACCGGCGGCCCGGATTCTTACGTCTCGGGGGCCATGGATCGGGCGTTTGTGCGGCTCACCCCGGACCAGGATCTGTCCGAAGCCATGCGCTCACTGGCGCCGGCCGGCTCCTGCGCCCTGGTCATGGAAAGCGATCGCCTGGTGGGTTTGCTGACCGCGGAAAATCTTTCGGAATTCCTGCTGCTCCGCCGCTTCGGCATGCAGCCGGAGACGGCGGCCCGAACGGATCACACAGGCTGAAGGCCTGTGCCACATCAGTTCCCTTTTTGCGCCGGGGGGTTGGCCTTCAGAAACGCATCGACGTTGTTCTTGTCGATGAGCGTGGTGCCGGTGTCGATGAAGCTGGGCAGCGGCGAGCGGGCGTCCTGGGCCCAGGCGACCTCCAGGGACGGCAGCTTGTGGTGGTACAACTGGTCGAGCAACTTGGCGCCGAAGTACGCCATGGTGAACGGCTTCTGGGCGATGGTGGCGACAATTAAGCCCTTCTGGATGGCATCGAGCGTGCGCGGGTCGGTGTCCATGGACACCACGGTCTTGCCTTTGACCTGCTTGCGGCTGAGCACTTCGGCGACCTCGGGGCAGGCCTGCGCCTCGAGGCACACAAACGCGTCAACCGGCGCGTTCTTGGCGACGATGTCGGAGGTCTTGTCGAAGGCGATGGTGGGATCGCCCTTGATGTCCACGATCTCGACGATCTTGATTCCGGGATGGCCGCGGAACACCTGCTCGTAGCCGTGCAGCCGCTCTTTGAGGTTGGCCTGGCCGGGCATGGTAAACACCACCACGTTGCCTTTGCCCTGCAACTGCCTGGCGACGACGTTGGCTCCGGTCTGGCCGGCGTCGTAATTATTGGTGCCGATGAACAGCAGGCGCTTGCTGGACGGCGAGTCGGAGTCGATGGTGATGACCGGGATGCCCTGCGCGATGGCGGCATCGATCTCGGGCTTCATCACCTCGGGATCGGCGGCAGAAACCAGGATGCCCGTCGGCTTGCGCTGGCTGAGCACCTTCTGGAATTCCTCTTTCTCCGCTTGTGGGTCGTAGGTCTCCGGGCCCACCATCTCCCATCTCACCTTGAATTCGCCGGCGGCCTGCCCGAATCCGGCGGCGGCGGCCTGCCAGTAGGGGATCTTCTTGTTGGAGGTGACCAGGAAGTAGGCCTCGGCCGCGTCGTGCTCGCTTCCTCCGCAGTTGAGCAGCGGAAGCGCCAGCGCGCCGATCAGAATGGAATGGAGGAGGACGTTTTTTCTAGACATGGTACTTGGTCCCAGTGTAAATCAAACCGGGGCGTGCTGGAGGTCCGCGCCGCGGGGCTGAAGCCCCGCGCGGACTGAAGTCCGCCCCCCATTACTGCACTCTCTCGAGGCGCACCGAGGAACTGTCGAAGTCGCCACGGAGGCGGAAGCGCAGGCCGTGGTTGGCGAGCCAGGCTCCGGTGGCGGTTTGCGGCCTTTCCAGCAGTTTGTCGTCGAGCGGCTGGAGGCGGTAGAGCGCGTTATCGTCCAGCCCGCGGAGGTAGACCGTCGGCGCGGGGCGGTTGTACTGCTGCGACTGCTGGAACACGAACACCACGGACTGCTTCCCGTCGGCGGAAACGTACTGATTGGCGGTGAGACCGCCCTCACGCGGCGAGAAGAGCCGGTAGAGGTCGCCTTCGGCGATGGTCGCGCGGATGGACTTGTAGTAGGCGATCATCTTCGAGGCCACCTCGAAATCGCGCTCGCTCCAGTGGTTCAGGTTGGCTCCGATACCGAGGGATCCCATCATGGCGGCCAGGAAGCGGAACTCGAGCGGGGTGGAGCGGCCGTTCATGTTGGGCACGTCGGTCACCCAGGCCATCATCACCTTGGGAGCATAGGCGTAGCTGAAGCCCTCCTGGATGCGGAGGCGGTCGAAGGCGTCGGTATTGTCCGAGGTCCAGACCTGCTCGACGCGCGTCAAAATGCCCAGGTCCACGCGGGCCCCGCCGCCGGAGCAGGCTTCGATCTCCAGGCCCGGGTGCCTGGCCCGCAGGCGGTCGAAGATTTCGTAGACGTTGGTGACGTATTTCACCCAGAACTTCTTCTGCTCGGGGATGGGCAGGGCGGGCCAGCCGGGCTCGGCGACGGGGCGGTTCATGTCCCACTTGACGAACCGGATGTCGTTTTCGGATAGCAGCTTGTCGAGCACGCCGAAGATGTGTTCCTTGACGTCGTCGCGCGCCATGTTGAGCACAAGCTGGTTGCGGCTCTCGGTGCGCGGGCGGCCGGGGAAGTGGATGGCCCAGTCGGGATGGGCGCGGTACAGGTCGCTGTCCGGGTTCACCATTTCCGGCTCCACCCACAGGCCGAACTTCATGCCCAGCTCCTTGACGCGCGCGATCAGCGGCTGCAAGCCGTTGGGGAATTTCTTGGGGTTGACGACCCAGTCGCCCAGGCCGGCGCGATCGTGGTCGCGCGCTCCAAACCAGCCGTCGTCCATGACGAACAGCTCGGCTCCGATCCTGGCGGCTTTCTCGGCGAGCTGCTTTTGCCCCTCTTCGTTCACATTGAAGGTGGTGGCTTCCCAGGAATTGTAGAGAATGGGGCGCAGGCGGGAGGCGGAGCGCCGCGGCAGAATGGCATCGCGCTCGAAACGGTGCATCAGGCGGGAAGCTTCGCCGAATCCGCGGTCGGTGAACCCGCCATAGAACGGGGGCGTTTCCAGACTTTCGCCGGGCTTGAGCTGGTAGCCAAAGTCGAAGGGATTATAGCCACCCACCACGCGCACCAACTGGTTGGGAGTCTGCTCGACGGCCAGCTTCCAGTTGCCGCTCCAAGCCAGCGCGCCGAACCATACTTTGCCGTGCTCCTCGTCGGCGCGGCCCTGGTAATCGATGGCGAACCAGGGATTCATCTCATGGCTGGTGTCGCCGCGGCGGCTCTCGAGCACCTTGATGCCTCGGTGCACCGGCTCCTGAATGAGCTGCGTCTCGCCGGCCCAGCGGCCCGCCAGGTAGCTGAGGCGGTAGCCTTCGCCGGGCGGCAGATTCCACACGCCAGACTGCGCACTCTCGACCACCACCGCCTGCCCGGTGGAGTTCAACACGCGCGCCTCTTTGCGGATGATTCCGGTGGGCGCGTGGATGCGATAGGTGAGATCCACGAAGAGATCGTATTGGATGTCCTTGAGGCGGATGGTGAGGGTGTCGCCGCGGATTTCGTGCGAGACGTATTTCAGGACCAGGTCGCGGGTTCCATCCGCCAGCGTGACCTTGAGGCAGGGCTCGGCATAGCGCATGCCGCCCCAGCCGGGATACTCCTCGGCGGTCATGCCCTCGTCGGATTCGAAGGAGGCGGATGCGCGCGCCGTGTGCGCCGGGGCGATGCCCTCCAGGCTCGGCAGCTTCTTTCCCCAGTAAATGGTCTGGAGGTCGTTCTTCTCGTTGAGGCCGAGCACGTAGGTGGTGCGGTCCGTGGAGAGCGCCCAGAGCTTCAGCTCGGGAAGATAGCGGATCGGCGCGGCCAGCCGCGGGGTATCGGGCCCTTCGGTCAGCTCGACATAGGTTCCGGAGGGATCGGTGAGGAAGGCGAGCGAGATGCCGAGGGAGGGAACCTTGCGGAAGGGGACGTCGAACTTCACTCCGGCGGCCTCGAGTTTTTTGGTGAAGGCCTCGAGGTTGGCGACTTCGAATCCGATGTGATCGAGCGCGCGGCCCCTGGTGGGGACGGTGGGCGTTTCCGACGCCGTGAAGGTGAGGTTGGCCCCGGGCACGTCAGCGGCCTCGAAGTTGCCCCGCTTGCCCGGCGCGGCTCCGAGCGTCTTCACGTACCATGCTTTGGTTTCCGCAACCGCCTGGGTATAGAAATGGACGTGGTGGAACATGACGGGAGTGGCGAGCGAGCGGTTCTGCCCGAGCTCGACGCGGACCCCGCCGTCCACCTCGAGGAACGGCGGCGATTCGCTCTCGATCTTGATCCCATTGGCCCGGGCTTTGGCGAGCATTTCCTTGACGTCGCGGACCTGGAAGCCGACATGCCCGACGCTGGAACCGACGGTGCCGCCGGAGGGCTCGCCCTTCTCCCAGAGGATCACCACGCCGGGCAGCGTGGCCATCTCCATGGGGCCGAGTTTCCCGGGGACGCCGCCCAGCACGTCCACCCAGAGCTTCCGATGCGCCTCGATGTCGCGGACTTTGAAATGCAGGTGGCCCATCGCCACTCCCGCTTCATTGGGTTCGGAAATCTGGGCGAGACAACATGCTAGCGGCAACAGGAAAAGGGACAGGATGGGGCGCTTCATGGATATCCTCCTCAATGAGACAGGCTAGCACGGGCTTGGCGGGCGCTAACCGGGCGGCGGGCGCGGAAGGCCATGGGGATGGCGGTTCCGGCTCCGCTTGGGCGTAGGTGTCTTCGAGCGGGGGATCGGGCGGAGGCGGCGGAGTTTGGCTTTGCTCCGTCATTTCTGTTTTGCGTGGAGGCGGGGATGACTGGAGCTCCTTGAGGGCCTTGTAGTAAGCGCGGCGGATGGAGTTCTCGT
>PLEM01000543.1 GCA_003137035.1 Bryobacterales bacterium | reverse complement strand
CAACGCCCTGGGCTCCAGAGGGGCCGGAAGGTCCGACAGCGCCCTGCGGCCCGGAGGGTCCAGCCGAGCCCTGGGGCCCGGAAGGTCCGCTTGCCCCCGCAGGTCCCATCGTGCCAGTCGCGCCGGTCGGGCCAGCGGGACCAGGATCACCCAGCAGCCCACGGGGTCCGGCCGGCCCGGCCAGAGTGATCTCGAGCCGCGCGGGATGGCTTGTTGAGGTGCTTTCTTTGGTGTCGAAGTACACCACTGTATTCGGTGCGCTGGCAGCCGCGGTTAGTGCGAGGCCATTGTTCACGCCGGTCGCGATCCAGCTCTGCACCATATTGGTCACGTCCGCCGTGACCCACACGTACCTGAGGGGCACAGCAATGCTCGCGGGAGCGCCGCCGATGCAGTTGGCTTGGACGAGATTCTGGTAAGTTACTCCGGTCTCGGTCCAGGCGCAGCTCACGTCGTGGACGTCGACCGCGCCAGCGGTAGTCAGAGTATTCACCCAAAGGTACAAGGTAGCCTTGGACACATCGCTGGCAGTGGCGCCCGTCGGCAGTTTGTTGGTGAGGTCAAACTGAACCACGGACGTCGCCGGCCCGCCTACAAACAGCGTGGGCTGGGTGCCCTGGTTGAGAGTGACATTTGTATTTAGTACGTACGCGTCGGCCTGGGGTGGCAGGTCCACGGCCCAGGCTGGCGTAGCCGAAAGCAAGATCGCGCAGAGCGCGACCAGGTTGAACAGTCTTCTCATTGGTGCTCCTCAAACCCTTAGGAAACGCGACGCAAACCAAGTGCGCGCGGTACAAACAACAGAACGAGTCCTGCTATGAACAGTACCAGCGAAGCTGGTTCCGGAAGCTCATTGGAATTGTCTACGCCGATGATATCGACGTCCCAATTCCCATTGCGCTTTTCGCCGCTCGAGTACAACAGGAACGGAGCGTGCTCGTAGGCGCCATAAGTAGTGTAAGGGGGCGTGCGACTGTTGTAGTCGTTAAAGAATGTTTCGGTGAAATAAGGATTGCCGGAGTTGGAGAGACCGTCTTGCCAATATGCGCTCACTGGAACGTTGTCGTATACAGTGAGGGCCAGCTCATAAAAACCCGCCGCCAGCGGCTGGGTGTAGATGTAGGCGTCGTATGAATAGGTGGTGACGGGGTCGGGGCGGCATTCCCCACAGCCAAGTTGATTGGAGGTGTACAGAATCTCCCCGTTGTTAGGATCGAACAGCGTTAGGAATGGGAAGATCCCTCCGGCCGCAACGGATTGGCCCGCCGCGTTGGTTTCGGGGTGACCGAGCTGGTTGGGGCCCCAGGTGCCTCCAAACGACCAGGTCTGAATCGTAACCGTCCCAGGATTCGCCAGGTAGACACTGAACAACTGCACGTCGTTGTCGTGCGAGAAAGTCCCGGAGTACGACAGGCTGCTGGCAGAACCGAGGCCAGCAGCGAACAGCGCCAACACAGTCAGCACGGCTGGCCGGTACAACCCGCAACTACATCTCATACGATTTCTCCTTGCGGTCCAAGCAACTTCTTAGGTCCCTCTTATGCAGTTCGGACTGCGGGGACTCTAACCAAGACGATCATCATAGCAGACAACCTGGGCCTAATATGGTGATTGCTCTGGTGCAACAGTACTAGGAAGTACCAGCGCACAATCCACTCAGCCCTCAGTACTTCCGGTGGGCGGTCGCCCAGAAACGGGCGCAATCGGCAGTTACGCGAACGTTTCTCGAGTCGCGGGGATTGAATAGCGGAGCCCAGTCGGCGATCCACGGCTTTACCAATCGGTTATTGCAAGATGGTCCGCCGCGAATGAAAGCGAATTATTAGCAGTATATAGAAAGCTGCCGGTAGAATGCGTCCACGTAACGTCTCCGCCAGCATCTTGCCCTGGACGTATTCCGTCGATTGCCGCGATGCTCCGCCGGCCGTGCGGCAATGCGCGTTCACCGGTCCGCAACGCGGCAGCGCGCGCCCGCGCCCCTTCGCAGACGCGGTTCGCGTGCATGGCCGATCCGGGAGCGCGCGCAGCGCAAGGTGAGTCGCGACGCCCCCAATTCGAAGGGTGCACGCTGTGTAGGTGGCAAATGCGCTCGCGATTGCGTGGCGACCGGCTTGTCTTCGGAGAAAACCGAAGCCACAGCGGTGTTCGTGGAGATGGTTAGTTGGGCTTTATGCCTGCGTGGCGTCCAAATACATAAATAGACACAATCGACATCGGCTAGACTATCGTGACGATAGAAGACTGTCGGGCGGACTGCGCGAACTCGTGTTGTGTTATTGGAGGTGTCTGAATGTGTAATTCAGCTACTTCAAGCGCGCGCGCTCGAGGAGTTGTCGACGAGCGCTTCATGCAAAGGTGCGCCTTCCGAGCGCCGGCGGGCCAGAAAAGTGCCAGCGAGGAGCAGGACGGCCACGAGCAACGAGATCCAGCGGGTCGCCGCGCGCAGGGTTGTGTTTCGGAGCTGAAGGGTTAGGGTGCAAGAGCCGGAGGGCAGGTCGACCAGCATCCGGCCCCACATTTCTTCGATGGTGAAGGGCGCCGGCACGCCGTCGATGGAAATCTCCCAGCCGGGGTAGTAGAACGTGTTGACTCGCAACGCGCAGGGATGTGGCGAGGCCACCCGATAGGCCCGGAACTCCGGAGTGCGGCCGGGCAGGGGCTGGACGCGGAACCCCGGGACAGAAGTCAGAGGCACGATCTCCGTTCCATCGTAGGGTGGGCGGTATTTGACCCAGGCGGGCTGGTATTCCTCGTGGGTCGTGGTGTTGATTCCCCGGGCGGCGATGGAGCCGGGCGTATAGAATTCGTCGTCAAATGTGAGGAACTGGGACGGCGTGGTGTGTGGCAATCCGAAGAGCGCCAGAGCCAGAATAGCGGTGCCTGGCCAGATCCAGCGTGCTTTGCCTTTTGAGGCGGCCGACAGGATCCAGACGCCGGCGACGAGCGAAAGGCCGAGAGCCGACAAACCCAGGAAGCGCCAAGGGTAGTTGAGGTACTGGATCGAGGGCATCGCCCTCCACAGCGGTTCGGAGAGCGCAGTGCTCATCATGGCGCCCGCCCCGGCAATCAGGGCGCCGGCCAGGGCAAAACGGCCGGGGATGGTCCGGATTCCGCCCTTGCGGAACGCCAGGATCAGGCTGGCGGCCGCCAGAACCAGGTGCACCGGGCCCAACATGAACGACATTCCATCGCCGGGTCCAGCCACGGATACCCCGTAGCCCCAAGGGGAGTAGAGGAGTTGCATCGGATACACGAAGTGGGCCGAGTAGGAAAAAGCGCCTTCGCGCAACGATTCCATCTGGACCGAGCTCCGCTCCCACAGCGCCGGAGCCCAGAAGTAGGCCGAAAGACCGAAGCCGCCGATCAGAGCCGCCGCGGCGCGCAGCAGCCCTCTCCAGTCCCGGCCCGCAAGCAGAAGCGCCAACAGCGCCAGGGCCGGGATGGCGATTACCGCGGCCGCATGGGATAGCGGCAGCAGCGCGATGCCCACGCTGGCCAAAGCCAGGGCGGCGAACTTGCGAGTATCCATGGCCAGCCAAAGGGCCCAGACCGCGAAAGGCAGCACCGCAAGGCCGGAGAACTCCTGGAACGAGCCGCGCACGTATAAGTCGAGTTGCACGTAACAGCAAAACAGGTACGCGGTAGCCATGACCATTCCGGCGCGGCGCGAGCCCAGGCGGACCCCGATGGCGTACATCGAGAAGGCCGCAAACAGGCCGAGTGCCAGCACGGCGAACTGGAGGCTGTCGGCGAGCGACGCTCCCGCCGCGTAGAAAAGCTCCGCGATGCCATGCAGGAGCGGCGGAATGAACTCGAAGAGCGGCTGTCCGAAACCATTGCCCAGATCCGGAGCCCAGACCGGAGCCACGATTCCATTTCGGAAGTTTTCGTGAAACTCGACCACCCGCGGAGGGTAAGCGGTGGAGTCGTGGCCGTCCATCAACATGCCGCGGTAGCAGGGGCGGAGAGCGACCAGCGCGATGGCGGTCACCAACAGGAGGTAGACCCAGTGCCTGCGGCCCCACGCCAGCCGGTTCTGTACCCACGGGCGGTGGGAGCCGTCCAGCGCGTGCCAAATCTGAGCGGCGCGCGCGACGACGGCGGTTTCCGCCTTCGCAACGAGACCTCTGCGCGAGGCGAAGCCGGCCAGACACACCACCAGCAGCCCCAGCGCCGCAAGCAGCGGCTTGAGCATGCCGGCTTCATAGAAGACTGCGATCTGGTGCGTTCCGGCGGTTATGGGGATCGCAGTCAGGCCGGGGGTCACCATGACCGGCTGCACGCGCACGCCGTCCACTTCCGCCTTGAGCCCAGGATGGAAGCTGCTGCGAAAGAGCACGTGGCAAGGGCCGCCGGCGCGCACTTGAGCCCGGTAAACCTCTCCGGTTTTGGATTCGCTCAGAATCTCGCCGGGCGGCGGACTGTCGGCGGGGGAAGGGGAGGGAAAAGGCTCCCAGCGGTGCAGCACCTGCTTGTAGATTCCCGCAGGCGCCTTGCCGGGATACAGGGCGATGTGCTGCCGGTATTGGCGCAGCGGATGCGCGAGCCAGTCGCGGCTCGGCTCGAAGAGCGTCTCCCGGGTCCCTTCGAAAGCGTAGGGAACCGACACGAGTTGGAAGAAACCCGAGCCACGGACCTCGTAGAGCCGAAAGCGGCCGAAGATCCCGCGTGGTATGAGGGTCGGCGGGAGCGGGACCCCTTCCGGCGCAATCACGTAACGCACGCCGAACAATTCGAGATCGCCCGGGCGATTTTCCTGGAGCAGCACCATGGTGTCGGATGCCGCCGACATGCTGTGGTACAGGAAGCTGGTCGAGGCGAGCCCGTGTTCGGCGAGCTGACTGAACACCGGCATGCTGCCCACTTTGAATCGTCCGCCCCAATCGGCGGCGCGGCCCGCATGCACCCGCCCGGGCGCCGTTCGCGTGAGACTCTCGAGGCGGGCAAGCAGCGCTTCGAGGTCGCGGCTCTCGGCTCGATAGGCTGCGAGGTTCTCGGCGCCCCACTGCGCGTTCGTGGCGAGATACCGGGCGCGCTCCGCGTATATCGGAGTGAGCAGCGCGACCAGAACCAGCCCAGCCGCCGTCCATCGCAGCCAACTTCTTCTGAAGGCGAGCAGGCCGAGCAGAGACTCGAGGGCGAAGGCGGCGGCCAGCACCGCAAACATCTCGAAAGCAATCTGGAACCGGTGCAAGTGCATGTCCCCGGGGACGCCGGCCAGCTGCAAGAGATGTCCCCAGGTGGTGCGGCCGAAAAACATCAGCAGCCAGAAGCCGGTGAGCGCTGCGAGAGCCAGCGCGGTCTTGCATTTGCGCGCCCGGAACGCGGCGACCACCAGGCCCGCCGCAGCCAGCAAGGTGAGCAGCGGCAGCCGGCCGTCGTCGAGCAGGGTTCCGTTGCTCAAGGCGCGCATGATCGCTTCGGCCCCGAAGGAGTCCCACTTCCAGGCGTCCTCCCAGCGGCTCCGGTTGATGTAGGAGCTGTCGAGAGCCATGGGCACGACGAAGAATGCGACCAACACCAGGCTTACCGCCACAGCCACCACGGTGCGAAACGCCCGCCGTGGAAAAGCGGGTGCACCCTCGCCGAATCCGGTCACCGCCAGCAGCACTGCGGTGGCGACCACGATGTAGCCGGCCACAATATGGGACAGCGCCGCCAGCGCCAGCAGAACGCCCGCCATCACCAGACCGCGCCCCCGGCGAACGGCGCGCAGCAGGCAGGCGAGGGCAAGCAGGAGGAGAACGAGGCCCCAGATCTGGGTGTACAGGCCCGAGCCGCGCCAGACGAACGCGCCATAGCCGATGCCGAATCGTCCGAAATTGTCCGCGCCGGAGACTGCCAGGCTCAGCGCGGCGGCGCCGCCGGAAGCCAGCCGCCCCATCCCCAGGCTGCGCGCCAGCGCGTAGAAGCAAACCGGAAGGAAGCTCAGCAGCAGATAGTTGAGCAGGAGGAAAACGGTCCGCGGCTCCATGAACCGCGAGGTGGCCTTGAAAGCTATGGCGGTCGCCAGATGGGGCACGGGCTGATAGCTGCGCCACACCGGGTAGCCCATGGAGAAGGCGCCCATCCAGGCATCCACAGGGTTCTCCCCGGAGGTGAGCGCCTCGCTCATGCGCTGGGAGGCCGCGAAGTGAAACACCTGGTCGTTGAAGGTGCGGCGCGATATGGACAGTTCCGGAGCGAGGCAAATCAGGTTGAAGAGGACCGGCAGGAGAACCAACGCGGCCGACAGGATTCGAGTCTCCCGGCCGGCCGGGTCGCTGCGGAACATTCCTCTAAACTACCAGCTTTGGGGCCAGGCTAGCCGAGTTGGACCAGCTCGGGCTTGGGCTCCGCGCCGCACTCGCCGCCCATCATCTCGAGCTGCTTGTCGAAGGGCATCGAGTACTTCCGCTCGATCTTCTCGCGGTAGGTCGGGCCGGAGTTGTAGGCGCAGAACGGGTAGACCATGCCATCGGGCGCGGCGTAGTGAATCACGCAGCGCTTCACGCGTTCCACGTCGTAATTGTAGTGGTCCATGAAGTGCATGCCCGCCAGCATCAGGGTGCGGTAGGTGAAGCCCTGCTTCTCGCTGTCGCCGCGTCCGTACTTCTTGTCGGTCATGCCCTGCAGGGTTTGCAGGAACTTG
>PLEM01000473.1 GCA_003137035.1 Bryobacterales bacterium | reverse complement strand
CCGCTGCCCATGATCAGCTATGGCGGAAGCTCGCTGCTGAGCACGCTGGCGCTGTTGGGAATACTGATGAATGTGGCGGAGAACGCGGGGTGACGCGGCGCACGCACTCTTGCGTGCCGCGTCGAGACTCTTCTCGACGCATGGTGTCGACCTCGACACGAATGTCGAGGCAGCACGCAAGAGTGCGTGCGCCACGAACGTCGTAAACGGGCCTGAGCTAACGCTTGTGTGGGCTTCCTTCGGCTGGATCGCATCGGCCCGTTCCACCCCCCGTCTATACTGAAGTTCAGGGAGATGTCCTCGGAAACCAGGGAACTCACGGTGCGGCAGTTCTTTGCGCGCGGCGGCGTGCTTGCGAAGTGCCACCCCAGCTACGAGTTCCGCTCCGGCCAGCTCGAGATGGCCGAGGCGGTGGAGGCCGCGCTCGCCGACAAGCGCCATCTTATAGTAGAAGCCGGCACCGGCACCGGCAAGACGCTGGCTTACCTGGTCCCTTCGCTCGTTTCCGGCAAGCGCATCGTGATTTCCACCGCCACCAAGAATCTCCAGGAGCAGCTTGTTTACAAGGACATCCCGTTCCTGCAGCAGTACCTCGGCCGCCAGGTGCGCGTCTGCTACATGAAGGGCCGCAACAACTACGCCTGCCGCCAGAAAATCTACGACGCCGAGAAGGAGCCGGTGCTCGAGGGGCTGCAGGAGGTGGCCGATTTCGAGATCATCCGCGACTGGGAGAAGACCACCGCCACCGGCGACCGCGCGGAGATCAAGACCCTGCCGGAAACCACCGGCGTGTGGGGGAAGGTGGATGCGCGCCGCGATCTGTGCACCGGCCAGAAGTGCCTCCAGTTCGAGCGCTGCTTCCTCACCCTGATGCACCAGCGCGCCTTCGAGAGCGACATCATCATCGTCAACCACCACCTGTTGTTCGCGGACCTGGCGGTGAAGGACCGGGAGTACGGCGGCATCATTCCCGAGTACGCGGCCGCCATTCTCGACGAGGCGCACGAGATCGAGGACGTAGCGGGCCAATACTTCGGCGTCTCGGTGAGCAACTACCAGTTCCAGGATCTGCAGCGCGATATCGCCGCGGTGGCCCGGCGGAAGAACTTCGGAAGCCAGGAACTCGACCGCGTCCTGGTGAGGGTGGGCGACGCCGCCATGCGCTTCTTCGCGCTGTTCTCCTCCGCCGAGGGGCGAGCCGGCTTCCGCGAACAGCAGGCGTTCCTCGATCAATACGAGGAGCAGTACAGCGACGTGCTGCACGGCCTGGAGCTGATCGGGGCGCACTTGCAGCTCATCAAGGACGCTCCGGAAGAAGTGCTGCCGCTGCTGCGCCGCCTGGTCGACGTGGCCCATGCGCTGGAATTCTGGATGGCCGGCAACGATCGCCGCTTCGTCTACTGGATCGAGCGCCGGGGCCGCGGATGCTTCCTTCAGGCGACTCCCATCGAGGTCTCCAGCATCCTCGCCGAAAAACTCTTCGGCAAAGTGGATACGGTGGTGCTGACCTCCGCCACGCTGGCCGTCTCCGGGAACTTCGAGTACGCGCGAAGGCGGCTGGGGCTGGATGGCGCGCGCACGCTGCTGGTGCCGGGCCACTTCGATTTCGCCAGCCAGTCGCTGCTGTATGTCCCCCAGCACCTGCCCGACCCGCGCAGTCCCGAGTTCGGCATCATGGCGGCCGGCGAGATCGTGCGGGTTCTGAAACTGAGCCGCGGCCGCGCCTTCGTGCTGTTCACCAGCCACCAGCAGATGCGCACCGTCTACGACCGCGTCTCCTTCGAAATCGAGTACCCCACCCTGCTGCAGGGCACCGGGCCGCGCACCGCCCTGCTCGAGGAGTTCCGCCAGACGCCGCACTGCGTGCTCTTCGCCACCTCCTCGTTCTGGCAGGGCGTCGACGTGCCGGGCGAGCAACTGAGCTGCGTTATCATAGATAAGTTGCCCTTCGCGGTTCCCAACGACCCCGTGGTGGAGGCCAGAATCCGCGCCATCCGCGAAGAGGGCGGCAATCCGTTCTACGAGTACCAGATCCCGCAAGCCGCGCTGGCCCTCAAACAGGGCTTCGGGCGCCTGATCCGCAGCCGCTCGGACCGCGGCGTGCTGGTGCTCCTGGACAACCGCATCTCGAAGCAGCGCTACGGCCAGGTCTTCTTCGACAGCCTGCCCGCATACGGCTTTACAACCAGCGCCGAAGACGTGGAGAAGTTTTTCGATGTTTGAAGTTTCCGTGGAAGAGACCTTCGCCGCCGGTCACGCCCTGCGCGGCTATCGCGGCAAGTGCGAGAACGTGCACGGGCACAACTACCGCGTGCGCGTCGCCATCCAGGGCGAGCAGCTCGACTCGGCCGGACTGCTGGTGGATTTCGTGGAATTGAAGCGCGTCCTGCGCGCCATCATCGAACGGCTCGACCACACCTTCCTCAACGACGTCCCGCCATTCGACAAGCTGAACCCCTCGGCCGAGAACATGGCGCGTTATTTCTACGAGGAGATGGCTCAGGGCCTGGCCGGCGGCAACACCATCCGGGTCGCTGAAGTCAAGATCTGGGAAACCGATACCGCGACGGCCACCTATCGCTTGCCCTGATCGGGCTTGCCAGCAGGTAACCAGCAGTCCCTCGCCCGCCACGTCCATATCGATGTATTAGTCCGACAGGGGGCTGTTATTGGTTCCCGCCTGGGATTCCAGCACCAACGAGTCGGCGATTCCGCCGGCGGTGTTCGGCCACAGAATCCCGATCACGCCCACCAGGGTGGCCCGGACCAAGTTCGAGCGGCCGATGTATCCCTTGCCGGTCAGGGCCGGAATGCTCTGAATGGCCTTTCTCGCGACTCTCAGAGCCGGATCGGTGGAAAGCGGGACCAAGGCGCCCGGAGTAGCAACGTTCACCCGTCCCATCGCGGTTACGTTCATAGGACCTCCTCACTGGCATCTTACGGAACAGCCGGGCCGAAAGACCCTCCTGGCTACGGCTATGCTACTGAGTGCGAAGCTCCTATAAATTCGTCTCCGGCGTCACCGCAAAAGGTTGCACCGGCGCCGACGGGCCGGGCGAGCCGGGGTCCGGGTGTTCGGAAATGGGACTAGGTTCGTTTGGTACGGCGGCGCGCAGGAGGAGCAAGGTATGGTGCGCGCGCTGATGGATGAGGTGGAGGCGCGCGTTTCGTAACGGTGCATGAGGCTTTGGGAAGGCTTGGCGGCGAGGGCCGAGAACGCCGCGGCCAGGCGGTCCAGCCGGTCCCCGGAGGTCTGGGTGGCGACCTCCTGCTCGAATGGCCTCGACCATGCCGAGCTCGACACCGCCGGCGGGATGGAGGCGGGCAGGATAGTGGTTCAAAAGGGCCTCGAAAGCTTCGGGCGATTCCTCCCGCATCAAAGTGCAGCGGGCGAGTAGGCCGTGGCGCGAGGCATTTTGAGAAGACCGCCGCTTGCCTGACTGAGTAACTGGACCCCGAGAGCGGGCGCCGTTGGATCGGGAAGCGAGAATGCGTCTGAGCGACGACAAAGTACCCCAATTCAAGGATAGAACGGGTGCAGGTAAGGAATCTTAGTAAGTCGCTGATTCTGTAGTTCGATAGGGCTTGTGAACGCAAAAAGGGGAAGTGGCAGACCGGGCGCAAAACGCCGGTCACGACGCAGGGGCGGAGACTGCGGGGCCGCCAGACCGATTGGAGAGCAAGGAGTTGACCGGCGCCGGGTCCCACCTGGAACGAGACACCCGGGTCCGAATGCCGGAAGGGGCGCGTAGACTTGCACCAGGGTGTGGGAACTCAGGGCGGGAGAGAGGTGAATCCCGAACGCGGCACCACGCGGTACGAGTACGATGAGAACGGGAATGTGAGCAAGCGCAGCGAGAACGAGGGGGGCGCGGATGCCGTGGCCGTGACGATGAGCTACGACGACCTCAACCGTCTCACCGGCAAGACCTATTCCGTGAGCGCCCCGCTGGCGGCGTCCTGGTGCTACGATGGCAAGACGTGGGGTTCGGAGGCTTGCAGCGGCTCGACGATCCAGGCCAGCAAGGGCAAGGTGAGCGAAGTGCGTTCCGACGTCTCGTCGACGAAGTACACCTATGACTCGGCCGGGCGGGTTCGGCAGAGCATGCAGGCCACACCGCCCAGCATGGCGGCTCCCTACGCCTTCACGTACGACTACTATCTGAATGGCAGTCTGGCGTCGGCCACCTACCCCTCCCAGCGCCGAGTGACTCAGTGTTATGACGCTTTGGGCCGCATCAGTTGGGTGAGCAAGGACAA
>PLEM01000342.1 GCA_003137035.1 Bryobacterales bacterium | reverse complement strand
GATCCGAGCACACCGAACCGCGAACGCAAGCGCCTGCTCGCCTACATCATCGAGGACGCAACGCTGATCAAACTCCCGGCGGAAGGAGTTACGAAAGTCCATGTCCGCTTCAAAGGCGGTAAGACCGAGACACTCACGACGCTGAACCCCAAGTCGTCAGCGCAGCAGGTTAAGACGCGGCCAGAGACCGTGGAAGTGGTCGACCAACTACTCGACCACCACGTTTACTCTGAGATCGCCGCCATACTCAATGAGCGAGGTTTTCGCCCGGGCGGATCAGCGCGACCGGGACAAGGCGGGAATCGCTTTACGGCCAAGCATGTGGCGTATGTGATGCATACCTACGGCCTCCGTTCGCGCTATGATCGGCTCCGTCAGCGTGGAATGCTGAACAAGAAGGAGATGGCAAAGCGCCTCGGCGTCCACGAGCAAACGGTCGACCGGTGGGCGAAATATGGAATCATCCAAGCGCACTTCTACAACGACCACGGATGGCACCTCTACGAGCTTCCGGGGCCGAACCCGCCGGTCAAACATTGCAGCCGATGGGACCGGCTGGTGGATCGAGCGGAAACCGTGCGGGCAGACGCCCAACGTGTTGGGCTGGAACCGGAGGAGGTGTAGTGTGAAGACGGTTGGTTGGCGCATACCCACAGGCCGCTCCCGTCCCAGAAAAGCAACTTCAGCCGGTTGCGCCGTGCATTCGCGAACACGAACACGTGCCCGCTCAGCGGCTCCAACGAGAGTCGGTCCCGCGCCAGGCCGTAGAGACCCTCGAAGCCCTTGCGCATGTCCGTGGCTCCCGCCGCCAGGTAGATGCGTGTCGCCGGTCCCCAGCCGAACATGCCTCAGCTTCGCTCCAGCACACTCAGCAACTGCCCGAGTGTGCCGGCGTCGAACCCGCGTTCCACCTCGATCCGCCGCCCACTCCCCAGCACCACCGCCAGCCCGCTCCTCGGCGCATCGCCGTCCGGCTGCCTGGCGCCCGAGACCTGCACCGCCACCCACCGGGCGGCGCCGGTGGCTTCACGCTGCGCCTGCCGCCGCCGTTTGCGGTACGCATCCAGCGTCGAAACCTTCAGCCCGCGGTTCCGGCAGAACTCCCCACGGCTCAATCCGCTCGCCTCGAACTCCGCCGCTAGTCGCTCGGCTTCGGCCGGACTCCGCCGCCGCGGCGCCACGCTCACCTGCTTCTCGCTCATCCTCCCACTTCACCATCAAACCCGTTCCCCGCATAGGTGGTTTGGTCTGACGGATACGATCAACTTCCGAAGGGGCCGGGCCGACGGCGTCTTTTCCACGGTCGGTTCCGGCGCAAGGCCGAGTCGCACGGCTTCGAGTTCGTGCCGCTTCTTTCGCTGGGCTTCGAGGGCCTCGGTGGCTGTAATGCCGGCGGCCTCGCGGCACCGCCGGCCGTTCTCATACCATTCGATCAGGTAGCGGCCTTCGGGCAGCGCACCCCAGTCGAATCCGCCGGACTGCTTTCGGGGAATCGACCGGATGGCGGTCCAGCAGAGCGACGATGCGGGGCAGCGCCACCGGCAGCTCCTCGGAATCGACGACGTTGCCGGGATAGACGTAGTGACACAGGCTGAGGCCGTGCTCGCCATCCAGGACGTAACTCAACCCCACCTGCCGGAGATCGTGGCGCCCTTGCTTGTTGTGCCCCCGTTGGGCCAGTTGGTTGCGCGTGTTGGTGCTGGCGACGCAGGTGTAGAAATTGGTGGTGTCGTAGGCCAGCAGGCGGCGACCCACCAGTTGCTTTTCCTTCCACACGCCGAGCTGGCGCATCTGCGCCTGGTCCAACTGGTCGTCCTGGATCAGGTCGAAACAATCCCAGAAGGCCTGCGAGGTGAACCGCTCCGGAGGAAAGCCCCAAAGCGAGTGCAGGATGGTGCGTTTGTACCAGTCGGCGACCTCGGTCTTGGGTCCGGGCTGGCAGACGCGGTGGATGAGAGCCAACAACAGATAGTGGGCCGTGGAAGGTCCCGAGCGGGGCTGGGGCCAGAGGGACTCCAGCGCGGCGAAAACGCCGGAACGTTGGGCGGCCACCCAAAGAGCTCCAGGCACGCCGAAGTCCAGCGCGGTGGCCGAGAGGGGGACGGGAGCGGTGCGGTCCTTGACCAGGGCGGCAACGCGATCGGCGGAGCCGAGGTAGGTTTGATGGACGACGCGAGGCTTGCCGTGGACGCGGGCGCTTTCGACGACGTAGTAGTAAAGCTGGTGGGCTTTCTTCTTGGCGACGAGCGAATCCATATAGGGTAATACCCTTATACTGCTATGTCGCAGGAAGCCAATACCCGCTGCAAACAGTTTTCTACAATTGTGTTGTTTCAAGGGTAATACAGAACAGAGCTGACGCAGCCGCCGCAGGTGGCTGGTAGAGAACGGCTTAAGGACTGGCTCGGTCTCCGTCTATCGGGCCCCGCAGTAAACTCCCGCTAGCGGCGCCGGAAGACCAGCAGGGCGATAAAACCCGTGCCCATAAGGAAGAGGGTCGCCGGTTCGGGCACAGGATCCAGGCCGACGTTATCGACCAAGAATCCGTTGTTCCGCCCCAAACCCGAGAACCTGAAGGCGTTCGGCTCGCTCGTAGGACCTGCGGCGCCGCCAGCCATGTACCAACCAGTAGGCGAGTCGGTGTAGGTCTGGTTCGTTGTCAGATCGGTGATGGAGACCAAGAGGATTCGATTCGAGTTCAGATCGAAAACGGTTGTCTCGTTGTACCAATGGTTCTGGGAAAACCCAGGCCACGCCGAGCCGAGCGATACCGCAGCCAGATCATCACCGTTTGCGTCGGAGACCCAGAAGATCGGCGACCAGGTCGAACTCGCCGAGGAGTCGTCCCAGGCGTAATCGACAATGAAAGCGGCCTGCGCACTGTTGAAAGCGGCGGCAAGAACGCTAAAGCCGCCGATGTAGTTCGTACCGTAAGAGTTGCCTGAAGAGTTCAGGTTGACAACGGAGAGGTCATCAGTGAAGGTCCATGCGGCGGCTGACGAAAAGGTGAAGTTATGCTGTGCGCGGTCGTAGATTTGGGTGTCACCCGATACATCACCTGTTAAAACGAGCACATTGTTCCCGCCCGCAGGGTCCACCGCGACGATCGGCGGAAAAGAGCTGTACGCGTGCACAGTTCCCGGCGCGGTGTTTTGCCCTTGGGGAGTGTACCAGCCGTCGCAGCCGGGCGGAGGCCCGGGCGGGGGCCCCACAGACCAGTCCCCGATTGGGCCGAGATTGCAGGACTCGAGATTGAAGACCGTTCCTCCAAAAGCGCTGGATGCGCTCAAGAGGCACAAAAGCAGCCATCCGCTGATCACAGCAACATGACGTCTCGCGCTCGCCATAGATCTCCGCTCCCGCGGGCCGCCGCGTTCACCTGCCGCGCCCCGCTTGCATTTCACTCTGACCAGGAGCCTCCTGGCCATCAGCGATTATACATCCAGCCACCTCCGTTGAAGCGCTTTTTCATCCTTTCCATCCCCGGGAGGCCCAGCAAGGGGCTAGTACTCTCACCGCCCGACCCGGTACTTCCACTCCCCCCTCCGCCCGATCTGCTTCCTGCCGCAGCCGATTCCAGTGGATAGCCGGCGCGGCCTACTCCAGCAAACCCAGGAGGCTCTGAAAGCGCGGGTGATTGCGCAGGGGTTCCAGGTTGCTGTCGTGCTCGAACCAGCCCTTCTGCATCAGACCGTTTCGGGCCGCTCTTTCCAGGCAGTCGATGGCGTCCTCGACGAGCCCGAGCAGCGAGTAGATGCATCCCACGTTGTAGAGCACCATCGGCTCATCGGGTTTCATCGCCAGGGCGCGCCCGGCCCACTCGCGGCCGCGCTCCCGTTCGCCCAGGGCGGCCAGCCCGTTGGCCGCCATGTAGACCGCCCGCGCGTCGTCGGGGTTCAGCTTCAGGTGCTCCTCGGCGATCCGGACGCCCCGCTCGCGGGACGTGCGGGCCTCCTGCGGGCGGCCCAGGTCATCGTAGATTTGGCCCACCAGCAGCGGCGTCTGATAGTCCTCCGGGCGCACGAGCATGGCCTGCTCGTACAGCCGCAGCGCCTGGTCCAACTCTCCGCGCGCGAAGCTGTGCCGGGCATAGAAGTAGTACGCCTCGAACAGGTTCGGATCCAGCCGCATGGCCGCCTCGAACGCCTTTTCGGCTTCCTCGTCGCGGCGGTACAGCGCCAGGGCAATGCCCCGGGAGGTTTGCGCCTGGGCGGACGCGGGGTCCAGTTCCACCGCCCGGAGGCTGGCCGCATCGGCGTGCTCCCGGGCCGTTTCGGTCCGCTGGGCGTAAAGGTACAGATACGACCAGCAGTCGGCCAGGCCGGCGTGGGCCAACACGTAGGCCGGATCCAGCGCCACGGCCTGAGAGAACAACTGAATGGCGAATTCGATGTCGCGGCGGTTGAAGTGGTAGTAGAACTTGCGCCCCCGCAAGTAGTAATCGTAGGCCTGCACATCGGTGGTGGGCGCTTTTTGAAGCGCGCCCCGTTCTTCGGCGGTCAAGGTCAGGCGCAGCGTCTGGACGATATTCTGTGCGATCTCGTCCTGAGTCGCGAAGATGTCGCGCATCTCCCGCTCGTAGCACCCCGCCCACAACTGGTACCCGCTTTCGGCATCGGTCAGTTGCACGGCGATCCGCAGCCGGTTCTCCGCCCTCCGCACGCTTCCTTCCAGCAGCGCGCCGACCCTCAACCGGCGTCCGATTTCCCGGCTGTCGGCAGTCGCTTTCTTGAACTGGAAGGCCGACGTGCGAGAGGCGACCCGCAGTCCCCTGAGCCGGGAAAGCGCGTTGATGATCTCCTCGGCCATGCCTTCGCAGAAGTATTCCTGGTCCTTCTCGCGGCTCATGTCGGTGAACGGAAGTACGGCGATCGAGGCGGCGGGTTCCCGCTCTCGCGGGGGCGGAACAGCCGTGGCGGGCTGGCGGGCCAGCCAGGCGTCCAGTTCGGAGGGGTACGCATAGACCGTGCTGCCCTGGTCGTGGCGCAGCCGGTGGACCGGCAACCCCTCGTCCCGTTCCCAACGCTGCACCGTTCGCGCTCCGCGGCCCAGGTAGGCGGCGATTGCCTTCCAGGAATCCAGCCTTCCGGCAGGGGCCTCGGCGGCTCCCCGGCCCGCTCCGGACTCGCGAGTGCCGACCACCTTCTTGGGCGACGTGGATTCCACCATCTTTCCTTAGACGCTGCTGCGGGCAGTTCAGTTCACCGGTCCCGCGAATCTTCTCCGATGCTACCACCAGCTTTCCTTGGCCGCGCCAAACCGCGCCAAGTTACGCCATCGCCCGCCACCGCCCTCCCGGCGGGATATTGCACATAACAAAAGCTCTCCGGCCTCCGTAATCTGTTGTGTAGTCGGACGAGAGACAACGCTAACAGGAGAATCGAAAATGAAAAAGACAATCTTTGCTTTGATGACACTGGCGCTTTCGATGGCCAGCGCCAAGACCTACCCAGTCACCCTGTATCGGCCAGCGGTCGTGGCAGGAACCATGTTGCAGCCGGGCGAGTACAGCCTCGATCTGAAGGACACCACGGCGGTGCTCAAGCGCGACAAGGTGGTCGTGCAATGCCCCGTGAAAGTGGAGAAGATGAACCGGAAGTTCGACGCCCCCTCGATCCGCTACGCCGTCCGGGACGGCAAGAACTACCTCCAGGAAATCCGCCTGGGCGGGACGGATCTGAAACTGGTCGTGGACTAGCCCGAATACCGATCGCGATCCCAATGGCTGATGCTGGCGCGGGGCCGGCGTGGACGTCGGCCCGCGGACCAGAGGTCCGCCCCACGGCCCTCGCGCTACACTAGTAGAACAGCCATGAATCCAAGCTCCGCGCTCCTCTTCCAGGAAGTCGTCGAGGCCGAGGGCCACCTCATCGACTCCCACATCATGGAGCAGATCTTCGACACCGTGGTCGAATACGGCGGCCGGTTCGAAGTCGAGCAGTTCCGTATCGGGCGGGTCAACAGCGAGCCGTCCTATCTGCGCCTGAAGGTGGATGCGCCGAGCCGGGAACTGCTCGCGCAGATGCTTGGCCACCTGGTCGGCCTGGGCTGCTCGCCGGTGGATTCCGCGGACGCCGCGCTGGCCCCCGTGGACCAGGACCGCTGCGCGCCCGAGGATTTCTACTCCACCACCAACCACCGCACGCTGGTGCGCTACCAGCAGCGCTGGATCGAAGCGGAGAACCAGCGCATGGATGCGCTCGTCGTCGTCGAGGATGGCCACGCTGTGTGCCGCCGCCTGCGCGACATACGCGCCGGCGACCAGGTGGTGGTGGGTATGCGCGGCATCCGCGTGGTTCCCGAAGCTAAGGAGCGCGACCGCCTGGCCTTCGCCTTCATGAGCAACGGGGTCTCCTCCGAGCGCCAGGTCGAGACTGCGGTGCGGCAGACCGCCGCCCTGGTCGAGCAGACGCGCGCTCAGGGCAAGAAGGTCCTGGTGGTCGCCGGCCCGGTGGTGATCCACACCGGCGGCGCCGCCGGCCTCAGCCGCCTGATCCGGCACGGGTTCGTCCAGGGCGTGCTCAGCGGCAACGCGCTGGGAGTCCACGACGTGGAAGCCGCCTTGTTCGGCACCTCGCTTGGCCTGCGCCTCAGCGACGGCCGCCAGGAGGAGCACGGTCACCGCAACCACATGCGCGCCATCAACGCCATCTACAGAAGCGGCGGCGTGCGCCAGGCGGTGGATTCGGGCCGCCTCACGAGCGGCGTGCTTTACGAATGCGTCAAGGCGGGCGTGCCCTTCGTGCTCGCCGGCAGCCTTCGCGACGACGGCCCGCTTCCTGAAACCATCACCGACATGAACCAGGCCCAGGACGCTTACGCTGCCCAACTCAAGGACGCCGGTCTGGTGCTTTGCCTCGGCTCTATGCTGCACTCCATCGCCACCGGGAACATGGCCCCAAGCTGGATCAAAATGGTCTGTGTGGATATCAACCCCGCCGTCGCCACCAAGGTGAGCGACCGCGGCACCGGCCAGGCCGTGGGCGTGGTCGCCGACGTCGGCTTGTTCCTCGATTTGCTGGCGAAGGCCCTGGTTCCGGCATGAAGAAGAAACCGCTGTACACCGAGGAGCACGCCCGCGCCGGCGTCTCCGCTCCGCTGCCAGAAATCGAGACCTGGCCCAATCAGTACTCCGGCTACGAGATCGAAATCACGATTCCGGAGTTCACTTCGGTCTGCCCCAGGACCGGCCTGCCGGACTTCGGCAAGCTCACGCTGCGCTATGTGCCCGACCAGCTCTGCCTCGAACTCAAGTCGCTCAAGATGTACGCGCTCGCCTACCGCGACCTGGGCATCTTCCAGGAGAACGTCGTGAATCGTTTCCTGCGCGATGTGGTGGCGGCGGCTAGCCCCGTCTCGGCTGCCGTCATCGGCGAATTCACCCCGCGCGGCGGCGTCTACTCGAAGATGACCGCCACCTGGAGCAAGAAACGTGGCCGCTGAATCGAGTCCCGGCCGGGACCCAGCGATGACCGAAGAACTCACCGCGGTTATCCAGGAAATTCGCGACCGCGTGCGCGCGCGCTACCCCGAAGGCACGGCCGGCGCGGGAGTCGTTCTTCCGGATCTGTTGCCGATCCTGCACGAGCGCGACGCCGCCGAGGCCAAGGTGGCGGCGATCGGCACGGTCAACCCGAGACGGGGCGGCGCGCTGAACTCCCTGATCCAGTCGGCGAAGAAGTTCGCCGCCCGCCTGCTGGATTGGCACGTGCGCGACCAGGTCGAGTTCAACCGCGCGCTAGTTCGGTCCCTCGGCGCCGTTCTCGACGCGCTCAACGAAAACAACCGCGCGCTCAGCGCTCTGGGGGCCCGGGATGAAGCCCTGGACAAGCGCATCGACGCGCTCCTCAAATCGCTCGAAGAGAACCGGCAGGCTCTGGAAGCTCTGGGCGCGGGCCACGAGGCGCTGGCCGAGCGCCTGGAATCGCTCGACTCGCGCTTAGATGCACGAATCGAGGCCGTCTCCGCGAGCACCGATGCTGTGGGCGGGCGCATCGACGGCGTCGCCGCGCGTCTCGAGGAACTGCTCGAGGTGCGGGACATCCGCTCGCACTGGGCTCAGTGGCGCGTCGAATGGGAGGGCAAGCTGGACACCATCGAGCGCCACTTCTTCCGCAACGTGGCCGAGTTGAACGGCGCCTTCCAGCACCGCTCGACGATGATCGAGGCCAACCTCAAAGAAACCACGCGGCTGCAACACACCGATTTCCTGGCGGCGCTGTGGAAGGGAATCCGCGAGACCCGCACCGAGCTCGAGCGCCTCATCCACGCTGAGTTGCGCCTGGTCCGCCAGCGCGCCGTTCTGCCGCAGCTCGCGCCTTCCGCAGCCGCCCCGTCGCGGCCCCCGGAGGCCGGCCCGCCGATCGACTGGCTGCATTTCGCCGCCCGCTTCCGAGGCTCGGAAGAGTATGTTCGCGAGCGGCAGCGTTTCTACCTGCCGCACTTCAAGGACTGCCGACAGGTGCTCGACGTGGGCTGCGGGCGCGGGGAATTCATGGAGCTTCTCCAGGAGGAGGAGATTCCCGTCCGCGGCATCGACCTCAGCGCCGAATGCATCGCGCTGTGCCGCGCGAAAGGTCTCGACGCCGAGATCGCGGACCTGTTCGCTTACCTGGAAGCCCTGCCCGACGGCGCGCTGGACGGCATCTTCTGCGCCCAGGTCATCGAGCATCTTCCGCCCGCCGGCCTGCCGGAGATGCTGCGCCTGGCCGCCGCCAAGCTCGCGCCCGGAGGCCTGCTGGCGGTGGAGACGCCGAACCCGGAGTGTCTGGCCATCCTCACCTCGCACTTCTATCTCGACCCCACTCACCACCACCCCGTGCCTCCCCTGCTGCTCTCGTTCTATCTGGAAGAATCCGGGATGGGGGACCTGGAAATCCACCGCTTCGCGCCCGCCTCCGAGACCATGCCCGCGCTCAACTCGCTGCCCGCGGAGTTTCGCGAGGCGTTTTTCGGAGCGCTGGACTACGCGGTGCTGGGGAAGAAACTGTAACAAGGGATAGATTGTCGTTCCTGTCTTGACAAATTGTTTTGTCGCTAACATCCTGTCCTTAGAATGACCGCCATTGAAGTACTCCGAGATCCCGCCCGGGCCGCCAACCTGCTTCAGCCGGAACGCTTGCGCGTGCTCGAAAACCTGCTCGAGCCCGACTCGGCGTCCGGAGTCGCCCGCCGTCTCCAATTGCCGCGCCAGCAGGTGAACTACCACCTCCGGGAGCTTGAAAAGTGCGGCCTGGTGGAGTTCATCGAAGAGCGCCGCCGGGGCAATTGTCTGGAGCGCCTGGTACAGGCCACCGCGCGGTCCTACCTGATCAGTCCGGACGCTCTGGGCCGCCTGGGCCGCGACCCGGCGCTGCAACCCGACCGCTTTTCGGCCGCCTACCTGCTCGCCGCCGCCGCGCGAGCGATCCGCGAGGTTGCCCGCCTGCTGGTCCGCGCCGACAAGGCCGGCAAACGCGTGGCCACGCTGACTTTGGAGACGGAGGTGCGGTTCGCCGATGCCGCCGCCCGGAGCGCCTTTGCCGAGGAACTCACGAACGCGGTTGCGCGCCTGGCGGCGAAGTACAACACCGACCGGCCGGGCGGACGTCGATTCCGCTTCTTCCTCGGCGCCTACCCGGCCGCCACCTGAGGCTGCGCTGGGGATCGCAGAGCGTCGACTACCTGGTCGAGTCCGACGGAGCTGCGACCGTGCTGCGGTTGGTCCACTCCGGCTTCGGCGCCGACGCCTCGTTCGATGATGAGTTCGAATCCACCTACGGCGGCTGGACCACATTCCTCAAGATGCTGCAACACTCGCTGGAGCGGCGCCCGGGCGCGCCCGCCCAAACCGTAGCGTTCTCCCGGCGGAGCGGCGTCTGTCCCGCGGAGGCTTGGAAGCGAATCGCCGCTACCGGGGAACTCGACCAGGGCATCGCGGTTCCGGGCCATCCTCCGGGCTATGGCGGCTTCGTCGGGCCGGCGCTGAACGATTCCTATCTGGCCGTGTTTTGCGAAGGCGAAGGCAGCGCCCTGGTAACCATCACCTGGGTCCTCTACGGCCTGCCTGGCAGCCAAGTCCAGCGGATTCGCGCGCACTGGAGGGCGCTCGTCGATCGTCTCTTCCCCCCGCCCGCCCCATTTGCGCAGTAGGCGGGTTTTCCCTCACCGGTAGCACCCCGCGCCATGGCGCCGGCTGCTCTAAAAATACCTCTTCAGCTCGACGAATTCGAGTTCGAACTGCTGGAGCATGGCAGGCGCCTCTGCGCCCATCCCCAACGCTTCCAGGTACTCGCTGGTGACCTCCGGATTGGCCGGCCGAGGCAACACGCAATGCCCGAGATCGTTGGCCAGTTGGTCGGCCGCGCGCACCAGGTGACTCAGGTGCAGATCTCCACCGGCGGCCTCCTCCGGCGAGTGATGGAACCTGGCTGCCTCCTGGATCGGTTCCGGCAGATTCCACCGCGCCAGCACCGCCCCGGAGAGCTCGGCATGCGACATACCCGTCACCTCCAGCTCGCATTCGGTCGCCGTCCGGTCCCCTTGCTTGAGCAATTCGACGATGGTCGCGTATTCGGCCGGAAGCGAGACCGCGATCACCAGCTTGCCGATGTCGTGCAACAGGCCGGCCACGAAGCCGCCTTCCGGGTAGGGCACGTCCACCTGCTGCGAGAGCAGGTCCGCCAGCACGGCCGTCGCCACCGAGTGCATGTTGAAACACGCCACCGACCAGCCGGGAGGCGTACGCACCTGCGTCCACATGCGCGAGATCGACATGCTCAGCGCCACATTGCGCAGCTTGTTCAATCCCAGGATGGCTACCGCGTGGCGGACCGAATTCACGGTCCCCTGGAAACTGTACAGCGCGGAGTTCACCAGGCGGAGCACGTTCCCCGCCAGCACCGTGTCCTTCTCGATCAGTTCCGCCAGGTTGGCGAAGGAGACGTCATCCTTGGCCATGGTGGCCAGCAGGCGATTGAGGATCGGGGAGAACGGCGGCAAGCGGTCCAGGCTGGCCATGGACTGATCGCGGCAGCGCGTACTCGCGGTTTCGGCGGGCATGACTACCCTCTTATCGGCAACTAAGGCGCGGAACTTCATCCGCCCCGCGGGTTACCATGGAGTCGATGCTCGAACCGTCGCCGGCCATCTCCGTCCTCGACCTGCGCAAGGTGTACGCCGATAAGGCCGCCGTCGACGGGCTCACCCTATCGGTCCCGCGCGGCTGTTTCTTCGGATTCCTGGGACCCAACGGCGCCGGCAAGACCACCACCATTCGCATGTTGATGGGCCTGGCGCCGCCCACCTCTGGATCGATCGAGGTTTTGGGCCTTCCCATGCCCGGGCGCGCCGTCGAGATCAAGCGCAAGATCGGCGTGGTTCCCGACGAGTCCGTCCTGTTCGACCGCCTCACCGGCCGCGAATTCCTCGAGTTCGTCGGGCGCATGTACGCCCTGGAGCGCCGGGTGGCCGCCGAACGCGCCCGGGAACTGCTGGGCCTGTTCGAACTCCAGTCCAGCCCGAAGAAGCTCATCGCCGAGTACTCCAAAGGTATGCGCAAGCGCCTGGCCATGGCCGCCGCCCTGATCCACCGCCCGGACCTGTTTCTCATGGACGAGCCCTTCGAGGGCGTGGATGCCGTCGGCGCCCGCCTCATGAAGGACCTGCTCATCGATCAGGTCCGCCGTGGCGCCACCATATTCCTCACCTCCCACGTCCTCGAGGTGGTCGAGCGCCTCTGCGACCGCGTGGCCATCATCCATCAGGGGCGGCTGGTGATGGAGGGCGAGATGGCAGGCCTCCGCAACGGCTCCGAGACGCTGGAAGACGCCTTTGTCCGGCTGGTCGGCGCCGAACGCACCCTCGAGACGCTGGACTGGTTGTAGCGATGCCTTCCCAGCTTTTCGCCATCCTTTGGGCCCAGTGGAAAGCGCTGCGGAACTTCCGGCCCGCCGAGGGACGAGCCGGACGTCTGCTGGGCCTTCTCATGGCCCTGATCTGGTACGGCATGTGGGCCATGGTTGGCCTGGGCGCCTACCTGGCCACGGCCACCCTCGATCCCGAGCGCTTACGGATCGGCGTTCCCTGGGGGCTCATGGCGGTTTTCTTTTACTGGCAATTGGCTCCCATCCTGTCGGCGAGCTTGGGCGCGACCATCGACATCAAGAAACTGCTGCTCTATCCGATCCCGGTTGGCCAGCTCTTCGCGATGGAACTGCTGTTGCGCGCCACGGCCGGCATGGAGATGTTACTGGTGATGGCCGGCGGGGCCGCGGGCCTGTTGCGGAACCCGGCGATCCCGTTTTGGGGGCCGCTGGTGGCGGTGCCGCTGTTCATCGCGTTCAATCTGTTTACCGCCGCCGGCGTTCGCAACCTGCTGGAGCGCCTGCTTGCCTACAAACACGTCCGGGAGGCCCTGGTCTTCCTGTTCGTGCTGGCCGCCGCGCTGCCCCAGATCCTGATCTATTCGGGCATGCCCCGCCGCCTCCGGGGATTCTTCTCGCAGAGCCCCTTTCTTCTATGGCCCTGGACCGCCGGCGGCCACCTCGCCCTGGCCGAGCGCGTCCTTCCCAGCCTGGTCTTGCTGGCGGTCTGGACCGCGCTGGCCTACGTGTTCGGACTTGTGCAATTCCACCGCGGCCTCCACTTCGATTTCGCCGCCCGCGCCGCCGCCGACCGCAACGTGCCTCGGGACCGCGGTTTTGTTGAAGCCCTCTATCGGGCCCCGCGGCTGCTCCTGTCCGATCCCCTCGCCGCGCTGCTCGAAAAGGAACTGCGCTCGCTCTCCCGCACGCCCCGCTTCCGCCTGGTCTTCCTGATGGGTTTCTCTTTCGGCGTTCTCATCTGGTGGCCGCTGCTCCACACCTCCGCCGATCCAGCCGGCTCTGGCGGGAGCTTCCCGATCCTGATCAGCGTCTACGCCCTGGTGCTGCTCGCTGAGGCGGTCATCTGGAACGTCTTCGGCTTCGACCGCTCCGCCGCCCAACTCTATTTCTCCGCGCCCGTCCCCTTCTGGAAGGTGCTGGCCGGGAAGAACCTGGCCGCGCTCGTCGTCATCGTGCTCGAAATCACGCTGGTGATGCTGGTTTGCGTCCTGGTGCGTCTGCCCATGCCGGCGCCGAAGATCCTGGAGGCCTACCTGGTCACGCTGGTCATCTGCCTCTACCTGCTGGCGGCCGGCAATCTGACTTCGCTGTATTACCCGCGCCCCGTGAACCCCGAGCATTCCCTGGGACGCGCTTCGGGCGGCAAAGTGGCGCTCTTACTGCTGCTGACCTACCCCGTGCTCGGCATCCCGGTGCTGCTGGCCTACGCCGCCCGCTTTGCTTTCGACAGCCAAGCCGCCTTCTACGGGGTGCTGGCCTTCTCCGCCGCGTGCGGCGCGGTGGTTTACGGCGTGGCGATGGATTCCGCCCTCGCCACCGCCGAAATCCGCCAGGAAAGGCTGCTGGCCGCCCTCGGCGAATCCTCCGGCCCGGTGGTGACGGAGTAGAGAGGCCGAAGGCAGTAGGGGGCCGGAGATGCCGGCCAGGAGACCGAATCGTAAGTCTTCGTAAATATCATCGCCCGCGGTATTGACATCGGCCGGGAGGGTGCGTTGATAATCGACCTGGGGAGGGAAGCATGTCGGCACTTAAGACTTGGAGCCTGGCGGCACTCTTGCTCGCCAGCTTTTCGACTGCGGCCTACGCACAACGGGGCCGCTGGGAGTTTCTCGGGCAAGCCCACGTGGATGGCCAGGTGGATCATGACAACATCATGGTGACCGGATCGCGGGGCACCTTCCGCGCCATCCAGATACGGGTTGACTATGCCCCCATCGAATTTGACCGGGTGGTGGTGCATTTCGGCAACGGCAGCTCGGAACGCATTTCTATCCGGTTCGTGATTCCGGCGGGCGGCCAGACGCGCGTCATCGACCTGCCCGGCGAGAGGCGCGTGATCGAGAGCGTGGAGTTCTGGTACCGCAAAGCGGACTGGCGGTCCCGGCGTCCCAGGGTGCGGCTGTTCGGGCTGAGGTAGGGGCGCGGTAGGGTCCGCATCTGCTTTCTCGGCGTGGCGCGGTGGGCGGTGGCCGCGCCGGCGCAAGAGGTCGTGTAGGTACATGCGCCCGGAAGCAATCTGGGCTGCGGACGCAGGGGACCTGGAGGCGTCTGACAAATCGCTTGAATTGAGGCATGTCCAAGCTCTTGGGCTCCCGGAGGAGCCAGATCTGGCTCGTTCGTGGGGTGGAATCGCTCCCGAAGAGAACCATCTCCGATTGGGTTATGCTGGATGGTTACCGGGAGCCAAAACGGGAATCCCTGCCAATACCCCCCGGCGGCATTCTGGAGCACAGAGAGGGACAACGAGTATGACGAGCGAAGGTTCTTCGGCTGCACCGCGGGCGCGTGCCCTTCGGGCAATGACGGCGCTCACAGTAGTTTCGATCTTTTTTGGTCTTGGCTGGCCGCGCGCAAACGCGGCTCCCCCACGATCTACCCCAGTGTCCACGAACCGCCCCGAGGCAAAGCTCCTCAGCGTGCCGCTGAGTTTCGAGCCGAACCAGGGGCAGTCGGCTTCCACGGTTCAGTTTCTCTCGCGCGGTACCGGCTACGCGCTGTTCCTCACTCCGGGCAAGGTGGTCTTGAACCTGGAGCGGCAACAGCCCGCATCGGCCGGGGCGTCCGTCGACACCCTGCGCATGAGCCTGATCGGGGCGAACACCAAGACCAACGCCGTCGGACGGGCTCGGCAGCCCGGCGTGGTGAGCTACTTGATTGGCAACGACCCGAAGAAGTGGCGCACCGGCATCCCGACCTATGGCAAGGTCAACTATGCCCAGGTCTACCCTGGCGTGGACCTGGTCTTCTACGGGAATCAGCGCCAGTTGGAGTACG
>PLEM01000182.1 GCA_003137035.1 Bryobacterales bacterium | reverse complement strand
CAGGACCACGAATGAGTATTCTACCGAATTGGCGCCTGCTGAAAGGCGCGATCTCCCAGGCTGCGCGGCATAGAAGTGGAGGGCGGACTTCAAGTCCGCGCGGGGCTTCAGACCCGCGGCGCGGCGGGGCTCAAGCCCCGCGCGGGTTGAAACCCGCCATCCGATTGCGCCTCCCGACGCCTAGATCCTATACTTTAGGTTGCGGTAATCCCTATCACCCGAGTGTCCGGATTCCGAGAGGACTGACTGCATGGCCAAATCAACCGATCCTACCCGCCGAGATGTGCTTAAAACCGCCGGCGCCGTCACCGCTGCGGCCGCCGCGGCGCGCGTGACGTCGCCCGCCATCCGGAAGGTCAGGGCCGCCAATAACCAGGTCACCTACGCCCTGATCGGCACGGGAAGCCGGGGCCAGTATCTGCTCAACCACCTCAGCAAGATCGACACGGGCCGGTGCGTGGCGGTCTGCGACGTCTACGAGCCGAACCTGAAGAAGGGCGCGGCGACCATCGGCGGCAACCCGAGGATGTATTCGGACCACCGGCAGTTGCTGGACAAGGAGAAGGTCGACGCGGTCCTCATCGCCACGCCGCTCTACGAGCATTTCCGCATCACGCGCGATGCCTTGCTGGCGGGCAAGCACGTCTTCTGCGAGAAGAGCCTGGTGTTCAAGCCGGAGGAGATCCACGCTCTGCGAAAGCTGGCCGGCGAGCGCCCCAAGCAGATCCTGCAAGTGGGCCTTCAGCGCCGCTACAGCCAGTTCTACCAGACCGCCAAGCAGATGATCGACAAGGGGCTCCTGGGCAAGGTGACCCACGTCAACGCCCAATGGAACCGCAACCCGGGCTGGGTCATGAAGCCCGACCCGGTGCGCCAGAAGGAACTCAACTGGCGGCTTTTCAGGCAGTATTCCGGGGGCGCGGCCGCCGAGCTGGCCTCGCACCAGGTCGATGTGGCGGACTGGATGTTCGGCTCCCGCCCCGAGTTCGTCAGCGGCGTCGGCGGCCTGGATTTCTCCAAGGACGGTCGCGACGTCTTCGACAACATCCAACTGATCCTCAAGTACCCCAAGGGCCAGAAGATGATGTACCAGGCGATCAGCACCAACCGGCACCTGACCCTCTTCGGCGGCTCGCGCACCGAATTCGGCGAGATCATCATGGGGACCGAGGGCACCCTCGAGATCACGGTCGGCAAGGACAACGAGCCGGCCATCGCCCTCTGGTTCGTGGAGCCGGGTCCGGCCAAGCCCACTTCAGCCGCGGACAAGAAGGAGGCGGCCGCCATCGCCAGCGCCTCCCTGACCGCCGCGGCAGCGGGTTCGCGAGGCCTGCCCATCATGGTTTCGCGCGACTTGGTCACCGGCAGCGATTCGTTCCTCAAGCGCGAGTTGAAATTCGCCCGCCTGTGGATGTACCGCAAGGGCATCATGATGCCGCGGGAGGACCAGAACCCCGTCGATACGCAACTGGAGGCCTTCCTCGACGCCACCCGCACCGGCAAAAAGCCGCTCGCCGACATCGAGCTTGGCCTCGCGGATTCTACCATGGTCATCCTCTCCAATCTGGCCATGGACGAAGGCCGGCGTGTCTACTTCAGTGAAATCGAGAAGATGGGGGTGTAGGGGGTTTCACATCTCTATCGCGCCGCGATAGGTCAGATCCTGGATGCGGAATTCCGCCCTGCGGTATGGGCTTGGCACGCCGGGCACGTATAGCTCGAACACCAGGTTTTTGTCGGCCGCGGTGGCCGCGCGTGGGAACACCAGCCGCAGGTAGGGGTCCGTCACGCTCGGCGGGAAGTGGCCCGTCATCTGGTACTTCTTTCCTCCCACCTTCAGGACGCACTCCTCTTCGATGCGCTTGACTTCGGCCGGGTCGTCGAGCGCCTTCCGGTCCGGCAGCGCAACGGCCAGGACGATCTGCTTGCCCTGGTTCTCCCGAAGGAAGTCTCCGTACTCCTGCGCGTCCGGATCGTCGACCGGCGGCTGCCTGCGGACCAGCTCGAGCTCGGCCTCCCGCATGGGGCGTGCGGAGGCCAGGTAGACCGCAACGGCCGCGCCCCGCGCGTCCACCGCAGACTGCGCCCAGGGCGAGTTGGTGAGAAGTTCCTGCACCTCCGCATCGGTCCACTGCGCCGGCGGCTTGGCCTCCCAGAAGTGGAGGACCGCGAGAGTAACGAGCATCGCAGCGGTCATAGCCCCTGAATCACCTCGAAATCGACGTTGCCGCCGGACAGAATCACTCCCACGCTTCCCACGCCCGCCGGCAACTTTCGAAACAGCGCCGCGGCTGCCGGCGCCGCAGCGCTCGGCTCCACCAGGATCTTCATCCGCGCCAGCAGGAACTTCAACGCCGAGCGGATTTCCTCCTCACTCACCAGGAGGATGTCTTCGGCCAGCTCCCGTAGAATCGGGAACGTGATTTCGCCGGGACAAGTTGCGCGCAGGCCGTCCGCCAGCGTCTTGGGAGGAGGGATCTCGACCCTCCGGCCCGCGCGGAACGACAGGAACGTGTCGTTGGCATCTTCCGGTTCGACGCCGAAGATGCGGATGTTCGGGTGGATGCTCTTCGCTGCGATGGCGCATCCCGAAAGCAATCCGCCGCCGCCCACCGGCGCGATCAGCGCGTCCAATGCAGGCGCCTGTTCGAGCAGTTCCAGAGCCACCGTGCCCTGCCCGGCGATAATCCACGGATGATCGTAGGGCGGAACCAGCGTGGCCCCGCTTTCCTGTGCGATGCGCGCACCGATGGCTTCGCGATTCTCCCTCAGGCGGTCGTAGGTCACGATGCTCGCGCCATAGGAACGGGTGGCCTCGACTTTCGAGCGCGGCGCGTCGGTGGGCATCACAATCGTCGCCCGCGCGCCCACGTGCCGCGCCGCAATCGCCACAGCCTGCGCATGGTTCCCGGACGAGTAGGCGACGACGCCCCGGGCCAGGTCCTCGGGCGGAATCGAAAAAATGAAGTTCGCAGCCCCGCGGATCTTGAACGCGCCGCCTCGCTGCAAGTTCTCGCACTTGAAGTAGGCGGCAACGCCCGCTTCGGCGTCGAAGCTGCGCGAGGTCATCACCGGCGTGCGATGCGCGATCGGGCGAATCCGCTCAGCGGCCTTTCGGAACTGCTCGGGCTGAATCCACACGGCCACAAGAACCATCTTAGAATGGGAGCAACGGGCTTGGCCCGTTCACAAGGAGGGGAAATGGCACAACCAATACCAAAGGGCTACCACTCTGTGACGCCACACCTGACAGTGCGGGACGTCGCGAGAGCCATTGATTTCTACAAGCGGGCGTTCGGCGCCACCGAGGTATCCGCTTTGACGATGCCTGGAGGCAAGATCGGCCACGCCGAACTCACCATTGGCGACTCGAAGATCATGCTCGCCGAGGAGTTTCCGGGCGCCAACCGCTCGCCGGAATCGTTGGGTGGAACCGCCGTGCAACTGCACCTCTATTTCAAGGATGTCGATTCCGCATTCCAGCAGGCGGTGGCGGCCGGCGCGAAAGCCGACATGCCGCCCACCGACATGTTCTGGGGCGACCGCTATGGCAAGCTGACCGATCCTTTCGGCCATTCCTGGGGGCTGGCCACCCACATCAAGGACTGTACCCCCGAGGAGATGCAGAAGGGCATGGAGGAAGCGTTCGCGAAGATGGGAGCGAAGCACGCGTAGCCGGTCCCCTGGGGTGGATAGAATGGTGTAGCGACATTGATCCACCCCATTCACATCCTCGGCGGCGGGCTGGCGGGCTGCGAGGCCGCCTGGCAGGCGGCGCGCGCGGGATGCCGGGTGACTCTCCATGAGATGCGCCCTGCGCTCCAGACGCCCGCCCACAAAACCGACCGCCTCGCCGAGTTAGTGTGCAGCAACTCGCTCAAGACCGAGCAGGAAGGCTCCGCTCCCTGGCTGCTCAAACAGGAGTTGCGCCGCCTCGGTTCGCTACTGCTCGCTGTAGCCGCGGAGGCTCGCGTTCCGGGCGGCCACGCTCTCACTGTGGATCGCGAGGTCTTCGCCGAGCGGGTCACCGCCGCCATCGCCGCCGAGCCCGCCATCGAGATCCGGCGCGAGGAAGTCACGGCAATTCCCGACGGCATTGTGGTGATCGCCACCGGCCCGCTCACCAGCGACGCCCTGGCTCAGGAAATCGCGCGGCTCACCGGCTCCGACCGCTTGTTCTTCTACGACGCCATCAGCCCCATCGTCGAGGCGGATTCGGTGGATTTGTCGATCGCTTTCCGCGCTTCGCGCTACGGCAAGTCGCTCGACTCGACCGGCGACTACCTGAACTGCCCGTTCGACAAGGAGCAATACGAGCGCTTCCTCGACGCGCTGTTGGCCGCCGAGAGCGCCAGCGCACACATCGCCGCGGACGTTGCGTATTTCGAGGCCTGCCTGCCCATCGAGGAGTTGGCGCGCCGCGGCCGCGAAACGCTGCGCTTCGGCCCGATGAAGCCCGTGGGGCTCGCCGATCCCAGAACCGGCCGCCGCCCTTACGCGGTGGTGCAGTTGCGCCAGGAAAACCTGCGCGCCGCGAGCTACAACCTGGTCGGCTTTCAAAACCACATGCGCTTCGGCGAGCAGGCGCGCGTGCTGCGCCTGATCCCGGGACTCGAGCGCGCCGAGTTCCTACGCTTCGGCCAGGTGCACCGCAACACCTACATCAATGCGCCGTCGCTACTAAACGGCACCCTCCAACTGAGGAACAAGCAGGCGTGCATGTTTGCGGGGCAGATTTCGGGTGTGGAGGGTTACGTCGAGTCGATTGCCACGGGATTGATCGCGGGGCGGAACGCCGCCGCTCTGGCGCAGGGACGCGAGCCCCGTCTATTCCCTCCCGAAACCGCGCTGGGTTCGTTGTGCCGTTACATCTCCGGCGCCGATCCCTCCCACTACCAGCCCGCCAACATCACCTTCGACCTGCTCCCGCCGCTCGTTGAAGAGACCCGCCACCGCCTTCGTCACGACAAGCGCGCGCGCCACGCCGAAGTCTGCCGCCGCGCGCTCGCGGCGCTGGAAGAGTAGGTAGTGGGTCAGTTTCCGAGTTGTCGACAACCCGGAAACGTGGATCACTTCCGGAACGCCGACGAAGTTGCGGCAGGGCCATTTGGGGCTGCCTCCGATAACATCGTGTTTCTTCCACAACCCATGGCGTGACGGCTCGCGATGACTTTATTCGGGACCGGAGCGTTTTGAAAGCTCTGCGTTGAGCGTATTTCTTACTGCCCCATAAAGTTGTGAATTGCGAGTCGCGAACAGCAGGCAATCTCCACCGTCTGCTACGTAGGATTCAGGTTGCACCCAGTCCATCTGTCGCCAGAGGAGATCGCTGATCGGTTTCATCTCAGCATCTGAAAATGGGTGCCCCATGAAGTTGACGAACTGGAAAACATTGCCGGGACCGATGTCCGCAGTAAACACATTCTCATGGCGAATGGAGCCGAGGGGCGACGGCTGGCTCTGGAAGATGTACCATTCGTCGTACCCGGCGCACTGGCCGTAGCAATTCGGTGGCAATGTGGCTATCGAATCGACGCGGGGGCTGTACGCCACCCCGCCGCTCGCATTCCATCCGGCTGCTCGGTCTTGCTCCGATGGTTCGAAAGAGCCGCTATCCACGGCGGAAATGGCCAAATACCTTCCCACAATTGCGCCGGGACACAGCGACAGAAACTCCCCTAGATTGTGATCGACCTCGAGCCATTGGTAGACTCCATGGGTGCCCGTCCTCATTTTCGTGCCCGTGCAGGCGGACCTTGGCAACCTATGCCCACGACAAGCCATTTTATCATCCGTAGATGGACGAACGGTGTCATCGGAAAGCGGGAGGCTTGGGCGCACACGCCCCTCTCCTGAGCGTGGATCACGCGCCATCCGGAAACTGACCCACTGCCGAAGAGCGCCTCGCTATTGCTGTGACCGTGTGGCGCCGTGCTTTCGCGACTGTGCACTCACTCCCGGTCAATGAACTACCCAACCTGAATGCACCGCACGGTGTCCCGCCCGATGAGCAGCTCCTCGTTGGTCGGAATCACCCAGACGCGAGTGGCGGCGCCGTCGGCCGAGATGTCCGCTTCCACTCCCAGCGTGGCTTCGTTCCGGGCGGGGTCGATGCGGATTCCCAGGGCTTCGAGCGACTCGCACGCCGCGGCGCGGATGGCTGGTGCGTGCTCTCCGATGCCCGCCGTGAAGACCACCGCGTCCGCCCCGTTGAGCGCCGCGAAGTACGCCCCGATGTATTTCCGGATGCGGTAGCAGAACACGTCAATCGCCAGGCGGGCCCGTTCGTTGCCGCCGCGCGCGCTCTCGAGCAGCGTCCGCATGTCGTTCGAGACGCCCGAGACCCCGGACAGCCCGCTCTCGCGATTCAGCAGCGAATCCATTTGCTCGATGCTCAGCCGCTCCCACTTCATGAGGAACAGCGCCGCGCCGGGGTCGGTATCGCCGGCGCGTGTGCCCATCAGCAGGCCCTCCAGCGGTGTCAAGCCCATGCTGGTATCGACGGAACGGCCACGGTCGATGGCGCACATCGAGCAGCCGTTGCCCAGGTGGCACGTGATCAGCTTGAAGTCCTCCGGCGAACGGCCGTGGATTTGCGCGAAGCGCAGGGCCACGTAGCGGTGCGAAGTGCCGTGGAAACCGTAGCGCCGCAGTTTGTACTTCGCGCAGACCTCGTAGGGCAGCCCGTAGGTGTAGGCCGCCGGCGGCAGCGTCTGGTGGAAAGCGGTGTCGAACACGGCCACGTGCGCGGCGCCGGGCATCCGCCGCCGGCAGGATTCGTACGTGCTCAGGTTATTCGGATTGTGCAGCGGCGCCAGCGCGATGCAATCCCGGATGCGCTCGACCACCGATTCGTCGATCCGCACCGGCTCGCTGAAATACTCTCCGCCATGCACGATTCGATGGCCCACCGCCTCGATCTCTTCGAGTGTCCGGACCGCGCCGCGCTTCGGGTCCGTCAGTTGGTCCAACGCAATCTCGACCGCCCGGGCGTGGTCCGGCACCGCCTCGCCGATGCGGTCGACGATGCCGCGCGCGAGCATCCGGTCCTGGTTCGCGGCCATCAGCTCGAGGCTGGTCTCGAACAATTGATACTTCACCGTCGAGCTGCCGCTGTTGAGGACCAGGACTTTCATTTGCCGTCGCCGCACTGCGCGGCGGTGATGACCGCAACGCTGTAGACCTCGTCGGCCGAGCAGGCGCGAGAGAGATCGTTGGCCGGCTTGGCCAGCCCCTGGAGCAGCGGGCCGATGGCCGCGCCGCCCGCCATCCACTCAGTGAGCTTGTAGCCGATATTGCCCGAAGCGAGATTGGGAAAGATGAGCGTGTTAGCGCGTCCGGGCACGCGCGAGTCGGGCGATTTCGAGCGGCCCACCGCCTCCACCAGCGCGGCGTCGGCCTGCAACTCCCCGTCCACCTCCAGTTCCGGCACCCGCGCTCTGACCAGCTTGAACGCCTCCACCACCTTGGCGGCTTCGGGGTGCCGCGCGCTGCCCTTGGTCGAGAACGACAGCAGCGCCACCACAGGCTCGGTCCCGAGCAGCGACGCGGCGCTGGCCGCGGTGGCGATGGCGATATCGGCCATTTGGGCCGCGGTGGGGTCGACAACCACCGCGCAATCGGCCATCAGGAGCAGACCGTTATGCCCCCAGGCCCGGTTCGGCAACGCGATAACGAAGAACCCGGAGACCGTGTGGACGCCCGGAGCGGTCCCGATCGAGTGCAGCGCGGCGCGCACCGTTTCGGCGGTGGAGTTCGAGGCGCCCCCCACCGTACCGTCGGCGTCTCCGGCCGCCACCATCAGCGCCGCGAAGTACAGCGGTCGCCGCGCGGTTCGGGCCGCCTCCGCATCGGGAATTCCCCGGCCGCGCCGCCGCTCCGAGTACAGCGCGGCGTACTTGGCGGCGTTCGGCGACGTCCCGGGATCGACGAATTGCAGCGTGGAGGATGCGCCCGCCGGCCGCGCGCCGATCAGGATCGGCTCGACCAGTCCCTCGCGCGCCAGTCGCTCGGCGGCCGCCAGCACGCGCGCATCGCCCCCCTCGGGAAACACAATGCGCTTCTTCGGCTGCTGCCGCCGCACCCACTCGACATGTCCGGCCAAGAACGCGGCCGCTGATTCAGGATTCGCCACAGACTCCTAGAGTAGGATAAGGCTCCAGCCTTGTCCAGGCTACTTTCCGGGACCGCAACGGTTCCCCACAACCGTGTTCGCCGCCAGCGCGACGCCCGGCCCCGCCACGATACAGTGCTGCTCGATGCCGTAGCCGGAAAACTCGTTGCCCTCGATGCGATTCGCGCGCGCCGGATCGGGATGCTCGGCGCCGCGCGCGAGGTAGATGCCGCTGCGCAGGAACTCCGGCTCGGTGGCCAGCAACCAGTTGCAGCGTGCCCGGTTGTCGTTGCAGTGGGCCAGGTTCAGATTGCGCAGCCGGTTTCCCCGTATGATGTGGTGGCTGCCAATGACCAGCATCCCGCTGTACAGCGCCCCGTCGATTTGGTTGTTCAGAATGGCGATCCACTCGGACTTCATGTCCGGGTCGGTGTTGTTCATCACGATGCCGAAGTTGCCGGACGGGTAATCCTCGGGCCGGCCGCGGTTGATGCATACGTTATCGCGCACCTCGCCGTGGTGGAAGCCGTCCAGGTCGATGCACTTGCCGTCGATCTCCTCGAAGTGGTTGCCCGAATAGACGGACCGCTCGACGTTGCCCGCCGTATCGATAGCCACCGGGTCGGCCGCTACCAGCTCAGCCGGGTAACCGATGCGCTTTCCGGTGTTCCTAGTGACCGTCACCCTGATACCGTGGCCCACCTGAATCGCATCGCGCGCGATGTTTTCGAAGTAGTTTCGGGTGATCAGCCCCCGCTGGTTCCGTGGCGACTTGCGCAGCGAATGCGTCCAGATGCCGTTGCCCCACACGTTGCGGATGCGGCAATCCTCGACGCGGAAATCCGTCGTTCCCTCCTCCAGCAGGATTCCGCCGGTGGTGTTGTTCTTGCCCTTGGCGTCTCGCGAGCCGCTGTCCTCGATGGTCACTCTTTGAATCAGGACGTCTTTCGATGCCACGACCAGCACCGGGAAACTGGCGACGTTGCGGAAGCGCACGTCGGTGATGGTCAGTCCGGCCGCATGCTCGACCAGGATTCCGTTGTTCGGGTAGAAGCCCACAAAGTCGGTGTTCGGCGGCAGCCCCAGAGGACGCTCCAGCGCGGCGCGATTGCCATCCACCGTGAAGCGCGAGAAGCGGATACGCGCCCCCGAGCGGCAACTCAGAATGGCGCGGCCTTTGAACGAGGCGGTAGCGCGCAGCACGGTCCCAGCCGGGTCGCCGGTTACCTCGAGATCGTGCGCCCCGCCCGGGATCGCGAGTTCGCCCGAGATCTCGACCACGCCGGCCGGCAGCCGCACCGTGCCCGTCGCGCGCGCGAGCGCTTTGCGAATGTCCGCCTCGCCGGCCGCTCCGAGCCCAGCCGCAGCCGCCAGAAGCAGAACCGCAAGTCTAAGTCGCACGGAATCTCCTTCTCGCCAACCACAGCCCCACTCCCAGCACCGCCATCCAGCTTGCCACGCGCACCGCTTTGTACTCCGCGCCCCCGTCGAAGCTGAGGTCGATAGTGCAGGCTCCGGTGCATTCCGGCTTCACCACCATCATTCCCAATCCGTCACGGACCACCGGCTGCCGCACGCCGTTCACGTGCGCCTGCCAACCGGGATGATACGTGATTTGCACCGAGACCACCTGCCCCGGCCGCAACTCGGTTTGAATGCGCCCCGACGAGAAGTTGTCCCATCGCATCCCGGCTGGCGGCAGGGATGCGTC
>PLEM01000287.1 GCA_003137035.1 Bryobacterales bacterium | reverse complement strand
CCGCCCACAGCACGGCCCGGAATGGCGTGAGCACACGGGTGGACACGATGGTGGCTATCGAGTTGGCGGCGTCGTGAAAGCCGTTGATGAAGTCGAATGCCAGGGCGGCCGCTACCACCGCCACAACCAGGACCAGATGGCCAATGCTCATGGCAGGATCGCGCCTCTGCGCACCCCGCGCCCGCGCCGACTACCTCTTCGCGGAGTGGCTTCGCTGTAGGTCATGTCCTGGGACCCAGTGAGCCAGCTTCGGGCGTCGATCGCGTTACAACTCTGTGACGTTAGTGTGACAAGTGCGAGATGCGTTAGATCGACCTACAAGCGAGCGCGGGAAGCGGCGCCAGTGTGGTAGATAGGGCGGCAACCTCGGCATGGCACGCATACTGGTCATAGAGGACGAAGCGGACATCAGGCAGGTTCTTGAATACAACCTGCGGCAGGCGGGTCACGACGTTACGGGAGTGGAGCGCGGCAATGCCGGACTCGCCCTCGCGCGCGAGCGGCCGCCCGACCTGGTTCTGCTTGACCTCATGTTGCCGGACATGGCCGGCTTGGACGTGTGCCGCGCGATGAAGGCCGACGCCAGGCTCCGCCACGTCGCCGTGATCATGCTGACCGCAAAGGGCAGCGAGATCGATCGCATCGTCGGTTTGGAACTGGGCGCGGACGACTACGTGGTGAAACCCTTCAGCCCGCGCGAGCTGGTAGCGCGTATCAAGGCGGTGCTGCGGCGGCAATCGCGTCCAACCGGTCCCGGCGAGGTCATCGATGTCCGGGAACTGCACCTGGACGCCCGTACTCAGGACGTGATCGTTCGGGGCGCGGCGGTGGCCCTCAGCACTCTGGAGTTCAGACTGCTCTTCTTCCTGGCCGCCCAGCCGCGCCGGGTGTTCAGCCGCGAGCGTCTGCTGGATGAGATCTGGGGCAGCGACCGGTGCATTACCCCGCGCACGGTGGACGTCCACATCCGCCGGCTGCGGGAAAAGATCGAGGCCCAGCCGGAAGACCCCTCTTACATCGGAACCGTGCGAGGCGCAGGCTACCGGTTTCTCGGCCCGGCAGTCGAAGGCTAGTTAAGAGGGCACAGAGGAATTCAATGCGCCGTAATCCCAGGGTCACCAACGTCAGATATTCTTTGGTCATGCCAGACTCGCAAACCAGCGCGACCGTTCTGATCGCCAGCCCGTTGCATGAAGACTACGAGGCGCTTCGCCGGATCTTCGACGAATCCGGCGCGCGCCACTGGCGCATTCGATTCGCCCGCACTTGCCAGGAAGCCTGGATGGCGCTGCACCAGGAGAGCGTGGATGTCATCCTCGCGGAATGCGACTTCCCCGAAGGGCTGGGCTGGAAGCAGCTCCTCGACGAGGTGCAGAACATGGGCGGCCTCCAACCTGTCATCGTGACCTCGCGGCTCGCCGACGATTGCCTTTGGGCGGAGGTCCTGAACCTGGGTGCGTACGATCTGGTGCTGAAGCCCTTCGATGGCGAAGAAACCGTGCGGGTCGTCGGCATGGCCATGCGCCAAGCGCAGAACACCCGCCGTGCCGGGCAGCGCCGTGCGCGGCCGTGCCACGCCGTGGCCGGAGCCGTCGCGCAGGCCCCTCTTCAACGAGGATTCACCGGCCCTTCACATTCCTGCAACACTTGGCGCATATGCTCGATCCTGGAAGGGTAGGGTCGGAATGCTCATCATTGCGCTGTTGTTCTTTCTGGGGGGCGTGCTGGCGCTTCAAGTGAAGCCTCCGGCGGATCGACCGAACAGCAGCCGCCTGTACGTGATTGACAATCGCGTCGTGGCGGCGGTCTCGTTCTTTGTGGGCTTGTGCCTCCTGATCCTGAGCCTGGCCGGGAGGGGGACGATTTCTCAGTAGCGGCTCCGCCTCACGCCACCTCGCTGCCCGCCTCGCGCGCCGCGCGGCGGACATCCACGCGGGCCAGCAGCGCGAGGCCGAGCGCGAAGAAGACGATTAGCGAGAGGATGGCGAGCCGGTAGCTGCGGGTGAATTGCAGCGCCAGGCCGAACAGCAGCGGGCACAGCCAGCTCGTTCCTTTGTCGCTGATCTCGTACAGGCCGAAGTATTCGGCTTCCTTGCTCTTCGGAATCATCTGCGAGAACAGGGACCGGCTCAGCGCCTGGCTGCCCCCCAAAACCAGCGCCACCACGGCGGCCATGGCGAAGAACTGGCCGGTGGTCCGCACCGCCACGTAGATGTCCACCAGGACCGCCGTCCAGATCGCCAGCGACAGCATGATGGCGCGCTTGGCGCCGATCCGGGCGGCCAGCCAGTTAAACGCCATCGCTCCGAAGAAGCCCACAAACTGCACCATCAGGATGGCCAGCGACAGGGTCGCGATGGAGATCTTCAGCTCGTCGTAGCCGAACTGCGTGGCGAGCGTGATGACCGCCTGGATGGCGTCGTTGTAGAGCAGGTAGGCGAGCAGGAACTTCAGCGCCTCGGGGTAACGCCGCATGTCGCGCAGCGTGCCGGCAAGCTGGCGGAAGGGGCCCTTGTGGAGAACGCGGCACCGCCTTCCCTCGCGGTTGCGCAGCGTGGCCAGTGGAATGAGCGTGAACAGCGCCCACCATACCCCGGCCGAGCACAGGTTGATGCGGATGGCCTGCTCCTCGGTCAGCCCCAGCGCGCTTGCCTTCGCCGCCAGCGCGAGGTTCAGCGCCAGCAGCAGGCCACCGCCGATGTACCCGATCCCCCAGCCTTTCGATGACACATCGTCGCGCTCCCGTTCGCTCGCGATCTCTGGCAGGAACGAGTTGTAGACCACTACTGAAGCGCCGAAGCTCAGGTTTGAAGCCAGGAACAGAAGGCCGCCCAGCAGATAGGCCCGTCCCTCCAGGAAGAACATTGCCGCGGTGGTGAGCGCGCCCGCGTAGGCGAACAGAGCCAGTAACTCTTTCTTGCGGCGGCTGGAATCGGCCAGCGCGCCCAGCACCGGCAGGCACAGCACCTGCGACATCACGGACAGCGCTATCAGGTAGCCCCAATACGAACCCGCGTAGACCGGGATGCCGAGGGGATGGACGAACCCGCGCGCATCCGCGGCGGCCTGCGCCAGCCTGTTCAGGTAGGGCCCCAACAGCAACGTCACCACGGTGGTTGCGAAAGCCGAGTTCGCCCAGTCGTAGAAGTACCACCCGGTGCGTTCGCGGGCTGTACTTAGTGGCTGGTCCATGGCCTTACTGGATCGCGGCCTGCGGCGACTTCAGCTCGCGCGCCATTTGGTTCAGCCTGACGTAATCCTTCTTGCCGGCGCCAAGACAAGGGATTTCCTCGAGCGCGACAATGCGCCGCGGCACGGCCAGCTCCGGTGCGCCCAGGTCGCGCGCGGCCTGCTGCAATTGCTCGCGGCGGAGGTGGGGATCCTCGGTGAACAGCACGACGACCTCCCCGCGCCCGGCCTCGGCGACGGCGGCCGAGGCGTGCTCGAACGCCGGGGAAGCCGCGGCGGCGATCCTCTCCACCACTTCGAGCGACACCATCTCTCCGGCGACCTTGGCAAAGCGCCGCACACGCCCCACAATGCGGATGAATCCGGCCTCGTCGACCGTGGCAACGTCCCCGGTGTTGTGCCAGCCCTCGCCATAGATTGAACATGCCGGCTGGATCGCTCCGGGTTGGTTCTCCGCGAGGTAGCCCAGCATGACGTTGGGACCGCGCACGTGCAGCAGGCCGCCCTCGGCGATTCCCGGCACGGGCTCGATGCGGTACTCGCAGCCGGGAAACAACTCGCCCACCGACCCGGTGCGGGCCGCCATGGGCGTGTTCACCGAAAGACAAGGAGCGGTCTCGGTCACGCCGTAGCCCTCCTGGATGCGGATGTAACATTTCTCCAGATACAGCTTGCGGACGTCCTCGCTCAGCTTCTCCGCGCCGGAAACCACCAGACGCAGAGTGTGGAAGTCGAACGGGTGCGCGTACTTGGCGTAGTTGCCGAGGAACGTGCTGGAGGCGAACAGCACGGTGCAGTCGCGATCGTAGATCAGCTCGGGGATGACCCGGTAGTGTAGCGGCGACGTATAGAGGAACACGCGCGAGCCGCTGGCCAGGGGCAGGACCACGCCCACCGTGAGCCCAAAGGAGTGAAACAGCGGCAGAGCGCTCATGAACTTGTCCCTGGGAGCGAACTCAATAACCGCCCGGCACTGCGCCACGTTGGCCACGATGGCCGCATGACTCAGCGCCACGCCCTTCGGCTTGCCCTCCGAGCCGGAGGTGAACAGAATCACCGCCGGCTCCTCGGGACGCACCGGCCGCGCCGCCGCGCGCGGGAACCACAGCGCCCATCCCATCAGCCACAGCTTGTCCGCCACCCCGAACATGGCGCGCAGGTCTTCCATGTAGACCAGCCGGACGTTCTCGAGCCGTTCGGCCACCCCGGCGAGGCGCGCCTTCTCCAGAAACGTCCGCGAGGTGAGCACCAGTCGCACACCGGCCACGCGGCAAGCGCTGTTGAGGGCGTCCGGGCCCGCCGTGTAATTGAGCATCGCGGGGATGCGCCGCATGGCGAACATCCCATACAGCAGCGACACCGTCGTGGTGAGGTTCGGCATCAGCACCCCGACGGTCTCCCCCTCGCTGGACAGCTTCGCCACCAGGCGACCCAGCGCCAGGCTGCCTTTCAGGAGCCGCCCGTAGCTCACTTGTTCCTCCCGGATGTCTTCCAGGATGCGGCGGCGCCGGCCGAAAATCGCGATGGCGTCCAGCAGGGCGGGGAACAGGCTGGTCTTCTCGTGGGAGGCAAACGCCGCTTCCTGCATGATCTTTCGCAGCGCTTCCGCCCCCATCTTGTGCCGCGCCCTGGACCGCGCCGCCTCCGGCGTGGCAACGGTGCGCGGCGGATGGATGGTCACCGTGATGCGCGGGAACCATCTCCGCGGAAAATCGCCCGACATGCGGCTGAACAGCGTGTAGACCGCCCCCGAGATGTGCACTGGAACAACCGTGGCGCCCGTTCGGACGGCTACAAATGCCGGTCCCTCGTAGATCTTCATCATCGTGCCGGTGTTGGTCACGCGGCCCTCGGGGAAGATCAGCACCGGCCGGCCGGCCTCCACCAGCCCGATGACTGCCTTCATCGCCAGCGGATGGGTGGAATCCACGATCAGGTGCGGCAGGAACCGCATGGGCAGGCGGACGAACCAGTGCCTCGCGATGGTCGAGTGCAGCACCCAGACCGGCCGGACCGGCAGGAAGGCCCCGAGCAGGATGCCGTCCAGAAGCGACTCATGGTTCGAAACGATCAGGAGTTTGTCATGCGGCGCGATGGCGCCCCGCACCCGGACGCGGAACAGCAGCCGTAACAGCCAGCGGACCAGAAATCGAATCATGGAGCGTTCCGCTATTATACGCGCCCGCGCTATTTGCCTCAGCTCTGCGTCTACTTGTCGGTCAGCGCCGCCACGCCTGGCAGCTCGATGCCGGAGAGGAACTCGAGTGAAGCCCCGCCGCCTGTCGAGATGTGGGAGATCTTGTCGGCCACGCCGGCCGCCTTGACGGCCTTCTCGGAGTCGCCGCCGCCAACCACCGACAGCGCGCCCGAAGCCGCCACGGCCTTGGCTACGGCGACCGTCCCGGCGTCGAACGGGGGTTTCTCGAACACACCCATCGGGCCGTTCCAGATGATGCTCTTGGCTTTCGCGATGGCTGCTTCGTAAAGCGCCACGGTCTTCGGTCCGATGTCCAGGCCCATCATGCCGTCGGGAATGGTCTCGACCACCTCGAAACTGGCGCCTGCCTTGAGCTCGGCCGCGACTACGTGATCGACGGGCAGCGTCAACTGCGCCCCCTTGGAGAGCAGCTCCTTGGCCAGATCGACCTTGTCTTCCTCAACCAGCGACTTGCCGGTGGGCTTGCCCTGCGCCCGCATGAACGTGTAGGCCATCGCGCCGCCGATCAGCAGGCCGTCAACGAACTTCAGCAGGTTCGCGATCACCTCGATTTTGTCGGAGACCTTGGCGCCGCCCAGAATCCCGATGCAGGGGCGCGGCGGGTTGTTAGTGACGCGGCCCAGATACTCGAGTTCCTTTTCCATCAGCAAGCCCGCCGCGGACTTGGGCAGGAACGCCGTGATGCCGACCGTGGAGGCGTGCGCGCGGTGCGCCGTGCCGAACGCGTCGTTGACGTAGTAGTCGCAGCCCGTGGCCAGATCGCGGGCGAAGTCGGGATCGTTCTTCTCCTCCTGGGGATGGAACCGGAGATTCTCCAGCAACACGACCGGGTGGCCGGCGCTCTTGATCTGGTTGGCTTCGGCGCCGATGCAGTCGGGGGTCAAGACCACCGGCTGGCCCAGCAGTTCCTGGAGCCGCGCCGCAACCGGCTTCATGCTCATCTCGGGATTCGGCTTGCCCTTGGGCCGGCCCAGGTGGCTGGCCAGAACCAGTTGCGCGCCCTGCTCGAGCGCGTACTGTATGGAGGGCAGAGAAGCGCGAATGCGCTTGTCGCTGGTGATCTCTTGTCCGCCGGGGGCCAGCGGTACGTTGAAGTCAACTCTCATGAAGACCCGCTTACCGCGCAGGTCCAGGTCGCGAATGGATAGTTTTGGCATGACCACCTCTTACGAAGTTGAAAACTCGATGGTAACATTGCCGGGCGTCGAGGGGACCACTCCCTCACGGGCATGGTTCGGTGCTCCCACTCAACCGCCAGCACCGAACCGCGACCATCAGGGAGCGAACCCAGGTGCAACTAGGTTGCGGACAGATTTTGGCCCCCCTTGTGCCGGAGCCCCGGGGGCGATAGACTCTCCCCAAAGGAGGAATTCGCATGGGTCAGCCGGTAATTCCGAAACTGAACGACACCGTAGGGGTGAAAGGCAAGAACACTTTTTTCGATGTTTTTCTGGTTTGGGTTCTGGTTAACAACCGAATTCGGTGGAATGGCCTGGCCGGATATATCCAGGTTTCGCCAGGGGTGTTGTTGCCCCATGCCTCGATCTTCCCCCTGATGAAGCCGCTCAGGGACTTCGTCGTGGCCAAGCACCTCCTTCCAGCCAGCACGAAAGCGGAGACACTTCTGCTCGATTCCAAGAAGCGCGCCGCGAAAACGCTTCTGGAGGCGCTCGTGAAGGACAACCCGCTGTCGGACCAGCGGTGGAACCAGTACGACTCCGCGATCAAGGACGCCGTGAATCGATTCAACGCGAGGCTGTCGGCCACAAAGGGGTTCCATACGTTGGACTGGCGCTGGGTGAAGGCCATGCAGTGGACGGAGGTCCGCGGTCCCGACGCGCCAGGCTGGAACTCGCGGCCAATGCAGATCGGCAATCCGGGCGACCCCGGCCTGGGCGTGCTGCGCGACAAGAAAGATCACAGCGAACTGGTGGTGGACGACCAGCTTCGGCAGAGACTTCAGGGTATCCAGGCGGGCGGGAAGTGGGACCCGAAGTTCAACATCGAGGCCGGCGTCGCCTTCCTGTTTCACAAGGCGGCCATCGTGGAAGACGTGCTGGTCATCGACAATCCCGCGAGCCTGACGTACGCGGTCAAGGCGAACGACACCTTCGACTCCCTTGCCAAGACGCTGGGGACGACGGTCGATGTTCTAAAGAGCGATAATCCGAAGGTGAACCCGGGTGCGCTCCAGATCAATCAGAAGCTCAATTACCGGAAATCCCACCACCGGTTTCAGATCACGGGCTGGAGGAGCTGGGACGACGCCACCCAGCGGTACAACGTGGGCAATCCCGATTATCTCAAGACCGTGCGGGCATTCTACAAGAAGATCGTGGTGTTCTTTCCATGAAACTCATCTCCACAGCGGTAGCGGCCCTGGCTGTTCTTGCATGCGCGCGGTGCCTGGCAGCGGACAACACAGAAAGCGTGGGAGCCGACCGGGACCGGATCGAACGGGCGCTTCGCGAGGCCAAGATCCTGGACCCGCTGCGCGTCACAGTTCACGTGAGCCACACCTGCAATCTGCGCATCGAGGGCGCCAAATACCCGGTGGCCGACGTTCGCGAGCTGGTGCGAAGCGACACATCGCCGCACGGGGTCAACCGCATCGTGGTGTTCAGCCCGTCGCTCGATGTGCGCCAGGTGATTCCGTACGATGTGGAGCGGCCGCTGTTCTGCCGGGGCAATGAACTGATCGTCTATGGCGAGCTCACGCTGGGCAACGTAAGCCCCGGCGGCAACGTGCTGGTTTTCGGCAAGCGCGCGGCCTCGGTTTCGGTGCGCAGCGCCTGCTGATTTTCCTCGATCCCGCCAATCTGTCGCTCGATTTCCACCAGTTCGCCACGGATCTTCTCCACCGACTCCTGAGACGCCACCAGCGTCCGGGCG
>PLEM01000377.1 GCA_003137035.1 Bryobacterales bacterium | reverse complement strand
GCGCGGGACTTCAGTCCCGCCAGGTCCTGTCAGCCGAGTCGCAGTCACTGGATCGCGATGCTGAGGGCAGTCGTCTGGGCGCCGCCAAGGAACGCTTGGGCGGCCACTCCATTCACCACCAACTCCAGAGGCACGTTGGCGCCGGTCGCGGCATCGGGGGGAACCTGGAGGTTGATCTGCAGCAGCCCCACGAACCCCGGCGCCATGCCCGCAAAGTCGATCGGGGTGTCCCGGCCGCCGATCCTCGCCTGAACACTGCGATACCAGTTCGGCGGCGATACTGGGGCGGGCTTGCCCGTGAGTATATTGGGATCCACCAACCCCGCACCGGTGGCGTAGATCGAGACCCAGCCGCCCCGGCTGATGGGATGAGCGGCATCCACGATGGCTCCGGTCATCGCATCCAGGATCAGGGTCCGGTCGTTGTACTGAAAGACGCCCGGCGATGCCCAAGCCACCGGAACGCTTATTGCCGCGCTGGCCCAGCCGCGGTATGTCGCCACCACGCTGGTGCTCGGCATGCCTGCGACCTTATAGGGAACCTGCACGTTGATCTGGTCGTTGCGCACGAAGAACAGCGGCGCGGCCTGGCCATCGAAGGATACGCCGACCTCGCCCAGCGCGGTGGGAAGGGCTCCCGTGTTGGGGTCGTATCCGCCGTTGGAAACGCCCGCCGAAGGACCCAGGTTGCTGCCGAACAGAGAGACAATCTCGCCGGGAGCGACACCGCCGCCCGCGAAACTGGCGGCGTTGACCACGCCCGCGACGGTGATCGCGGGAAGGGCGCCGGGCATAGCGCTGATGGTCCAGAAACCCATGCGGTACTTTCCGACGACCGTGGCTTGGCCGAAAGTCCAGAGTTCGATCTCCGCGGCGCCTGCGAAGGCGCCCTGAAACCGCATCGCGGCGCGGATCTGGAGATCGTTGCCATTGAACTCGATGGATGAGGCGGCGGGGTCCAGCGAGCAGTTCTGGTTCTCCAACAATCCCTGGTCGCCCGGGTAAGCCGTCAAAGAAGACGAGTCCTCCGCCTGGAGCGTGAACTCGCCCTGCGGACTTACATAGAGGCTGCAATACCGGCTCCCCTGGCTGAAGATCGCCGCAACCCAGAGCACGTCGCGGAACCCGCCGGAGTCGTGAAACACGTAGGTGAAGGTCTGCGCGTCTCCAGTCCCGGAGGAGGGCTGCAGCGAGACCGCGTAAGCTCCGTAGCCGTCCTGCTCGATGGTAAAGATGTTGCCGAGGGCCAGGGCCGCCCGGCGGACCTTGACGGTGGAATTCGCAAGGACGCGATAGGCCATGGTGGCGTTTCCCCGCCCGGACGAAGGCGAAATCGAATCCACCCAGGATTGTGCCGTGGACACGCTCCAGGTGCAATCGGGCGGCGCGATCACCTGGATCGTCCCCGTATTCTCCGCCGAGGTATGTCTGCGTGAAGTCTCGGAGAAGACCGCGCAGCCCGGCGTGCCTGGCTGTGCGATCGTGACGCTGAGCCCGGAGCCTGTGACCTCCCCGGTCACCGCGATCTGAAGCCCCGTCCAATCGTCGATCCAACTCCGGCCAGGGGAGAGCGGCGCGTCGGACATGTCGGAAAACGGATCGGGCTGGCTCTGCGGCGTAAAATCCAGCAGATCGGGCGGCCCGACCGACCCGCTGTCGCGGTTCACACTGTCCTCATAATGCACCACCGCGCCCATGGCGCCCCCCAGACTGGTTTCGTAGGTTCCGCCCGGCTCGCGGCATTCGATCCAAAACCAGCCATCCGTCCCTGGCCGCCGGACGCGCAGGGCCTTGACTCCGAGCGTGCTCTGGGCCAGAGGCAGAATCAGATACTCGCCCGACTGGTCAACCGTCTCCACTTCCGCCGGCGAAATCCAGCCCAACTGAAACTTCTCGCGAGCGCTGTAATGCACTCGTGAGTAGCCGCTCATCATGGTGAAGGGATCCGCATACATGGTGCGTGTGCCCGAGTCGTAGGGCGCTCCGAGCGGAGTGCCCGGGTAGGCGCGGCCCATCGCGTCCCGGACACCCAGAGTGTGCCCGCCTTCGTGCGCAGCCGTCGCCCAGTAGGCGTTACTGAAGGGGATCCAGGTGAAGGACGTGGGCCCGCCGCCACAACCAAGAGATGACAGGCCGCCCCAGGAACTGCAACTTCCCGGGAATATCACGAAGATACGCTGGTACGGCGTCAGATCGAGACCTTTGGCCGCGGCAGCCGCCAGGGTCGCCGCCTCAATATCCGTAGACTCCTCGCAGACGTAGCTGCGGTCCAGCATCAACGGTCCAAAGACGTCGCCGGTAGCCCAGGTCTTGCCATACGAGGCTTCCTTCCAATAGCCCGTGAGGGACAGGCCGGTGGCGCCGAAGAACATCTGCTGGATGGCTTGCTGGTTATACGCCGGCGGGGTAACCCCAGGGTACGTGGTGAGCAACACCGCGATCTTCTGTTCGCCGGTCGGGCCGCAGAAGGTCTCTGCGACCGCCGCTGCTTCGCGCGTGATTCCGGTGGTTGCGACGACAGACCCGAGCCGCAAGCCTTGTACCCGGACTGCTTCCCCCGAGCGCAGATCGACCGGACCGGCAGGCCGGAGGTCCAGGTTGATCTTGCCCGAATGCAGCCACCAGCGCGAACGGCTCTGATGGCGCTCGAAATCGTCTTCTACTCCTTCCGTAATCGTGCCGGACCACTCGCCGCGAGTTTCCAGCTCGGCGGCGCGGGCGGGGAAGGCGCGGCGGAGGGCGGTCAGGGCCTCGTCGGGAAGGGCAACCTCGAGGGCCCGGGCAGGATCGCGACGGATCAACTCCCGCATGGCGGCCGAGCGTTCCGAGAACAGCCCGGCGGAGGGTGTCGTGCGGCGAATTCGTTCGTTTAGAGATGCGACTTTCTCGGGCAGGGGGTCTGGGGCCGGTTGGGCGAAGGCTGTGGTAGCAGCCAGGAAGAGGAGCGGGAATACCGGGGCGCGCCGCATATGATTTTAGAGTCGCAAAATCGAAAAAAGGTTTCCAGAGAAGCATCCAGCCCGGCGCCCCCCTGCCATTTCGTAGTCTCCGTGTAGTGGCCCGCGGCGGTATAGTCGCTGCCGTCTGCGCGGTCTACTATGACGTCCACATCCTCGGTCGCCTGGGAGACTCGGCCAGTGTTCGCAGGATCTACCCTTTCTCCGAGCCGGCAGCGGGGTTGTCGATTGGCATGTTCGATGCGGCGGTGATTTTGCTCACATCCACGATTGTGTTCGCGATTCTCCTGGCCTTTTTCCGCGGCCTCGGACTCCGGAAGTCGAATCTCCGCGCTTGGCATGCGTCATTTGTTGCGGGCGTCTTCACAGCGGTGGGAGACCGGATGCTCAACGGTCCCTTTGAGGATTGGCCTTCTGCGTACCTGCAGTTCACCTATTTGTTTCGGGGGCGTTTGAATTCAGTCCTGGGCTCCTGGGGAACTCTTCACCCGCTGAACCGCCCTCGCCAGCACTGCGCAACGACGCGGGACCGGCGCTACCCCAGCATGTCCTGCCGCACACTTCGCGCCCCTAGCACCGAACCGCGACCGTCAGGAAGCGGCCCTCCCCCCCCGACCTGTGCTTGCCGTCCAGAGACCACAGTAATAGACTGAACCTGTGCACCGGAGATGGCTTCTGGCGCTGCGCTGGACCGCAAGGGTCTGGAGTTTCGCGAGCGTCGCCGTGTTGCTGGCTTTCATCGTGGGTGAAGGCTTCAACCCTTCCGGACTGAACCAGTGGCTCGGCGTTCTGCTCTTCCCCATCGGAATCTCCCTTGGAATGATTCTGGCGTGGTGGAAGGAGGGTCTCGGGGGGAGCATAACAGTAGGAAGCCTGCTGGCGTTCTACGCGCTTCACCTCGCGACCGCCGGCACGTTCCCGAAAGGCTGGGCCTGGTTGGTGTTCGCGGCACCTGGATTCTTGTTTCTTCTGTCGTCCCGCATCTCGCGTAAGTAAGGCGGGCGCCCACGCCCGCGCCGAGCCTCCAGGCTCGGCACGCAATGAGCGAGAATGAAGGCATGGTCACGTTGGACACGCTACGGCGGGAGAAGAAGGCCGCGATCGTTCAACTAGCCGGTCAACACGGCGCCCGCAGCATCCGTGTGTTTGGTTCCGTGGCCCGTGGCGACAGCCGGGAGGCGAGTGACGTTGACTTCCTGGTCGAGTTCGAGAAGGGTAGAACCTTGTTCGATCTCATCGGACTCCGTCTGGATCTTCGGGACTTGCTCGGAGTCGAAGTAGATGTGGTGACCCCCGGCAGTCTCCGCTACCTCCGCGACCGTGTGCTGGCCGAGGCGCAGCCCATATAGACCTCTGCTTGCGCCGGACCCGCGAGTCCGGGTCCTGTAATTCCACGATTGTCGTGAGCCAATGATGGAATGCTCCACCGACTTGGCAGATCCAAGTAGAATAGCGCTTGACTGGCCTGTTGAACTGATGTCTAATCGAGGACGTTGCTGCCGCCAGCGCGCGGATTCGTGAGAAAGAAACCGCAATGAGCAACGCGCCCGCATATCGACCGCCTCCGTTGGGGCTCTTCCTGACCAGCCGACACCCCGCCCCGTCGACCTGCTCGGAAGACTGTCTCCTAGGAGACCCTCGGGAACCTGCAGAATGGTTCGCAAGTGATTACACGGCAAGCACTTGCCCCCGCGGCCCACAGGTGGTGGTTTCGCCTTAGGCCGACCGCGCCGGGGTTTACGCAGGTCGGCCTAATCGGGGGTTCGGCGGGTGTGGAGTGGAGCCGAGGAAGCGAGCCGAGGCCTGTCGTGACAATAATGGCAACGTAGAAGGAGGGAATGTGGTTGACAGCGAGAAAACGAAATCAGCGCCCGATGCCGACGTTCTCACATCGAGCGGCACCCCACTTGTCTTCATCAGCCACGACGCCCGAGATGCTGAACTGGCCGAGGCCTTCGGCAAGCTGCTGAAGAGCGTCAGTGCGGGGATGATCAAGACCTTCCGGTCGTCGGACAAGAAGGGTACCGAGGGCATAGACTTTGGGGATGAATGGTACAAACGATTAATGTCCATGTTGCAGTCAACCTCTGATGTTGTCTGTCTCTTCACGGAGCGAAGTTTAGATCGCCCCTGGATCCTGTTTGAAGCAGGCGTGGCTAAAGGCAAACTGGGTACTCCCGTCGTTGGAGTTGCCTTGGGCATCCCTCTGAGCCGGATAACTGCAGGGCCGTTTTACCAGTTCCAGAACATGGACGATAGTGAGGCTGACCTGACGAAGCTGGTGCACCAGCTCGCACGCCGCGTCCCGGGTCTCGAACTCGATACAGATGTGGTAAGAGTGCAGGTGGCGGCATTCAAGACGGCAGAGGCCGACATACTGAAGAAGATCACAACTCCCGCCGGAAAGAAAGGAGCGGCGGACCAGACGGAAGACAATCCAGTCGCGAAGCTCGTTGAAGAAATGAAAGCGTTACCTTCCCGCGTGGCCGAGCGACTGGCGGACTCCGACGAATCCATTCTGCGCCGCCGGAGATCTCGTCATTTCCATCCGATGATGATAGAGGAAATGATGCACATGGCCGGAGAACCCGGTGATCCCGTTGGAATTCTCATGGCAGCGAGCGTATTTCGCGATGATGCACCATGGCTTTACGAGTTGGCAATGGAGGTGTATCGGGCAGTCAAGTCGGGAGACCCGGCGGCAATCGAGACTGAGATGGCCCGACTTCAGCGCTTCTCCGAGTTCACGATGCGCGGTCCTTTCATCGAGGAGCTTGGCCTCGGAGGGAAGGAATCGTACATGTTCCTCAGGGAATTCCCGCGGATGCTTCTCCATATGCTGAGCCGCATGCAGGCGGAGAAGAAGCCACACCCTCGACGGCGATCGCCACCGCCGCAGTCTAAGCAATCATGAGGCGCAATGCTTCAGAAGTGTTTAGCGGGTGTCGATCTGTCGAGAACCGCCGAACAGTCGTTTGCAGCGGACCGCGTTCCGCGGCCGCTGAACCGGAGTGTTAGGTTGAAACGAAGGAGCCCAGCAGATTGACAACCGATCAGGAACTTCCCGAGCTTCGATCCATCAAGGCACCTCGGCATCCCGGCGTATCGCCTGCGGTCTGTCAAGCCTTCTCCGAGGCGGCTGAGGTTTGCTTCGCAAGGCACCATGAACCCCCTTGCACGTCGCTTCAGGTGACGTGCGCTGGCACGGAATCAGTCAGGTCTCTGAAGTGGTCGGCACCAGACGAAACGGCTAAACTCAGCTGGAGGAATCGCGATGATGCGACCCGCGACGGCGCCTACGTCGTATCGCTGGCGGTCGTTGAGCATGAGCTGGGAATGGTTGCCCTGTCGCGAGCAGACACTCGGACGGGCGCCGACTACTACGTTGGCAGACCAGGATCACATGACCTTGAAGAGGCCTTCCGACTCGAGGTGTCCGGAGTTGACGAAGGCGGTCGATCGGACGTTCGCAGAAGGCTAAGGACCAAGAAAGATCAGGCAGCCCGAGGCGAATCCTTCCTACCAGCATACGCCAGTGTCGTAGGATTTCGTGAGGCGGCGGTTCTGGTGAGTCTGGTTGAGGGCTGCAAAAGTGAATGACCGGCATACCACCGCTCAAGAGCTCTCCGCTCGGGCTGCGGCCTTGCTAGCAGGGGGCCGCACCCAGGAAGCAAAGAACCTCTTCGCGGAGGCGGCAGAACACGAAGCGGCAGCCCTGGCTGCGGTACCAGTAGACAGAATCAGAACCCGAAGCGTTCTTGCCGTCAGTGTCGCTTCCCTACTATATAAGGGTGCCCAACTAGACGAAGCGGAGAGGGCCATTTTCAGCCATCTCGCGCCGGGTACGTTGGAGGGGTGGGCGGACCTACAGCTTCGGGAACTTTTGCAGGTCGTTTCCGACGAGCGCCTACTGATGAACAGTTTGGCTCGCCGCTATACGGGAGACAACATAACCGTTTCCCTTCGAGGAGGCGAGATCGGCGCGGGGACCGGTCCGTTAGATCTGATCCTTGAGAAAGCTACCGGATTTCGCAGTTTGCTGTACCGCATGGCGGAATGGGTGGGCCGCTACCCAATGCGTCACTATGGTCCCCTGCCTAAAGATCTCCAGGGCCTAGTCCAAGCGCGCGCCACCGAGCCAGCCGTCGGCAGCTACAAATTGGAAATCAGGCTCACGGAGCCGATCCAGCCGCACCTCTTCGAGCCCGCGAGGGTACAACCCGCTGAGCTATCGGATCAGCTTTTCAACTTCCTTGAATGCCTCACCGCAGGCACCTCCAAGGACCTGGAGGACTTGGTCCCCCAGTCAGACTATCGAAAAGCACTCCTTCAGCTGACACGGAATATTGTTCCAGGTGGCAAACGGCTGCGTGAAGTTGGGATATATCGGACGAAAAACGATCAGTTGCAGTCTTTCTACCTTACGGATGCCTTGCCGCCGAAGATTCGAGAGGTAATCCCAAAACAAGAATTGCCTTCGGAGGAGCGCATGAGTTATCGCGGTACGCTGCGAGCGCTTCACCTAGATAGGAACTGGCTAGAACTCGCACTGGAAGATGGGACCCACCTAACGTGCGACACCGTGCCTGACATGCTTGACGATGTCGTCGGGCCAATGGTTAACCGGCACGTGGCGGTGACGGGCCCCTTGCGCCAGAAGCGAGGGAAGAGTCGCCCCCTGGTATCCGAGATTGATCTGGTCGATGAGGAGTAGCAGACGTTCGGCCTGACAGCGGCATGACCTGACGGTGGCTTCGCTTCGCTCCGGCACCGCAGGTAACGCTGCGCCGTTAGGTCTCGATATTGAGGAACGGCCATGTTGAGGGGGCCGTCGCAGTGATCCGATAGCTGTGCCTCCCCCCTTCCCGCTCACGGGGCATCGATGGCCGGAAGGGCTGTCCATCCTCCCCCCAAAAATCGAATCTGATACAGTAGTTCCCGGCGGATGGACACCCAGCAGCCCATCAGGATCTTCATCTCGTACGCCCGCAAGGACGGGGCGGAGCTGGCGCAGCGTCTCCTCGCGGACCTCGGCAAACAGGGCTTTGACCCGTGGCTGGATGTCCCCCGGCTCGCCGGCGGCGACATCTGGACCAAAGCCATCGAGGAAGCTCTCGACCAGGCGCAGGTGGTCCTCGCATTGCTCACGCCGGCCTCCTTCGCATCGGAGATCTGCCGCGCCGAGCAGCTCCGAGCGTTGCGCACGGGCAAGTGCGTCATTCCCCTGCTCGCCCTGCCCGGCGCGGAAACCCCGCTCCACCTTGAAGCCAGGCACTACCGCGACTTCACCGCCGCCGCGGCCTACGAACAGGAATTCCAGCGGCTCCTGGAAGACATCCGCGGCCGCCAGGGCGTTGAGCCGAAGCCCGAGTACTTGCACACCCATGTCACGGCGCCGCCTCTGCCGGTAAACTACGTCGAGCGCACCGAGGAGCTCAAGGCTCTTCGCGACGCCCTGTTCGCCGAGGGCGGCGGCCGCCACATTGCCCTCACTGTGCTCGAGGGTATGGGCGGCACCGGAAAGACCGTCCTCGCCCAGGCGCTGTGTCACGACGAGGTGGTGCAGCAGGCCTTCCCGGATGGAATCGTCTGGATCACCGCCGGGAAAGAGTCCGCCTACGACCTGGTAACGCGGATGCGCGAGGCCGGAAAGGCCCTGCAGGACGACCTCAGCGGCTACGACACGGAACAGGGCTGCATCGATCGGTACCGGACGGCCATCCAGCGCAAAGCGGTTCTTATCATCATTGACGACGCTTGGGGATACAGGGACGTCGAGCCGTTCCGCTGCGAGTCCGCCCGTTCCCGCCTGCTGTTCACCACCCGCGATACCTCGCTCGCCGCCGCGCTGGGCGCTCGGGAACATCCGGTGGGCGTTTTGACGGATCAGCAATCCCGCGACGTCCTGGCCCGCTCGTCCGGCCGCGACGCCGGCGACCTGCCGCCGGAAGCGGCACATCTGATCCAGGAGTGCGGGCGCCTGCCCCTGGCGCTGGCGATGGTCGGAGCCATGCTGCGCGGCAAACCGCCGGTATTCTGGAAGCGGGTCCTCGATCTCTTGCATAACGCCGATCGGGAGAAGATCAAGGTCCAGTTCCCGGACTACCCCCACATGGACCTGTTCCGCGCCCTTCAGGTCAGCCTGGATGAGCTCGACCCGGCCACTCGCGAGCGGTATATCCAACTCGCTGTGCTTCTCGAAGACAGGCCGGCGCCCCCCGCGGTTCAGCAATCGTTGTGGGGTGTGGATGAAGCCGAGGCGCTCGAAACCGCCGATCGGTTCACGAGTCTCTCCCTGGCCCAGCCCGTCGGCGACCATGGCGGCATCCGTCTTCACAACCTGCAACTCGAATACGTACGCGCCCAGTACCCGGATCGCGAAGCCCTGGACCTGATTCGGGGCGCTGTCCGGCTCTCCTCGCACGTCATCGAGAAGGACCCGTCGCAGTTCGCATCGCAAATCGTGGGCCGCCTGCTTCCGTACCAGGGACAAGCGGCGATCCGGCGCTTCACGGAGGACCTCATCAAGGCCGCTCCCCGCCCCTGGCTCCGGCCGCTCCAGCCGGCGCTGGCCGCGCCTGGTACTGGGCTCGTCCGCACGCTCGAAGGCCACTCCTCGTGGGTCAATGGCGTGGCGGTGAGTCCGGACGGGCGCTGGGCCGTTTCCGCCTCTTCGGACAACACGCTGAAGGTGTGGG
>PLEM01000439.1 GCA_003137035.1 Bryobacterales bacterium | reverse complement strand
CTTCCGGATGTGTTGGCGCGCGCCGCCGAGATCGAGGCTTTGGCGATTGGTCTGGCGGGCCCGAACGCGCCGGGATTGCGCGAGCGTACCGCCATCGCGCTCTTGGCCACGGCGTCCCGGCTCGCTGCCACTCTGCAGAACTACAGCGATCTCACCCTGGCGGAGGCGGGCGAGTTGGGGGTGGTGCTAAGAAATGCTTCGGCGCTGGAAGCGATCCGCGATGCCGCAGCCGGGTTTGAGTTCGACGAGGCCGCGGAAGGCCGGCAACTCCACATCGCGCCAGAGGCGGAAGACGCGGAGCTTTTCACCGATCCCGCGCAGCTCCGGAGAATCCTGCACCGTATGGTGCTGAACGCCTTGGAGGCTTCCCCACCGGACTCGGTGGTGACCCTGGGGTGCCGCCGCGCCGGCGAGCGCGCGGAACTGTGGGTGCAAAACGGCGGCGTGATGCCGATGGCGGTCCAACTTCAGGTCTTCCAGCGCGGATACTCCACTAAGGGCCTCGGCCGCGGCTTCGGTGTGTACCTGATGAGGCTGATCGCGGAGCGGTTTCTCGACGGAACCGTATCTTTCCGCTCCAACCCCCAGGAAGGGACCACGTTCGTTCTCAGCCTGCCGCTGGCGAGCAGCCCGATGCCGGAGGCTGCCGCATGAACCGCGCCCTCAATGTGGGGATCATCGTCGCCGATCCCGATCTTCGCCACGAGGTGGAGGATCGCCTCAATCGTCTGAGGGTCCGTATCGCGTTCACCATCTCCCCGGCGGGTGGCGACGTTTCGGCCGCGGAGTACTCCAATCCGGATGTGCTGGTGCTGGACTTCGGACACCCGAGCGCCTTCGAGATCATGGCGAAACTCAAGTCGCTGGCCACGCCTTCCCCCGTGATTGCGGTCCACGCGTCCGCCGATCCCGACGTGATTCTGGCGGCGATGCGTGCGGGGGCGCGCGAATTCCTCTCCCCGCCGATCAATGCGCAAACACTCGAGGACGCTCTGGACAGGATCGCGGCGGAGCGGATGTTGAAGGCGCCCGCCCACCGCGCCGGCAAGACCATCGGGTTCCTTTCCGCCCAAGGCGGTTGCGGCGCCACCACCGTGGCCTGCCACGTGGCCGCCGAACTCCGCCGGATAACTTCCACGGGAATACTGATCGCCGACTTCGACCTCCCGGCTGGCATGGTGGGTTTCTGGCTGAGAGCCAACGGCGCCTATTCGCTGCTCGACCTGACCAGGAACCTGCCGCGAATGGACCCCAGCCTCTGGAAAGGCATGGTGCACTCCTCGCAGCCGCACCTGGACGTAATCTGCGCTCCGTCGGAGATTCCTTTGGGCGAATTGCCAAGGGCCGAGAACCTGACCACTGTGCTGCGCTACGCCCGCGCGCACTACGACTGGGTGGTGGCCGACCTCGGGCAGGGACTCTCGCCGCTTTCGATGGCCCTCATTCCCGAACTCGACATCCTGTACCTCGTGACCACGCCCGAGGCCGCGCCCTTGTACCAGGCGCGCAGGATCGTTCAGAAGCTCCTCTCGAGCGAGTGCACGCGCGAGTCGCCGCGGCTGGTGGTGAACCGCGTCCGGAAGGAATTCTCGCAGGGATCCGGCGATTTCGAGAAGTTGTTCACCATTCCGATCGAGGGGTACTTGCCCGACGACTATAACGAGATCGTCGAGGCCCACTCCGACGGCCGGCTGGCCTCCCGCGGGTCGGAGCTTGGCAGGCGGCTGGGCCAGCTTGCCGCCAAGATCGCCGGTAAGCCTGAGGAGCGGCGCGAGCCCAGGTTTTCGCTGTTTCGCCAGTTTCGAGCTCGGCCGGCGGAGCTTTAGATCCTCCCCCGCCTAAAGCTTTTCCCGCTGCGGACGATTCCTTTACAGGTAAAAGTCCATTGCCGGTTTCCTGCGGAGCACAGACCCTGGTGGATCGCGCCAAGGCGGAGGCGGTTTCATGACCCGGGCCCTCGGGGTGGGGGTGGTCATCGCCGACACCGCCCTTCGCCACAGCGTGGTGGATTGCCTCAATCACCTGAGGGTCCGGATCGCATTCGCCATCTCTCCGGCCTCGGGCGACGTCTCCACCGCGGAGTACTCGAATCCGGACGTGCTGGTGCTGGATTTCGGGCACCGGAGCGCCTTTGAGATCATGGAGACCATCAAGTCGCTCGGGACGCCTCCCCCCGTGATTGCGGCCCACGTGTCCGCCGATCCCGACCTGATCCTGGCCGCCGTGCGAGCCGGAGCGCGCGAATTCCTGTACCCGCCGATCGGCGTCGAGACCCTGACCACCGCCCTGGATAAGATCGCGGACGAGTTGCTCATGAAGGCGCCTCCCCATCGCACCGGCAAGGCCATCGGGTTCCTCTCCGCGGACGGTGGTTCTGGCGCCACCACGGTGGCCTGCCACGTGGCTGCCGAGCTAAGCAGGATCACTTCCGCCGGGACACTCGCCGCCGATTTCGACCTTCTTGGCGGAATGGTGGGCTTCTGGCTGAAGGCCAATGGCGCCTACTCGCTGCTCGATATCATCAGGAACCTGGGGCGGATGGACTTGAGCCTCTGGAAGGGCATGGTGCAGTCGGTGCAGCCGCATCTGGACGCAATCGGCGCTCCGGCGGAGATCCCGGTAGGTGAGTTGCCACCCGCCGCGAACTTCGCGACCGTGCTGCGCTACGCCTGCGCGAACTACGGCTGGGTGGTGGCCGACCTGGGACAAGGCCTCTCACCGCTCGCGATGGCCCTCATTCCGGAACTCGACACCCTGTACCTGGTGACCACCCCCGAGGTGGCCCCGTTGTACCAGGCGCGCAGGATCGTCAACAAGGTGCTTTCGCAACAGTGCACGCGGGAATTGCCGCGGGTGGTGGTGAATCGCGTCCGGAGGGAATACGCGCAGGAGTCCAAAGCAATCGAGAAACTCCTCGCCGTTCCCATCGAAGCCTACCTGCCCGAGGACTACCACGAACTCGTCGAAGCCCACGCAGGGGGCCGGCTGGTTGCCTCCCGGTCGGATCTCGGCGGGCGGCTGGCGCAGCTTACCGCCAGGATCTCCGGTCAACGGCCGGTAGAGCGGCGCGAGCCGAGGTTTTCGTTCTTGCGTCAGTTTCGAGCTCGAGCCGCGGCGCAGTAGCCCGGACCATCGCCTATTCTCTCGCCTCGGTTACGGCTGCAGGCCGAGCCGCGACCGCGAGGGAGCGGTCCTTTCTGCACCGCTTACCCTCGGTTGACATTACGAACGCGTCCCTATAATCTTGGTGAAGTTCCATCGAGTTACGTTTCCGGGCGGAGGGGTCGTCGGCACTTCGGCTTCCCGCGGCGGGGCTGGCGCGAAGGAACCGGATCGGAAGCTAGGGAAAGGGATTATTTGCGATGAAACTAACGGCTGTGCTGGTGCTGGCGGTGGCGGGGTCGGTCGCCGTTCATGCGGATTTTGCGT
>PLEM01000463.1 GCA_003137035.1 Bryobacterales bacterium | reverse complement strand
GCCAGGGAGCGGTCCCAGGCGCAACGCACTTATGGATGGCCGGCGGCCTTGGCCTGCACCCGGGCGGCGAAGCGGGCGACGTCCACCAGCGCCCGCTCGTGCGTGCCCTCGGCGATTTTCTCGCGCTCGTCGTAGGCTTCCACCCGGCAGGTGACCCGCCGGTCCCCGGAGGAGATCACCTCGGCGCACAGCCGCACCGCCATCCCCACCGGGGTAGCGGCCAAATGCTTGAGGTCCACGTGCGTGCCCACCGAGTCCCAGCCGGCGGGCAGGTACCCCTTGATCAGGTTGCGCGCGGTCATCTCGAGATAGCCGATCAGGTGCGGAGTGGAGAGCACCCGGGCGGCCTCCATCCCCAGGAAATCGATCGCCACCTCGCCAGTGACCAGCAGCCGTTCCTCGCTCTTCGCGCCTACGGGAATGTTCGCCATTCCCCTATCTTATCAGGCACATGCAGGCCACGTTACAATTCCATGAAATCTGGCGTCTAATGTTGTGGTACAGTGAGTGGTCTGAGGTCCGAGTCCAGGTGAGGATTGTCTGCACGCTCGCGTTCGGGTTGGCTCTGCCCCTTATTGCGGCGGTAGAGCCCGGGCCGCTCCCACCCTCCGAGAGCGCCCCAACGGACATTGTAGACCGCTACGTTTCCGCCATCGAGGGCCAGCAGAACCACCCCAAAGCCGTCTCCATGGAAGTCGACATGGACGCCCAGATCCCCGGCCTCAAGAAGCAGGGCCGGTTTCACGCCTTTCGGTTCATTACCAAGGTCGGGAAGGTCTTCTACAATCGACCGCGCTTCGAGGGCGACAGCACGGTCAAGAAAGAAGTGATCGCGCGCTACCTGGAGGCGGAAGCCCAGGCCCGGGACGCATACGCCAACTCCATCGCCATCACTCCCGCCAATTACAAGTTCAAGTTCAAAGGGACTTCGGACTACCTCGATCGTCGCGTCTACGTTTTTCAAGTCGCTCCGCTGAAGAAGCGCCAGGGCCTGTTCAAGGGCGAGTTGTGGATCGACCAGCAGACCTACCTGCCGCTGCGCGAATGGGGCGAACTGGTCAAGAACCCTTCCGTCTTCTTGAAGAAGGTCTACTTCGTTCGCGATTACTACATATACGATGGAATCTCGATGCCCCGGCGGTTGATCAGCGATGTCAATACCCGACTGGTCGGAAGGGCCCAGCTCACGATCTGGTTCGACAACTACAAGATGGGTGAGGGGGGACAGGCGCCTGTTGCCGCCCTGCCCAGCCAAGGCGCTCCGCAGTTGGTTCCGACCGAGAACGCTCAGCACTGATCGCTAGCCACTCAACCCTGGGGCAGAGGCATGGAATGAGAACCCTCTTTTTGAATCCTCCGTCTTTTGAGCGATTCGACGGCGGCGCCGGCTCGCGCTGGCCCGCCTCCCGCGAGATCGAATCCTACTGGTACCCGGTCTGGCTCTGTTACCCCGCCGGCATGTTGCCGGACAGCAAGGTGGTGGACGCTCCGCCGCACGGAATCTCGATCGAGCGCACCGTGGCCATGGCGGGCGACTTCGAGCTGCTGGTTCTGTTCACCTCGACGCCCGGATTCCAGGTGGACGTGAAGATCGCCGAGATGATGAAGGACACCAACCCGAAGCTCAAGGTGGCCTTCGTCGGACCGCCGGTCAGCGTCAACCCGGAAGGGACGCTGCGCGCTTCCAAGGCCATCGACTTCCTGGTCCGGAGGGAATTCGACCGGCAGATCGTGGACTATGCCAACGGCCGGCCACTCGAGGAACTGCCCGGCGTCAGCTTCCGCGAGAACGGCGGCTTCCGGCACACTCCCGACGGCGGCTTCGTCGAGAACCTGGATTCCCTGCCCTGGGTCACCAAGGTCTACCATCGCGATCTGGACATCACCCGCTATAACGTACCGTTCCTGCTGCACCCCTACCTTTCGTTCTACACCTCGCGCGGCTGCCCCGCCATGTGTACCTTTTGCCTTTGGCCGCAGACGCATTCCGGGCACCGCTGGCGTCTGCGCTCCTCCGACGATGTCGCCGCCGAGTTCCGCTACGCGGCCGAAACGTTTCCCAACCTGAAAGAGATTTTCTTCGACGACGACACCTTCAATTACCAGCGGGCGCGCACCATCGATCTGTGCGCCAAACTCAAGCCGGTGAAATTCACCTGGTCGTGCACCTCGCGCGCCACCACCGACTACGAGACGCTCAAGGCGATGAAGGAGGCCGGCTGCCGCCTGCTGGTGGTGGGCTTCGAGTCCGGCGACCCGCAGATCCTCAAGAACATCAAGAAGGGCGCCACCGTCGACATGGCGCAGCGCTTCATGGCCAACTGCAAGAAGCTGGGCCTGGTGGTGCACGGCGATTTCATCGTGGGCCTGCCCGGCGAGACGCGCGAGAGCCTGCGCCGCACCGTCGATTTCGCGAAGCGGCTGGATTGCGAGACCGTCCAGGTTTCGATCGCTCACCCGTTTCCCGGCACCGAGTTTTACGACTACGCCACGCGCAACGGCCTGCTCACCATCGACTCGATGACCGACGAGACCGGCCACCAGATGCCCAACCTGGTTTACCCCGGCCTGGACCGCACCGAGCTGCTGGATTGGGTCGAGCGGTTCTACGGCGAATACTACTTCCGGCCGCGGGTGATCTGGCGGGTGGCGCGCAAGGCCATCTTCAACAACGCCGAGCGGCGGCGCCTTTACAAAGAGGCGCGGGAATACCTGGCGCTGCGCGCCAAGCGCAAGAAGTACGTCGCCGAGCACCGAGGGCCTGGCGCCAGCGCCGGGACGGCCGTGTGAGCGACCACCTCCGGCTGAAGACGCGGGTCTTCGTGGTGATCGTGGTCCTCGCCAACGTCCTCGGGAACTTCTTCATGAGCTGGGGCGTGAAGCGGCGCGGCTCGCTGCTGGGACTTTCCATGCTGGAATACATCCGCGTCATTCTGGATCCGTGGGTGGCATTCGGAGTTACGCTTCTGATTATCTGGATGCTTTCGCGCATGGCGCTGCTGAGCTGGGCCGACCTCAGTTACGTGGTGCCCGTCACCGCCATCGGTTACGTGCTCACCGCCGTGCTCGGCCGCGTTTTCCTTGGCGAGCAGATCAGCGGCGCGCGCTGGGCCGGCACGCTGTTTATCGTGGCCGGTATCGCGCTGGTGGGCTCCACCTCCATCCGCACCACCGCGCCGGAGGCGCCCCGGGAATGAAGTGGCTGCTGGTCGCGCTCGTGGTTCTGTGCACCGCGCTCGCCGACTACCTGCAGACCACGGGCATGAAGCGCCACGGCGAGATCCACGATTTCCGGCCCGGCGCGCTGGGCCGGGTTGCTTCCGCGCTCGCTCGCAACTGGTACATCCCCGCCGCCGTCGCTACGATGGCGGTCTCCTTCTACGCCTTCATCACGCTGCTGTCGATCGCCGACCTCAGCTTCGCGGTTCCCGCGACCGCCGCAAACTACATCGCCGAGACCCTCGTCGCCCGGTACCTGCTCAAAGAGACGGTCAACGCGAAGCGGTGGACCGGGGCCGGGCTGGTGGCCTTCGGCGTGCTGCTCCTGGCGCTCCCGTGATCGTCCTACTGGTTGCGATCGGCGCCGCGGCGGGCCTCTATCAACTGCTGGCGCTGGCTGCCGCGCTCTATCGCCTCTGCACTCGCGAGCAAGCCGCTACCAGCCTGCCACCTATCTCGATTCTGAAACCGGTGCACGGACTGGATCCGGAGTTCTACGCCGGCATCCGCTCGCACGCGCTGCAGGACTACCCGGAGTTCGAAATCCTGTTCGGCGTGAGCGACCCCTCCGATCCCGCCATTGCCGAGATTGAGCGGCTGAGGGCTGAGTTTCCCGCGCGTTCGATTCGCCTGGTGGTGACGTCTCCGAAAGCCGCGAACGTCAAGGTGGGCGTTCTCGAGGAACTCGCGGCCGCGGCCCGCTACCCGATTCTGCTGGTCAACGACAGCGACATTCGCGTTGGCGCGGACTACCTGCGCCGCGTGGTGGCCCCGCTCGAAGATCCGGGCGTGGGGCTGGTGACCTGCCTGTATCGCGCGCGCTCCGCGAGTTGGCCGGGACGATTCGAGGCTCTCGGCATCGCCACCGATTTCGCGCCGAGCACGCTGGTGGCCCGGGTGATCGGCGTCAGGGAATCCGCGTTTGGTTCGACCATGCTGTTTCGCGCCGAAGACCTGGCGCGCATCGGCAAGTTCGCGGCGCTGGCCGACTACATCGCCGACGATTACCAGTTGGGCCGCCGCATCCACGACCTCGGCAAGCGCATCGTGCTGGCCCGCGCGGTGGTGGAGACCTCGCTCGCCGACCGCACCTGGGGCGAGGTGTGGCGCCACCAGTTGCGCTGGGCGCGCACCATCCGCGTCTCGCGAGGCGGCGGCTATGCCGGTCTGCCGCTCTCGAACGCCACGCTGTGGTCGGTGGCGCTGGCTGCAGCCGGGTTGTGGTGGGTGGCCGTGCCGCTGTTGCTCCTGCGCCTGGCGATGGCCTTCGTGGTTGGCCGGCTGTTCCTCGAAGACCGCCGCGTCCTCACCGGCCTCCTGCTGGTGCCGCTCCGCGATCTGGCAGGGATGGTCCTGTGGGCCTGCGGCCTGTTCGGCTCGAAGGTGGATTGGCGCGGCGCGCGGCTACGCCTGAGCCGGGACGGGAAGATCGTGCGTACGTGATGTACATCTCCATATTGACATAACGTACATCACGCGGTATACTCAGAGCGTGAAGGTCACTATCACGCAGTTCCGAAAGGACTTGTTCCGGCTCGTCGACCGCGCTCTCGCGGGTGAGCCGATCGAGTTCGTACACCGTGGCGTGGTCTTTACGGTAGCGGCGGAGGGCAAGCCGTCGAGGCTGGAGCGGTTGACGGGGCAACTCGTGGTTGCGCCCGGGACCGATCTGGAGAAAGCGAGCCGGGAACTGCTCCAGGAGATGCAGTCCGAGTGGGAGAAGGACTGGGCGGAACTGTGATCCGTTACCTCGACACGCAGGTGATGGTCTGGCTGTGCCAGAAGCAACTGGAGAAGCTGAGCCAAAGAGCGGTGGCCGCCATCGAGGACTCGGAGCTGCGCATCTCGCCGATGGTCTTGCTGGAGCTCGAGTATTTGCACGAGACCAAGCGGATCATTCCGCCGCCCCAGGCGCTGCTGCATCAACTGGAAAGCCAGATCGGGCTGCAGCTCTGCGACCATCCGTTTCCAGCGATTGTCGAGACCGCGCTGTACGAGACCTGGACCCGCGACCCGTTTGACCGGGTCATCGTGGCGCACGCGCGATCGAACGGCTACGCCCCGCTGGTCACCTCCGACGCCAAGATCCGCGCGCACTATCCGAACGCGGCTTGGTAGCGGGGGCGGTGAACGCGGTCCATCTGTGATAAATTGGGTTCTGGGCTTTTCCCCAATCCCTGTGCGCCCGTAGCTCAGTTGGATAGAGCGTCTGGCTACGAACCAGAAGGTCGGGTGTTCGAGTCACCCCGGGCGCACCATACCCGCAAGTTCTCCGTCAACGAACCACCATGGTCACGCCGTCCTGGCTGGGCTTTCCGCCTAGGATGACGCGCACGGGGACGGTATCGCCGGGGGCGACGGAGGGGTCGATGCGGGCGTTGATCTGAAACAGGCCCGGCATGTTGAGCGGAGCGGCGCCGCAGTATTCCACCGTGGCGGGCAAGCCGCCGATCTCGGCCGCGCAGGTTGCGATCGGCTTCGGCAGGATGTCGATGGCCAGGCGGCCGTCCACTCCGGGTGGGTTGGTCACGCCTTCGCCGGTGCCCCACAACACCACGACAGATCCGGGCGGCGCCGGTGCGCTGCTGGAATTCGGCGTCCTGGCATCCTGGTTCTGCATGGCCGCCTGACCCGAGCCCTGCGCGTTGGCGGTGAACAGCGCGGGGGCCGTGGGCCCAACAGCGACTGCAAAGGGATCGGACCGCACTCCCTGAAACTCCACCTGCACATTGGTGACGGGCTTCAGCCCAGCCAGGTAAGGGATCACGGCGGCGCATTGTTTCTCGGAGACGTAGACGATGGGCGCCGGCACGCCGTCAAACAGGATTCGCACGCCGTCCATGAGAGTAGCCACGATGGAATTGGAGCCGGCGACGATCTTGTTGTCGAGCTGCTTGGGGCCGAGATTCGAGCCCCAGACGACCACCATCTGGCCGGGGGCGGTAGCGGCGCTGTAGGAGGCCGCGCCGACCACCGCGGTGACCACCGGCTTGGGAACCGGCAGGAGGCTGGGCGAGGCCGGGACCACCAGCAGAGTCATGGACCAGGCGGGGAAGGTAGCGGCGATGGATGCGCCCGAGATGTCGGCGTCGGGCTGCCGCAGAATCGAGTTCAGGTTCTCCTGGCTGTAACGCCAGACCTGCGCTTTGGTATCCGGCGTGAAATTCGAAATCGCAATGGCGCTGGAAAGGTCGCTGGTGGACTTATTCAGGACCACAATGGTCAGGGCGGTGTCGGAACGCTGGGCGGCGAAGATACTCAGTTGATCGGGGTCGCCGGTGGTGGCCTGAACGCCGGTCTCGCCGAAAGCGCCGCCGATGCCGTCGTAGTTACGGTACATCCGGAAAGCGTAGGCGACCGGGTCGGTAGTTTTGGCCTGCTCCACATCCCCCGGGGCATACGTAGTGCCCCATAAAAACGCCGCGGCCATGTCGAGCCCTTCGCGACCGAAGATGCCCAGAGCATCGGCCTGAGCCAGAGCGCCGACGATGGTCGTGTGCGCGCCGAAGTCGTATTCGGTGATGGCGATCTTGGTGCCGGGATAGTTCCGGGCGACCCAGTCGCGCATGCGCGGGATCAGGCAGGGCTTCGCAGGCTGGCCTTGATCGTCGCGGGTCCAATAGGTGTCGGTGGCCAGGAACTCCGGGTCCCACAGCACCCGGGTGAGGCGAAGACGGTCGGCGTCGGTTGCCGGTTGCGACAACATGAAGGCGAAGTGGAGGTCGAAGTAGTCCAGCAGGCGCCGGCCCGTCTGCTGTTCGTAGTCGCGGAACTTCCGGAGATACCAGGAGGTGAAATCCACACCGCCGTGTGCGTTGCGATCGATGGGATTCGCCCAATACGGGACCGAAGGGTAGCCGTTGGCGAAGAACGGTACTCCGCTCGCGAAATCCGCGAAAGTGATGCCGGCGCCGGCGAAGTCCAAGGTGGAGTAAAAGAAATTGGCCCAACAGGGCTGCGCGGGGCTCATCACCAGAGCGGTGGGGTCGGCGTCCTTGACGGCCTGAGCGTACTTGAGACTGAGGTCCCAGCTCTCGTCGTAGGTCTGTGGCAGGGGGTGGACATCGCGGTGGGTGATGGCCCAGGCGCCCAGCTCGTTGTCGAGACTCCAGACCGCCACTCCGCCCTGGTTCCCCCTGCCGTACCGGCGAACGATGTATTTCACCCAGTCGCTCTGGAAATGCTCGTCGAACTGGCCGGCCACATCGTTGGGATCGTTCTGGATGGGCGTTTTTCCATCGGGCATCACACCGTTGCCGCAGGTGTGATAGGAGTCGAAGGGGTCGGTTTTCGCCTGCGTTCCATATTTCGAGACCCGGTAACTGCACGGCGACGGCCAGTTGCCGGGCCGAATATTGGGCAGCCATCCGAGCATCGAGACGGATCCCAGGAGACTGCCGCCAGTGACCCGGGCGTATTCCAGCATCAGGTCGAATCGCGAACCGTCGGGCAGCAACTCGGGATGCAGGTTCTGAGTGTCGGGCTGGATCTCGTAGTACCAGTCGTTGGCCCAATTCCAGACGTCCAGCATCCAGTTATAGCGGGACCCAACGTCGCCGCCCCAGCGGCGCATGCCGACGCGCAGATCGGCGCTCCGGGCGGCCCACCCGAAGTTCGGATGCATCTCCCCAGGAGAGGATTGCCCCGAGCTGTTCGGGGAATTCTCGTCGACGAAGTAGTTGTTGAGGCCGTAGATATCCGGACTGATCGAACGCCTGGCAGCGGCGGCGTCAACGGCGAGCGCCGGTCCGGCCTGGGTTTGCGGAAGCGCCGGGCATGCAACGAGGCCGGCCAGAACCAGAAATCGAAATCCGCGCATAGATCATTCTCCCTGCGGCGCCTGCGAAGCGCCTTAGAACTCGACCGTGAATCCTCCGGACGGGAGGATGGGCAACATATTGCGCCAGTTCAGCCAAGCCTGGCCAGTGCCGAAATCGTAAGAAGACAGACTGCCGTAGCGCCGGTTTCTGCGGTTCAGCATGTTGTCGACTTCTACGTAGAGAGTCAGCTTCGAGCGTTTGAAGAAACACGCCTTGTTCAGCCGCGTGTCCAGCCGGTTGTAAGGGGCCATGCGCACCAGGTTCCGGCCGGAGGCAAGAGTGAAGCGCTGAGCTTCGGTGTATATGTCGCCTTTGTAGAAGCCAACTAGCGGGAAATCGCTTCCATAGCGGTACTTACCGCTCAGGTTGATCGTCTTACTGAGGCGATAAGTGGCGTATGCGTTGACGGTGTGCCGCTGATCGAAATCGCCATCGAAGGACAAACGATCGATCTCGTCCCGGTAGCGTGCGTGGCCATAACTGTAGGACACCCAGCCGGAGAGGCGGTTGGCGCTGCGGCGTTCGATGGTGAACTCGATGCCGCGGGAATAGCCGGTCGTGGAATCCCGCAGCACCGGTCCGAAATGCGGCCAGAGCGCCTGGGAACCGGCCAGGCGCCACTCGGTGTCCGGTGAGTACACTACGCGATTCTCCTGGCGGTCGTAAAGCTCCATCCGGAAACGGGTTCTGTTGGAGAGCAATTGCTCAAATCCGATGTCATAGTGTGTGGCGCGTTCCGCGCGCAGGTTCGGGTTGTAGTAGGCGCCCAGGAGCTGCTCGAAATCCGGGAACTGGGAGTATCGTCCATAGGCCGCCGTGAGTTTGGTCCTGGATGCCAGCGCGAGCGAGAGGCTGGCTCGCGGAGACCATGCGCGGTCGTGGGTGTAGCTGAAGCGGTCGAACCGGCCGCCGGCAATGAGAGAAAGCCTCCCTCCCAGTGCGCTCCAGGCATTTTGAACGTAGACGCTGGATTTCCACGCCGCAGCCGAAAAATCCGCCACTGGAACGAGGTTCGGCCCGGGCAGAGCAGTGGCGAAATTCCAGGTGTAGTAGTTGACGAAGGTCTGCTTGTTGCGCTGCACCTCTACGCCAGCGTCGAGGGCGTAGTGAGAATCGATCTGGATGGCGGCATCGTGACGGAATCCCAGGTCCTGGGTCTTGGAATCGAGCAGTAACTCCTGGCCGCCATTGCGGTTGAGACCCGTCTCGCGGTAGTAGTACAGGACGGTTCGCAGTATTGCGGACTCCCGCGGCGTCCATTGCCAGCCGGTTCGCGCGACATCGACGCCGCTCCTGGTGTGCTGGACTTGCACGCGGCGCGCCGTCCGATTGGTCTCGTCTACGGCGCCCGGTCCGTGAATCGTGAGGAGGCTCAGCCGATGGCCCCGCGCCGGGTCGTAGGTCAGCTTGCCCTCCATGTCGTAGTAGCCGATTGCCAGGCCATTGGTGTCCATGCGTTTCAGCAGGTATTGGAGATAGCTCTTGCGCGCGGTCACCAGCCAGG
>PLEM01000376.1 GCA_003137035.1 Bryobacterales bacterium | reverse complement strand
GCAGGCGGTTTCGCCTGCCACGGTTAGCGCTTACGGCCACTTGTGCCGCGGGTAGCGCCGGCTGAGTTGCCTTCGCAGTTCGGGGTACAGGCGTTGCCAGAAGCCCTCCAGGTCGGTGGTCGTTTGCACGGGCCGGTTGTTCGGCGCGAGCAGGTGCACCACCAGCGGCACCTCGCCGCCCGCGATCCTCGGCGATTCTTCCATGCCGGAGAATTCCTGGAGTTTGGCGGACACCCAAGGCGACTGGCCGCGCGCGTAGTTGATGCGCACCTGCCGCCCGCTCGGCAAACGAAGCCGCGCCGGCGCGTATTCCTCGAGCAGACGCCGGCCGCCCGGGGGCAGCCGCTCCTCGATCGCGCGAGCGAGGCCGCCGTGCCGCGCCGCCGCCTCCAGTTCCGAGAAGCTCGCCAGGCCGCGGCACAGCGACTCGAGCGCTGCCCGAACGTCCTCGTCGCCCAAATCCGGCAGACTCGAGTGCCCCGCCGCGAACGATGCGCGCGCCAGGAACTGCTCCAGCTCCTCCGCGTCCGCAAAACGCGCCAGCCCTTCGCCCAGCGCGCGCGCCGCCAGCATCCGCGCAGCCTCTTCCCGATCCCGCGGCGCGCCGCGGCTTTCCTGGATCACGAGCTTGTCGAACAGCAGCAGACTGGCCTCCTCGACACGCTCGGCCGCTCGGTTCCACTCCAGTCCCCTGCGCTCCGTCACGCGGTCCGCAAACAGGTCCAGCAGCCACTCCGGCTCGATCCCGCTGGCCAGCCGCACCAGCGGCAACCCGCCTTCCGGGCGCTCTTCGACGTCCACCGCGACCAGAAACTCGCGGTCGCGAACCACGCTGGCCGGCGACAGCACCGCCGATCCGCCCGATGCCAGCAGCAGGTCGTTTCCCTTGCGCCGCCGCGCTACGCGATCGGGGAATGCCGCCAGCACCGACTCCATCAGCGCCTGGTCGCCACCACGCCCTCGCCGGCCGCGCGGAGCCGACCGCCGGATCTGCTGATAAAGTTGCCGCGTGCGCGGCTCCCATTCCGATTCGAGCAACAGCAGCAGGTCGGACGGGCCCGCACGTTCCATTTCCCGCGGGAGCCGCTCCCCGGCGCTCAACAGCGCCGCCAACGCGCACCCGTCGTCCACCGCGCCGCGATGGGCGGCCTCCTGGATCAGCCGCGCCAGCCGAGGGTGCAGCGGCATACGAACCATCTCCCGCCCCGCCTCGGTTAAGCCTCCACCGGCATCCAGCGCGCCCAGCCTACCGAGCAATTCGCGCGCGGCCTCCAGCGCAGCCTCCGGCGGTGGCTCGAGCCACTCCAGTTCCCGCACTCCCATTGCGGCCAGCGTCAGCACCAGTTGGGAGAGTTCCGCCCGCGTTATCTCCGGCGCATCCTGTGCCGGCCGCCGGTGGAAATCTTCAGCCGGGTACAGCCGGATGACGCGTCCCGGCGCGGTCCGCCCGGCACGTCCCGCCCTCTGGTTCGCCGACGCTTTGCTCACCCGCGTTACCACCAGCCTGGGCAGCCCCGACCACGGCGACTGGCTCGCCACCCGCGCCAGCCCGCTATCGACCACCGCCGCTACCCCCTCGATGGTCACCGAGCTCTCGGCCACGTTCGTCGCCAGGATCACCTTCCTCCGCTGGGCCGGCGCGATGGCGCGGTCCTGCTCCTCCGGCGGCATGTCGCCGTGCAAGGGGAGCACCAGCAACTCCGTCCGTTGCGCCAGGCGTTCGCAGGCGCGCGCCGCCCGCCGGATCTCCGCCGCGCCCGGCAGGAATACCAGCACGTCCCCATTCAGGCCGTCCCGCACCAGTTTCTCGACCGCCGCCGCTACCTGCTGCTCGAGCGGCTCCGGCGACGACGGCCGATATTCGATCGACAGCTCGAACAGCCTGCCCTCCGAGCGCAACACCGGACAGCCGCCCAGGAACGCCGCGACCGGCGCCGTCTCGATGGTCGCCGACATCACCGCCAACCGCAGGTCGGGCCGCGTGGTCTTCTGCAAACGCCGCAGCAGCGCCAGTGCAAGATCCCCTTCGAGATGCCGCTCGTGGAACTCGTCGAGCACCACCGCCGCAACGCCGCGCAGCTCGGGGTCGGAGAGCAGCCGCCGCGTCAGCACGCCCTCGGTCATGAATCGCAGCCGGGTGCGCGGTCCCGCCACCTCCTCGAAGCGGACCTGGTAGCCGACGGTCTCGCCCACGCGCTCGCCCAACTCGGCCGCCACGCGCCGCGCCGCCAGCCGGGTGGCGAGTCTCCGCGGCTCCAGAACCAGCACCTCGCTGCGCGCTTCGCCGACGAGCGCCGGGGGAACGCGCGTGGTCTTCCCCGCCCCCGGCGGCGCTTCCACCACCACCGCGCGCCCGTCCCGCAACTGTCTCAGCGCATCCGGAATCAGCGCATCAATGGGCAGCCGCGGAATGGGCATCGCTCTCAAATCGTACCGCGGCCCGCGTGAGTTGACGCGCGGAATCTCCGCCGGGTACACTCGCGGTTCGAGGAGCAACACGTGAATCCGGCGGTTTGTGTCGCGGACATCCGGCGCATCATCGGTGCCGTCAAGACAGAAGCCCGGGATTTCGGCACGAATTTCTTCCTTCCGGACGCGGTCATCGAACCATCCATCCGCGCGGGCCACTTCTTCGTTCTGGAGGCTGCCGGGGCGGCCCTCGCTCTTCTACGAGAGGCTCGTTTCGACCGAGTGTACTACTCTGCCGCGGGCGCCAGTTGCCTGGCCGGCTGCCTGTCCCGACTGAGTATGCCTGACAGCGGGGCGCTGGTGACCGACATCGTCGGCCGTCCGGAGGATTCCGCGCGGTGGGTGCAACAGTTTGAGGCAGCCGGCTTCTCACCATACACCAGGTTCCTTCGTATGCAGCGCATCTTCTCCGGGACCCTTCCCCAGGCGGGGCTGGACCCGGAGGTCGAGGTGGCACAAGCCTCGGACGCGCAACCCGTTCTGGACGCAATTGCGGAGAATTTCGACCCTTACGCCGAACATTTTCCCGCGATCGAGGAGATCCGGCAAGCTCTTTCGCTGGGCACGATCCTGCTGGCGCGCGACGCCGGCCGTGTGGCTGCCATGCTCTACTACGATCGTTCCGGGTTGACCTCCATGCTTCGCTATTGGCTGGTTTTGCCGGCGTATCGCCGCCACGGCCTCGGCGACAAACTCATGCGCCGCTATTTCCAGGACTGCGCGGGCTGCCGGCGCTTCATATTGTGGGTCCAGGAAACCAACCAGCGCGCCGTGCCCATCTATCGCTGGTACGGCTACCAGCCGGATTCCACCGTGGACACGATTCTCATCAAGCGGCGTTGACATCGCTTTCCCGATTCGCGCACCATTACGCATATGGTCGAAACACTGCCGCCGCTTCGCCCGCCAAAGCGCCTGCTGATGGGCCCAGGCCCCAGCATGGTGGAGCCCCGCGTGTACGAGGCCATGCGCCAGCCCATCGTGAGCCATGTCGATCCGTACTTCTTCCAGGTGGCCGAGGACATCCACCGGCTGCTCGCGCTGGTCTTCGGCACGCGGAATCTGTTCACCATGGTGATCTCCGGCACCGGCAGCGCGGGCATGGAAGCCGCCATCGTCAATTTCACCGATCCGGGCGCGCGCTTCGCGGTCTTCGCCAACGGCTACTTCAGCGACCGCATCACCGACATCGCCCGCCGCCAGGGAGCCGACGTGGTGCGTTTCGAAAAGCCGTGGGGCGAGACCTTCGGCGAGGAGGAAGCGCGGGCGTTCATTCTGCGGGAACGGCCGGCTGTGGTGGCCTACGTCCAGGCTGAAACATCCACCGGCGCCTGGCAGAACGGTAAAGCCATCTGCGAGGCGGCGCACGAGATCGGCGCGCTGGTGATCGGGGATTGCGTCACCTCGCTCGGCGGCATGCCGGTCGAGGTCGACGCCACCGGCATCGATATCGCCTACAGTTGCACGCAGAAGGGCCTGAGCTGCCCGCCGGGCCTGGCCCCCATCACGCTATCTCCGCGCGCGCTCGACAAACTGCGTGCCCGCAGCGTGCCGGCCCGCTCGTTTTACTTCGATTTGAAACTTCTCGACGAGTATTTCCAGGGCGCGCACCGCTACCACCACACCGCGCCCATCACCATGTTCTACGCGCTGCGCGAGGCGCTGGCCGTCATCGCCGAAGAGGGCTTGGAAAAGCGCTTCGAGCGGCACCGCCGCAATCACCTCGCGCTGGTGGCCGGCCTCGAGGCGCTGGGATTGCGCATGCACGTCACCGACCCCGCACAGCGCCTCTGGACTCTGAACACGCCCCGGGTTCCCGAAGGCGTCGACGACCTCAAGGTCCGCAAGCGGCTGATCGAGGAGCACGGTATCGAGATCCTGGGCGGCTTTGGCCCGCTCGCCAGGAAGGTGTTCCGCATCGGCCTGATGGGCGCCTCCTCCACTGCGGAAAACGTGCGCACGCTGCTCGGGGCGCTGGAATCAGCCTTGCGCGCGTAGCGCCCGCTCCCTGGCGGTCGCGGCTCGGCTTGGATGTCCCGCGCTTACGGGCGCTTACCGAGCCGCGCGCGCTAGCAAGCGGTCGGCAGTGCGCGCCTAGTAGGCCCAGCGCCACAAATTCGCTCCGACCGTATAGCCCGCGCCTACCGCCACGAACAACACCACGTCGCCCTTCTTGAGTTTGCCGGCCGCGATCGCGTCCTGCGTGGCCAGCGGGATGGTCCCGGCCGTAGTGTTGCCGTACCGGCCAATGTTGATCATCACCCGGTCGGGATCGACGCCCAGCCGGTCGGCGGTCGCCTGGATGATCCGGCGGTTGGCCTGGTGCGGGATCATCGCGGCGAGGTCCCGCGGGGCGATCCCGTTCCTCGCCAGCAAGTCGCGGGACACCTCGTACATCTTCCGCACCGCGTACTTGAATACCTGCTGCCCGTCCTGGTGGACGTAGTGCATGCGTTGCCCCACCGTCTCGATCGAGGCGGGCATACGGCTGCCCCCCGCCGGCATGTTCAGGTATGCTCCTCCCGATCCGTCGATTTCATTCAGAAAATCCATGAAGCCGGCCGAGTCGTCTTCGCTGGCCTCGACCAGCATCGCCCCCGCCCCGTCGCCGAACAGGATGCAGGTGGTGCGGTCGGTGTAGTCGATGATCCGAGACATGGTGTCGGCGCCGATTACCAGCACCTTTTTGTGGCTGCCCGAGATCACCAGTTGGGCCGCCGTGGTCAGCCCAAATACGAAACCGGAGCAGGCGGCGATCAGGTCGAAGCCCCACGCCCCCTTGGCTCCCAGTTGGTGCTGCACCAGGCAGGCGGTCGATGGAAACAGCATGTCGGGCGTCACCGTGCACACCAGGATGGCATCCAATTCGGACGCCTCGATGCCACGCTGCGCCAGCGCCGCTTTGGCCGCGTTCAACGCCAGATCCGAGGTCGCCATCTCCGGACCCGCGATGTGGCGCTCCGAGATTCCCGTTCGCTCCAGAATCCACTGGTTGCTGGTCTGCACCAACTTCTCTAGATCGGAATTGGTCAGCACCTGGGGTGGCACATAACACCCCAACGCGCTGATCTTGGCTTTAGGCACGAACCCTCCAGGTACGAGTTAGAAACTGTAGTAAGGCGATAGAATGCCCATCTTGCTATGGTAATACTAGCTCGCCCTTCTCACACAGGACCGTGGCGAGGAGTCGGTCTTTTGTGAGAAGGGCGAGTTGGAGCCATGCCTGTCGAGAGCGCCCTTTTCTTCGAGACCCCGGAAGAGATTTTCGCTCGTGTTTTCAAGGACTTGAAGCCCCGTACCGCCCCCCCGAAAATCACCGTCGAGTTCTGCCGCTTCGCCAATCCCGACAGTTTTGCCCGGATGGAGGACGGCTGCGTCCAGATTCGCATCAGCGACTTGCTGGAGGGCGCGCCCGCGCCGATCCTGGAGGCGCTGGCCTACATCCTCCTCGGAAAACTGCTGCGCCGCCCCGTTCCGCCGGCATTCGCCCGCCGCTACCGGCTGTACCTGAACCGCCGCGACATCCGCCGCAACCTCCACCTGGTCCGGCAAATCCGGGGTCGCAAGTTCATCTCCGGCCCCCAAGGCGAGCGCTTCAACCTGGAGACAGTTTTTGAAGAACTCAACTTCCGGCACTTCCACGGACTGATGGCCCGCCCGCTGCTAGGCTGGAGTCGCCGGCTCTCGCGGACCAGTCTAGGGCATTTCGATCCCTCGCACAACGCGATCATCATCAGCAAGCTGCTGGACAGCCCGGCGGCGCCGCTTCTGGCGCTGGAGTACGTGCTGTTTCACGAAATGCTCCATTTGCGCTATCCCGCGCAGACGCATGGCGCGCGCCGCAGCGTGCACACCAAGGAGTTTCGTGAGGCGGAGCGGGCGTTCACCGGCTTCCGGGAAGCCAGGGAACTGCTGAAGAAGCTGTAGTCGTGGATCAACACTCCTGGCAGGGACCGCTGGGACAATCCCAGCGCAGGGCCGACCGCGCCAGTCGGCCCGCCGCTGGCAGGAATCAGATCTCGGCTACTTGCGCGTGCTGCGTCAACTGCCGCAACTGGTCCCGCATCGCTTCCAAGGAGGAAACCAGCCGGCGCACATCCACCTTGCCGATCCCCAACGTCTGGAGCGTCAACCGGAACTCCACCACCAGCATGGCGTATCGGAACACCATGCGCTGCTTCAGCAATGTGGTGGCCAGATCCGGGCGGTCCTCCGCGGCATGCACCAGCACCATCTTGGCGGCCGTGGAAAGGCGGTCGAAGTCGCGGCGCAGACAGCGCAGGTAGTGGCGGAACACCCGCCGCCGCTCGGTCTGTAGTTTCCTGGAGATCCTGGGATGGAATCCAGGTTGCGCCGCCAGGAAATCGTAGTCGTCCTCGACAAACAGCCGCTCCATCGGCCGATAGCGTGCGATGGAGAAATCACGGCACCACTCCAAGTCGGCGTCCGCCTCCTTGTGCCGCGATACCAGCCGTCGGAACACGAAGAAGAAAGCGACGGCAACCAGCGCCAGCAGCATTACGGCGCCCACATAAACGGAACTCATCGGTCGCGCCTCCCTTTTAGCACCGTGTCCAGAATAATCCACCTACGGCCTGAATTGCAATCGTTTTCGCAGGTTTACAGACTATCTTATCCGTAAAGTACGGCCTATTACTTACGTGCTGCCCGCAAAAGGGTGGAGTTGATGGCTTCCAGATGCCCCACCAGCTCCTCCTCCCGGTCCTCGCCCCAGTGCGGCCGCAGCCGCACTTTCACGCGTTCCCCCGCCCCGTTGAGCAGGCAGATCCACACCACCAGACACACCAGGCTCGTGCATGTGCCAACCATGCTCACTGCCTGGGTCACGGAGTTCCCCACCAGGTTCCGCAGCAAGAGCGCCATGGTCAGACTGAGAAAATACCCCGCGTAAACGATGCAGTGCACCACCACATTCCGGCTCAGCGGCACTGGATACCAGGCCAGGAAGCACGAGATCACCAGCAGGAAGATCACCAGGCTGGAAGCCACACCGCGGCCCATCGCCAGGAACAGACGAATGGTGGGGACCTGCTCGCCCACATTGCTCAAGTCCGCCTGCAGCGTCAGGAAGGAAATCGCCACCCCAATCGCCAACCCGGTCAACAGCACCCATCGCCCCAGGCTGGCGATCCCCTTGTAGTTCTGGAGCACCAGCGAATACAACTCCAGCACCACCAGGACCCAGAACACCCACATCACCGGCTCGGTCAGCATCCAGACCAGGGCGTAGGCGTTGGTCGCAAACGGCGTGTTCGGCTTCCCCTGGAGCAACCGCTCGCCCCAAGGCACCCCGATCAGCACCAGGGATCGCAGCACGCGGAACAGCAGGTAGGCGGAAAAGTAACGGTAGCTACGGTGCAGCCCTTCAAGTCGCAGGCGCCAGAAGAGGAAAAGGTGGCCCGCAATCGTCAACCACCAGACGCACTCCAACGCCAACTCGAGCCTAGACATGGCCGGGGCCCACAGGCACAATCCGATTCTAGCATCAGCGAATCGCTTCGCCAATAGGCCCTACGTAAGGGTGCCGCCAGGGGATTTGCTCCCGGGCCGCCTTGCGAAACACACTAGAACGCAAGCCCAGCGCGAGCCTGGGGTGGGCGCGTCGTGCCGGGCCATCTGGCGGCCGGAGGACGGCTTATCTGGCGTCGTCGGGGCAGGGCCAGCACTGCGGGATCGGATCGATCTGCCGCTCGACCACCACGCTCGCCATACCGAGGGCCAGAACCAACGCGAAAACGGCTTTCAGCATCATGGGTTGTTTCTCCTTTGAAATTAAGGGTTTCTACCTATACAGTGACCAGGGTATACGCATCCGCCGCCCGCGCCCTCTCCGCCCGTCACATTTTCTGAATTCAGAACAAACCCCCCCGAGCTTGCCCCACTCAAGGAATTCACTCGGCGAATCCTGGTTCTCGTGTAAAATAGGGGGATAAATCAGTTGCTCTCTATGGACCGCAATCTGTCCAACGGGATCTTAGAGCGAGGCGCCGCTGCCGACCTGTGGCGCAACACGCTCTCCCAAATCCCGAGCGTCTTCGGCCGTCTGGTCTACCTGTGTTCGCTTCGCGACGCCAACAGCGGCCTGTATCAGCACTACGGCCTGGCCCAGGTTTTTAGCGACCGGGAGGCGGATCGCGTCCTGCGCCAGAGCCACGATCAGACCTTCGCCGACTGGCTTTGTTTCAATTTGGAACAGCAGAAGGCCGACCTCGACCTGTACCTGAGTGGGTTGGGCAGCAACCGCCGCACCATCCTGGACACCTGGATTCGCCTCACCCCGTACCGCGGCCTGATCCCTTCGGTAGTCCGAGACGTCGAGCGGCGGCTGTATCTGGCGGACCTGGAAACCATCCTCGAACTGCTCAAGAACGAGTACGGCGTCGCTTCCCTTGATCCAGACGCATAGCCACCCCGGTCACCTGGCCGATGACGTCGATCTCGTCCGGATACAGGAACATCTCCGGACTGCATTGGGAGGCCGGGTGGGGTTGCAGCAGCAGGTGGTTCCCGGTCACGTTGCACCAGCAGCAGGCGTACCCCTTGCGGTGCTCGAAGAAGTAGATCGGCCGCTCGAATTCGCTGGCCCAGACGTTCTCGCTCACCTTGCGCCGGGTCTCGTCGATCACTACCAGCGAGCCGGGCTGCAACAGCGGATACATAGACCAGTCCTCCGTGCCCACAAACCCGTAGCGGTGGTTCTTCAGGTCCATTCCGTCCAGCAGCATCAGCGGCAGTTTCCCCCAGCGCTGGATCAGCCGGCTCAAGTACGTGGTGCGCCTCAGGTCTATGCCGGGGTCCAACGAGAGCGGAACCTGCACCTCGCCGTGCGAGTTCGGCTGGAAGCCGATCAGGTGACTGCGCTCGATCTCCACCACGCTCATCGAATCTCCGGCCAGCGCCGCCAGATCGACCCCGTACCACTCCAGAACCTCGGTTACGTCGAGCCGGTAGATCGCGCACAGGGAGTACAACCGGTAGAGGGTGGGAACCGTGCCCTTGTTCTCGATGTCCGCCAAACGGCTCAGCGCGATAATGAACTCGTCGTTCTTGTGCCGTTCGGCGATGCGCAGACTGGCTTCCTCGACGTCCCGATAGCGGAGGTTGAGCCGTTCTCGGGCGCGTTTGAGTTTCTGTCCGGCTTCCTCCATGTTATGATCCTCTCTCGACGGGCTCTTCGGCCCGGAGAGCGTTTCCCGTGGCGTGGGGCCGGATGCAGCCAACCGGGGGGCCGTGGTCGAGGTCCCGGCGGGCGCGGGCGAGACCGCCTGCGCCACGTGAAGAATCAAAGGCCTGGCTGCCCACCCGGACGGGTTTTCGCCTGCCGGGAGCTTTGCCGCGGGCTGCGGGCTTTGGTTGAATTATAGCGGTGCGAAGGCAGCAGGGCAAGAGACATCGAGCATTTCTGTTCTGAATTCGGAACAGAGTTTTTGGAGAGGAGCCGTTTTGCGCATCATCGTGGCCATCAGCGGAGCCAGCGGCTCCATCTATGGGGTACGGCTTCTGGAGAAACTCCGAGCCAATCCCGCCGTCGAAGTGCATTTACTCCTGAGCCGTTCCGCGGAACGCACCCTGCACCTGGAGACCGGGCAGCGGTCCGCCGACCTTCGGGCGCTGGCCCATTTCTCCTATGCAATCGGAGACGTGGGCGCCCGGCTGGCCAGCGGCTCCTTCCAGACCCAGGCCATGGTGGTGGCGCCCTGTTCCATTCGCACCATGTCTTCCATCGCCGTGGGAATCAGCTCGAATTTGCTGCTCCGCGCCGCCGACGTTACCCTCAAGGAACGCCGGAAGCTGATCCTCATGGTCCGGGAGTCCCCGTTCCACCTGGGACACCTTCGTTCCATGGTTGCCCTTACTGAGATGGGGGCAATCATCGCACCCCCCATTCCCGGCTTCTACCACAAGCCCCAGAGCGTCCTCGAGTTAGTCGACCACAGCGTGGACCGGATACTGGACCTGCTGGGAGTGCCCGCCGAGGATGCCCGGCGCTGGGATCCTCCAAGCCCCCTTCAAGGAGAATGAAATGAAGAAGACCCCACCCCGAGCCGCTTTCCAGGGCGAAATGGGCGCATTCAGCCAGGAGGCTCTGCGCAGATTCCTTGGGGATGGCGCCGTAGCCGTTCCTTGTCAACGATTTGAGGAAGTTTTCCTCAAGTTGAAGAATAAGCAGGTGTCCGCCGCTGTCATCCCCATCGAGAATACCCTGGCAGGCTCGGTCCACGAGAACTACGACCACCTGGTCACCTACGAGTTTCCGATCGTGGCGGAGACCAGCGTGCGCATCGTCCACAACCTGATCGTGCCGCCGGGCGTGGCGTTCCGGGACGTGCGCAGGGTCTTCTCGCACCCGGTGGCCCTGAACCAGTGCTTGCAGTTCTTTGTGAAGAACCCACAAGTCGAGAAGGTTCCTTTCTACGACACCGCCGGCAGCGTGAAGACGATCCTGGAGGAGGGTTTGAAAGACGCCGCGGGGATTGCGTCGTCGATCGCCGCGGAGATCTACGGCGGCAAGATCCTGAAACGGTCGATCGAGGATGACCGGCAGAACTTCACGCGGTTCTTCCTGCTGCGCCCGCAGGATTGGAAAACGAAATCCCCGCTGCCCGCCCCCAAGGGCTGGAAGACCTCGCTGGTCTTCACCGTGCGCAATATTCCGGGCACGCTGTTCCGCGCCCTCAGCGCCTTCGCCCTGCGCGACATCAATATGGCGAAGATCGAATCCCGGCCGTTGCGCGGCAAACCATGGGAGTACCTTTTCTACTTGGACTTCATGGGGCACATCGACGACGAGCGGACCCGCAACGCACTGGGTCATCTCCGCGAGCTCGCCGATTTCCTGCGTGTGCTGGGCTGCTATCCGCGCGGCGATTGAGCGGCGGTAGCCGGCCAACCCCTCCCTTACGGTCGGGGCTC
>PLEM01000508.1 GCA_003137035.1 Bryobacterales bacterium | reverse complement strand
GCCGCTCGGGAGACCGACCTGGCGGAGCTGCGACATGCCATCCCGGAGTTCCACCAGGAAGGCGCGCGAACCGTCCGCCGCGAGACTGAAACCCGGCCGGCGCGCGGAACCGTCGGGAACCCGGTAGACCTCTCGCTCCCGCAGGTTGGAGAATGTCGCCAGGCGCAGCGATGGGCCATCGAAGTAGCAGAACCCGCGTTCGTTGGGAAGCAGCGCCAGGGAGGAACCGTCCAGGTTCCCGGCCGCCGTCACCTGCTGGGATTCACCCGTCCTCAGGTTCATGCGGAAGCCCTGGGGAGACCCCGTGCGGTCGCTCCAGTAGAGCATAAAGGCGCTGTGACGCGACACCGGGCGCAGGTTGCGCGCCGGCAGAGAGCAGGAGTGAGAGGGATCGGTCAGACGCAGAACCGGGAACTCGGTGGCCGGATCGGCGTAGCGCACCCGCTCGGGGGGAAACGCCTGCCCCTTTTCCGAGGCGGCGGCCCGAGCCGTGAGCGCGGCCGCGCACGACAGCATCGCCCGCCGCGACATGCTGCCGGACATCTCTGAACGCTGGTTCGGCATTCCGCCTTTACGATTCTTGAAGCTTGCTCCTTCCAGGGACAACTCGGAACACCCCGCTACGATTCGGGCGCCGAGGGAGTTGACGGCGCCATGGACGGCGCAATCGGTTGCTGCGAAGAACCGAAGGACTTGGCTTGGGAGATCGCCCAAGCCAGGGCCTTTTCGATGGGATGAATGGGGGTTTGGTCGAAAGACACGGTTTCCCCGGAGGTCATCCCGATCGACAATGCCGATTCGCCGACATTGAATGTGGCGACATCGGCCAGAGCCACTTCCACGAATTCTCCCGTGCGCCCGTTCCGCTGGATCAGTCTCACATTAGTCAGAATAAACCACGGATTGCCAACCCCGGTTCCCCAGGGCAGCAGCCCAACCAGGAGTTCCCCGTCAAGCGGTCTGAACTTCCCGAGCAGCATGCGGAGCGAACTGCCCTCGGCTTTCATCTGCCTCCGAAAGACCTCGTCCATCGCCGATTGGCCAGCCTTTTGGGCGCCTGGATTGATTTCAGACAACAGCCCGCTGGCCCAGGCGTTGCGCGTGGTCTGGAAGAAGCGCTCCACACTGGGATCTCCCAGCAGCGGGAAGTTGATCTGGTCGAACTCCTTCTGGTACCCGGCATTTGCGAACAGGAGATCCCCGGTGCGCTTGTCAAACCAGGCGGGTTCCTTATAGGCCGCGCTAATCGCCGCCGCGATGGCGGCGCCGATTATCGCGCCCAGGCATGCGCCCACAAAAAAGGCTCCCGACGACAAGGCAAGCAGACCGCCGATCAGCGCGGCCGCCAGCCATGCTATCTTCCAAACCCGCCTCGGGTTCAGAAAGCGGCTTCGGCATAGCTGGCAAACCGGAACCACGCACTTAAGGCTCGTAAGCTGGGAGCTAGTGCCAACCGTTTCTCTTTTGTGACCCCTGACTTCGATTGTCTCGTCGCAATCCGCGAGGCAGACGCAGCATTTGCCTGGGAACCGCAGACTCGTGTCCATATGGTGTTGTTCCTTTTCGACCCTGGTCGTTCTGAGCGACACCCGCCGCCGCCCCTGCCCAGCGGCCATAACTCAGAATCGTAGCACACACAGGCTGAATGCCTGTGCCACGATTGAGAGTGGACAGTCTGGTTGCGGCTTGACGTGGCACAGGCCTTCAGCCTGTGCTCAGAACGGAAAGTCGCGCTTGGTGGCTTGGGCGATTCGGGTCGAGCCCATGTAGCGCACGGGGTTCTCGGGGTTGCCGTGGCGGCGCACCTCGTAGTGCAGGTGCGGCGCGGTGACGCGGCCCGTGGCTCCGACGGCGCCCAGCACCTCGCCTTGGCGGATCTCCTGGCCCGGGATCACCGAGAAGCGCGACAGGTGCGCATAGTAGGTTTGGTATCCATCGCCGTGGTCGATCACCACCAGCCGGCCGTACCCGCCGCTTACCAATTGGGCGTGCACCACCACCCCGTCGGCCGCCGCCCGGACCGGCGTCCCGATGGGCGCGGTGATGTCTACTCCGGTGTGAATCGCGCCTTCACCCGAGAACGGGTCNNCCAAACGCCCCTTGCAGGCGGCCGTCGACGGGCCACAGAGCGGGACGGGTGTTGGTCTGCCAGGAGCGGGAATAGCGATGGTAGTAGCTGGTGAGGTTGGCGCTGCGCAGAAGGTCGTATTCCGCGATGGACTGCTGGACGGTGGGAATCAGGCGGCCTTCCGAGGAGATGTCCGCGGGCCCCTCCAGCTTCTGCTTGAGGCCGTATGCCATCGAGATTTCGCTGGCGAATAATTGCAGGTTGGCGAGCTGGTCGTGGGTCTGCCTGGTCTCGCTTTGCAGTTTCTGGTAGCGCACCCTCAACGAGGAAATTTCCTGCCGCAGGGAATTGTAATTGGCAACCTTCCAGGCCATCCGCGCGTATGAAGTAACAGCGCCCAGCACGGAAAACACGCCGACCACGGCGAGCGCCAGGACGCCGTAGATGACGCGCTGAGGGATCTGAACTCTACGCAGCTTGCCGTGCAGGGAATGGGCAAGCACGAGAATAAAATACTGCTGCTTCATGGAGTATCTTCGCAATACCGGTGCGGGCCGTACGCGCAGGCTCTCCACCCGCAGAACTATGTTGTCACACCCTTAGAAACCTACGAACATCGAACTGTAACAGTTTGGGAGGTCGAGTGTCAATGCCCCACTGTGGCTCTCTTGCCCCCCCAAATGAGGGTATCAGGTGTTTTTCTCCGCCTTGGCCAGGTCGGACTTGCGACGCACCTCGATGTTCAGCCGCTTGATCTTCTGATTGAGGGTGGAGAGCGGTACGCGGAGGGAGGCGGCGGCGTCGGTCTGGCTCCA
>PLEM01000194.1 GCA_003137035.1 Bryobacterales bacterium | reverse complement strand
GGAGGACGTGCTGGAACAGATTGTCGGCCGCATTGAAGACGAGCACGACGAAAAGGCGGCGCGCCGCGAGTTCGACCGTGCCATCGACCAGTTGCTGGCCGCCCCGGACAATCCTGGACTCAGCCTGGTCCTCGATAAGAAGCTCGACGACCTGGTCGAGGAGATCCACCGGCTGGATCTGGCCGGCATGGGTTCGGCGGATACTGGAGAACCTGCCTTCGAGAAACCGCCCCTCGAAGATATGCCCCAGTTGACCTTTCCGGTCGATCCCACGCTGAAGCACAAGGTGCTCGAGGAAGTCCGGGCCACGTCATCGCAACTGCCGCTCCAGGTCAACGACGAGGTTCTCTCCTACGTCAAGTACTTCTCCTCCGATCGCGGCCGCAAGATCCTGATTCACGGGCTCCAGCGCGCCGGCCGGTATCGCCCTCTCATCCAGCGCGTGTTCGACGAGGAAGGCGTCCCCCAGGAGCTGATCTTCCTGGCCCAGGCCGAATCCGGCTTCCTGCCTCGTGCGGTATCGCGCGCGCGAGCCACGGGCATGTGGCAGTTCGTGCTGTTCCGTGGGCGGGAGTACGGTCTGCTGCAGTCTCCCTACTCCGACGACCGGCTGGATCCGGAGAAGTCTACGCGCGCGGCGGCGCGGCACCTGCGCGATCTCTACCAGCGATATGGGGACTGGTATCTGGCCATGGCCGCCTATAATTGTGGGCCGGGCACGGTGGACCGGGCCGTGGATCGCACCGGTTATGCGGACTTCTGGGAACTGCGGCGCCGCTCCGTTCTGCCCAAAGAGACCTCCAACTACGTGCCTATTATCCTGGCCATGACCATTGTCACCAAGAACGCCAAGGAGTATGGGTTGGAGACCGTGGCCGCCGATCCCGCTCTCAGCTACGATACCCTCGAGATCACCGCTCCCACCAACCTGTCGCTGCTCGCCGACCTGGCCGAATGCCCGGTCTCACAGATCCGGGACCTGAATCCGGCGCTCCTCAAGAATGTCGCGCCCGCGGGGTGGGCGTTGCGCGTCCCCAAAGGTTCCGGCACGCAGTTGTTGTCGGTCCTGGAAACGATACCGGCGGAGAAGCGCTGCTGCTGGCGCGCCCACCGCGTCGGCGACGGCGAGAGTCTGGCCGCCATCGCCGGAAGGTATCGCGTGACCCCGGGCTCCATCGTCGCGGTCAACCGCGACAGGGGCGCGAGCGTGCGCTCCGGCGATCTGCTGGTGATCCCGGCCTCGGTCCGGGAACAGCCGCTGACGGTCTCGGCCAAGAGCGCCGTGCACCGGCGGACCGCCCACCGCAGGACGCCCCAGCGCAGGGTGGCCACGGCGGCGGCCCCCCAGGCGCAGCCCACGAGCCGCAAGCCTGGCGCGGTGGCCTACAGCGCCGCGAATCATTCGCCTGCCGCCAAGCGCCGCGCGGTCCAGCGCTAACGCGCGGTTCCGCAAGCCATCGTTTTCCGCGGCCGGCGAGACCGGCAGACGACACAAGACGATCGTCCGCCCCACAGACGCGCCCCCCATTTTCCGAACTTTTTTTCGGTCCGCTCTTGCCTTCCCACCAAAACGAGTTATTCTATGGGTTGATCACGCTTGTACAGGAGGCATAGGAAATGTTTGATTCTTTCGAGCTCGCTCGCAACGAGGAGCGGGACGATTTTGAGTACAACGACGAGCACGTAGCCATGGAATCCGACCTCGAAGAGTACGGCCCCGACGAGGAAGTGCCGCCGGCTCCTCCCGTCGAAGCTGCCGTTGCACCTCCGGTAGCCCCTGCACCAGTGCTGCCCGCGCCCCCTCCTCCGCCGGAGAAGAAGCCTGCGAAGAAGGCCGCCAAGGCCGCGCCCAAGAAACCTGCCGCCAAGAAGGCCGCCGTGAAAGCTCCGGCTAAGAAGGTCGCCAAGAAAGCGCCGGCCAAGAAGGCCGTCAAGAAGGCGGCCGTGAAAGCTCCGGCTAAGAAGGTCGCCAAGAAGGCGGCTCCGAAGAAGGCTGCCAAGAAAGTCGTCAAGAAGGTCGCCAAGAAGGCGGCTCCGAAGAAGGTAGCCAAGAAGAAGGTCGCCAAGAAAGGCGCCAAGAAGTAGGGATCCGCTCGTCCGTCGAGCGATGAGGCGCGTGTGGCGCAGGCGGGTTAGTCTGCGTATCTTCGGTATCGCGACTGGGGCAGGCCGCGCGGCCTGCCCTCTTCATTCGCTCAGGATGGCGCGGCAATGCCGGTAGAGCTCGAGCAGGGCTTCCGCGTATTCTTCGGGAGTCCGGCTCGGCTTGCCCGTATAGCCGGCTGTGGCTGTCCCTTTGCCGAAGCCTGTAGTGACGGCCACGAACTTCATCAATTCCAGGGCGATCTCGTCTTTGCTGCGCTGCGGGGTGGGGCTGGCAGTCTCTTCGTCCATCGGGAAAGCTCTCCTCCGAACCAGCGTACCCTATTCCGATGCCCCTCAACGCACGCCGTCACCTCCGCAAGATGCGCGGGGGAGCTCAGTCTCATCTGATTGAGGTCGATGACGGCGGCTTCTATGTCGTCAAGTTCCGCAACAACCCCCAGCACCACCGCGTCCTGATCAACGAAGCGATCGGCCAGGTTTTCCTGCGCTACCTCCAGATCTCCGCTCCCCAGATGGCGGTCATCTCCGTTTCCCCCGAGTTCCTGCGCGACAACCCCGAAGTCTCGATCCAACTTGGCTCCCGGTCTGTCCCGGTCGAGCCGGGCTGGCACTTCGGCTCCCTCTATCCGAACCACCCCGACCAGCTCGCGGTCTACGACTTCATCCCGGATGCCCTCCTATGCCAGGTGACCAACCTCCGCCAGTTCCTCGGCATGTTGGTGTACGACAAGTGGACCGGCAACGCCGATGGCCGCCAAGCCATTTTCTTCCGCAGCCGGCTCAAGCAATGGACCTCCGGCGGCGCCTCGACCCGCCCCGGCTTCCTGGCCTGGATGATCGATCAGGGCTTTCTGTTCAACGGCCCGCACTGGGATTTCCCGGATTCCCCCTTGCAGGGCCTCTATCATCGCCCTCTGGTATACGAGCCGGTCGCCTCCCTGAAGGATTTCGAGCCCTGGCTGGACTTGGTTGTTAACTTCCCGGCCGACGTGGTCGATGAGGCATTCCGGCAGGTCCCGCTCCAATGGTTGGATGGCGAGGAAGACGCCCTGGAACAGTTGCTCGATAAGTTGCTCCTCCGTGCGCGCCGCGTGCCGGACCTGCTGGAGGACTGCCACCGCGCCAAGCCATCGCTTTTCCCGAACTGGAGATGAGAAGTTCGCTAGAATGAAGGGTCGCTTCATGCACCGCTTCGTCCTGCACAACGACCAAATTCACGAGGTTGCCGAGAGGGTTCTCACGCCCGGACAGGCCGGCTTGCTGGCGGGCTGGGGCGTCTTCAGTACTCTGCGGGTGGCGGGCGGAGTGCCCTTCGCTTACGAACGCCACTGGGAGCGGATGCGCCGCGACGCCCGCGCGCTGCGCGTCCCGTTCCCTTCCGATCCCGAATACATTCGCTCCCGGGTGTTGCGGCTGATCCGCGCCAACGGCGCGGTCAACGCCACGCTACGGGTGGTGGTGGTCCGAAATCGCGGCGGCATGTGGGAGGGGCCCGGGGATCGGGACTTCGATCTGATCGCGCTCACCGCCGATTCGAAGAACTGGGGCGCCGGCATGAACCTTTCCGTCCATGCCCAGGCCCGCCACGCGGCGTGCGAGTTCCGGGGCGTCAAGACCATCTCCTGGGCGCTCAACCTCGCCATGCTCGAAGAAGCGCAGGAGGCGGGGTTCGACGAAGTCATTCTGCTCAACGAACGCGGGGAGGTCAGCGAGTGTACCTCCGCCAATCTTTTCGTGGCCCAGGGCGGCCAGGTCTGGACACCGCCGCTGGAGTCCGGCTGCCTGCCGGGAGTCACCCGCCAACTGTTGCTGGAAGAGGTGCGGGCGGAGGGCGTTGTTGTTCGCGAGAAAACGCTCTTCCCGGAGGACCTGTTTCAGGCTGACGAGGTCTTCATCACCTCGACCACCCGCAGCCTCCTGCCGGTGCTCTCCATCGAGCGCCGCCCGCTTCGCCAGGTTGGGGGTTTATGCCTCCGGCTCCAGGAAGCGTTCGACCGCTTCGTGGACGCCTATGTCGCCGCACACAGCCAGGACGTGTCGCCAGTGGGAGTTGAGAACAGAGCACCCTGATGCCCATCGAGTGTCCAAGCTGCGGGAGCAGAAACCTCCGCTATTCCCGCTTTCGCGACTTCTCCGAGCGCCTCTGGGTCTGGCTTGGAATTCGCCCGCTCCGCTGCCGGGATTGCCGTCATCGGTTCATCGACCGCACCTGGCGTCTCTCACATTGGAGATACGCCCGCTGCCCGCAATGCTGGAGAATGGATTTGAGCCTGTGGAGCGAGAAGGACGCCCACATTGGCGCATATACGGCCATGCGGCTGAGCCTGGGCGCCAAGCCTTACCGCTGCGAGTACTGCCGCGTGAATTTCGTCAGCTTCCGCCGCCGGCACGAGCGCTTCAGCTTCAAGCGCTGGGCCAAGAAGCGGGAGCCACCCGACCCCACCTAGCGCTGGTAGCGCCGGCGGTGTTGCCGCCGGTGTATCGCAGAATACGCCGAGGCCTCTACCGCAAAAAAAATGGTTCCAAGTGACCCGCCTTCGCAGCTCGTCCGCCAGCCGGCATGCCCGGCCCGAACCTGGCATCCAGAGACGCACCGCGCATCGTTCTTTGCTCCCCGCAACGGCTTTTGTCCGTTGCGGATCGACGCTCCGAACGTCGTCGAACGCTGTCTCCGGCGAAGCCGACGCCTCGAAACGGCCATTCCCTCCCCCACAGCGGTTGTTCCTTTACGGAACCCCCTCTCCGGGTTCGTCGTTCCTGGCCTGCCTCTTCAGCACCGCGCCGTACCGGCCTCGAGCCCGTTCGGTTGCCTGCTCCCCTCCCCGTGATCCGTTTTCCGGATCTCCGGGAGGCTCAACGCCTGCAACCCGTTGCCCGAACCATTTGTCCGGCGCTCCCAACGGCTCCTCAAGCCTTGCTCCCCCTCGGGACTTTTCAATCCCTCCGGCTCACTGCTCGGCCCGATTCACCGTTCGGGAAACTTGCCTCCGCAGAACACCCGATCTCCGTTCACTCCCCGCCTGCGGAAGCTTTGATACTGCCGCCGACGGATCAACGTTCCCGGTTCGCTGTGTCCCGCGGGGCTCGCTGTTCCGCGAACCTCTTGGAACCAACTCCATCTTGCTCCCAAACCGGTTTGGAGTCAAACGGAAAGTGCGCCTTCGGAAGGCGTTTTCCGCAGAAAAAACGATGCTCGTTTTCAATAAGATAGAGGCATTTCCCGCTGGATTTCGTGTGGAAAAACCATTTCGCTGCGCTCCTGTTTGGGACTCTTCGGAGCAGCTACTCGGAAACCAGTTTCAGGATCATTCCCGTGTCGGTGGCCACCCACAGGTGGGCCGCATCGGGCGCCGCCAGGACCGCCCGCCCCGCCACCGCCCGGTAGTCCACCGCCATCTCCTGCCAGTCGTCGAGGTTATCGCTCTTGAGCATTCTCAGCTTCCCTGGAACCGGAGATCGCGCTAGCGTGCCCGGAGGCTCGATCGCCGCAAGGTAAGCGGGACCTTGTGGCGGCAGCGCCACGTCGGTAACCGCGCGGTCTTTCCGCCGGAACGCGCTCGCGCTCGTGCCCGTGTGCCAGTCCAGTCGAATCACCTCCGAGGGCCAGTCGAATGCGTCCCGATACTCAATCAAGCCCAGCCCGCGACCATCCGGCGCCAGCCGGACCTGAGCCACCCGCCCGAACACCGACGCCGACGACACTTTCCATTGCGTTCCCCCGTCGCGGGTCTCCAGCACCACGCTCACGGAAGGCACTTCGCGCGGACGGCTTTCCGGTTCGAGCCAGTCCGGCCTCCGGTTCCGGCGCGCTTTCCCGGGCTGCGGCTTGCTCCATCCCGAGATCATGCCGTCTTTGGCATTCGCGAATGCGATGCCGCTGTAAACCGTAAACTCGCTGCTGGTCTTCGGTTCGGCCGCCGCCGCCACTGGATTCCACTTCTTCCCGCCGTCGGTGGTCTCCCAGACCGATTTGTGCGTCCCCACCGCCCAGCCGCGGTTCGCATCCGCAAAATGCACCCGCAGCGCACCTGGCAGGCGCTCCAGCCGTGTCCATTTCTGGCCGAAATCGGTGGTCCTCCAGATGCTCCCGTCGCCACCCACCAGCCAGCCCAGGCTCTCGCTGGCGAAGAACACCGAGATGGCGGATTTCGGTACGGCCACTTTCGTCCAGGTTTGACCTCCGTCCGTGGTTGCCAGCCCGGCCGGCTTCTGCTTGCCTCGCTCGACGAAATACCCGACCGCCATTCCCCGCTGGGGGGTCGGGAACACCAGGTCGGCGATCACCAGCGAGGAGTCGTCGGCATCATGGAAATACTGAAGCCGCCAGCGCTCGGCGGACGCGGCGGGCAGTGCCAGCAACCCCAACAACGCCAGCACCGCGCGAAGTGTCTTCATGGAATTATCGCCGCGGCGCAGCCGGCGCGGAGGACAGAACCAGCTCGACGTGGTTGGCCGCTTCCACCGCCGTTGGCGCCATGCGCGCCAGCACCAGCAGACAACCCACCTGCTCTCCGACCGTGGTGAGCAGCTCCATCTCGCTCCCGGTGTGCTGATGCGACAGCCGGTGCTGCACGTTGATCACGCCCACCACCCGGTTGCGGGCGATTACCGGGGCCGAGAGGAAGGCTTCGTAAGTGTCCTCGGGCAACTCCCGGAAACTCTTGAAGCGGGGGTCGCCGTATGCCTCGCGCGAGATCGCCAGCAGCCGCCGTTCCCGCGCCACCCAGCCGGTGAGGCCTTCATTCATTCGCAGCCGCAATTTCCCGATGGTGGCCGGATGCGGGGTGTTGGAGGCGCACAGCACCAGTTGGTCGTTGTCGATCAGGTAGATCAGGCAGGAATCGCAGGCCATGAATTCGACAACCAGGGAAACGATGCCTTGAAGGACCTCCTGCAAGCTCAATTCCCGCACCATGAAGCGGCTGATCTTCTGGAACATCTGGAGCTGCTGCTCGGTCCGCTGCAGCGCCGCCGCGAGGTCCCTGGATTTCGGCACGCCCCATTATCGCAAAAAGCCCGCAGCCTGGAGCTCGTAGAACTCCCGGCTACGCGCTCAGCGGCTCGAACCTGGCCTGGAAGAAGCGCAGGTAGCGCGGCTCATACACCATTCGCAGGCCGCCCACTTTCTCCCGCTCCTCGAAAACCGCCAGCACCGATTCGGCCACCACGTCCATGTGGGCCTGCGTGTAAACGCGCCGCGGAATGGTGATGCGTACCAGCTCCAGCCGGGGCTTGTTCTCCTCGCCGGTTTCCTTGTTTCGCCCGGCCGAGACGATCCCGCGCTCCATCGTGCGCACGCCCGAATCCAGGTAGATGGCGGCCGCCAGCGCCTGCGCCGGATACTGCTCCTGGGGCAAGTGCGGCAGGAAGGCCTTGGCGTCCAGGAACACTCCGTGGCCGCCGATGGGCAGCACGATCGGGATGCCCCATTCGCACAGCTTCTCACCCAGGTACAGCACCTGGCCGACGCGGGCGCGGATGTGATCGTCGTGGAGCGACTCCTCGATCCCGCGCGCCACCGCCTCCATGTCCCGGCCCGCCATGCCTCCATAAGTATGCAGGCCCTCGTAGACCACCACCAGGTTGCTGGCCTCGTCGTAAACCTCCCGGTCGTTCACGGCCAGGAACCCGCCGATGTTCACCAGCGCGTCCTTCTTGGCGCTCATGGTGCAGCCGTCGGTGAGCGAGCAGGCCTGCTTGACGATGGAGGCGATCGAGCGGCCCTGCTGGCCTGGCTCCCGCTGCTGGATGAAATATGCGTTCTCCACCAGCCGCGTGGCGTCCAGAATGATGCGGATGCCGTAACGCGAGGTCAGCTCCCGAACCTGGCGCAGGTTTTCGAGCGATATCGGCTGGCCGCCCGCCATGTTCACGGTCGCCGCCACGCTGATGTACGGAATACGCCGGGCACCGTGCTCCCGGATCACCGATTCCAGGCGCTGCAAGTCCACGTTGCCCTTGAACGGGTGCAGGCTCGCCGGGTCGTGGGCCTCCGGGACGATGACGTCCACGAAACGCCCGCCCGCCAGCTCCTGGTGCAGCCGCGTGGTGGTGAAATACATGTTGCCGGGGATCACGTCGCCGGCTTTGATCAGCACGCGCGAGATGATGTGCTCGGCCGCCCGCCCCTGGTGCGTCGGAATCACGTATTGGTACCCGTAGTAAGCCCGCACCACCTCCTCGAGATGGTAGAAGTTGCGGCTCCCGGCGTACGCCTCGTCCCCCAGCATCATGCCCGCCCACTGCCAGTCGCTCATGGCGGAAGTGCCCGAATCGGTCAGCAGGTCGATGTAAACATCCTCGCTGCGCAGCAGGAAAGTGTTGTAGCCGGCCTCGGCGATGGCCTTCGAGCGTTGCTCGCCGGTGGTCAGCTTCACCGGCTCCACCACCTTGATCTTGAAGGGCTCCGCCCAGCTCCGGCGGGTCGGTCTTTCAGCGGACATTTTGGGCTCCAGAATGGCGGCCGGGCAGCCGCCTTGCCTTTTCCCTCTTTGCCTTTTCCGCGGTAGGCTTATAGTATAGAAGAAATCGCAGTGTTCACTGTGGTCGGCAATCATAGCAACTCGTCAGTCGACGGAGACATATCGAATGTGGAATAAACGTAGGGATGAAGACTCCATGCCCAGGCCGCCCTCGGCTCCGGCGCCCCAAGCGGAACCCGTGCGGGAAGTTCCGCCCGCCCCGGCGCCCACCCCGCCAGTCAAGCCTGGCGTGCCGGAAGCGCCGCGCGGCGTGGCGGCGATCGGCAAATCCGTGATCATCAAAGGTCAGATCCTCAGCCGCGAGGACCTGTACCTGGACGGGGAGATGGAAGGAACCGTCGAAGTTCCGGATCACCGCTTGACCATCGGCCCGCACGCCAAACTGGTGGCCAGCATCCGCGCCCGCGAGGTGGTGGTCCTGGGAGCCGTCAACGGAAACGTCGAGGCTTCCGAGAAGATCGACCTCCGCAAGGATGCCAAGCTGGTTGGGGACATCAAGACCGGCGGCATCATCATCGAGGACGGCGCCTACTTCAAGGGCAGCATCGACATCGTGAAGGTTGGGGAATCCGCCAGACCGGCCGCCGCTGTGCGCCCGGTCCAGCAATCGGCGCTCTCCGGGCCTAGCCCGCTCGTGGGAACGATGAGCACCGATCCCAAGTACTGAGCAGTGAGGCCGTATTGTTGAATGATCGTTGGAAGCCTTTGACGCGAGCCGATCCCTCGGGCGGATCGCGCTTGGCACAATACCCGCCCTCACAGCGCCCGGCGCAGGCCTCGGTTCGCGGTCTGGAGCATAAGGGCGGGAACGATCCCACCATTTATACGCGCCACAGCAATGGTCTGGAACAGTTCTTCGGCCAGATTCAGACTGAGCCGGGGCTCCGCATTCTGGATCTTTCCGGGGCCTCCCAGGCCAACATCGCCTTCATCACCAGCCTGGGCCACAAGCTCTACTCCGAGGATCTGCTGCAGAGCCTCGACCTGGCTTTCGGCGATGGCGATTTTTACGCCAATCAAGCGGCGCCGGCGCGGATCGAAGCCTTCCTCGAACAGAGTCTGAACTTCCCCGAGGATCATTTCGACGGCGTTCTGGCCTGGGATGTGATCGAGTACCTGGCCCCAGCCCTGCTCAAAGCCACGGTGGACCGGCTGTCCCGGATCTTGAAGCCGCGGAGCTATCTGCTGGCCATGTTTCACGCCGAGGAACGCGCCGACCCCGTACCGGAATACTATTACCGCATCTTCGATTCCAGCACCCTGCTGCTCTCCTTCCGCCAAGTGCGGCGCCCGGCCCAGTTCTTCAACAACCGGGCGGTCGAGAAGCTATTCCAGTCCTTCGAGTCGGTGAAGTTCTTCCTCACCCGCGACGCCCTGCGCGAAGTGATCGCGAAAAGGTAGGGTAAGGCTCCGGCCTGGTCCCGGGACAAGCCTGGAGGCTTATCCTACCGATAGTGACCCCTGATCTGGTTCCAGCGGATTCGCAGCAGGTCCAGGAACATGTTCACGCTGTCGCCCAACATGCTGACCTTGGTCCCCTCCGAGTGGCTCCAGCGCACCGGAACTTCCACGGTCTTGTAGCCCAGCTTCCGCGCGATGAAGAGCACCTCGGCGTCGAATCCCCAGCGCTCGATCCGCTGGCGGCGGAACACCTCGCGCGCGGTCTTGCCCTGGAAGAGCTTGAATCCGCACTGCGTGTCGGCGAAGGGCAGCCCGGTCGCCAGACGCATCAGCAGGTTGAAGATGCGGCCCGCCGTTTCCCGGAACCAGGATTGGTGCAGCGCGATGAGCGAACGGTCCAGCGCGCGCGAGCCGATCGCCACCGCCGCCTGCCGTTCCCGCGCCGCGTCGAGCAGCTTGTCCAGTTCCTCGATCGGCGCCGAAAGATCCGAGTCGGTGAACAGCACCCATTCGCCTCGCGTTTCGAGCATGCCGTGCCGCACCGAATAACCCTTCCCCCGGTTCCCCGGGTTCTCGAGCAGCCGGATTTCCGGGTGCGACGCCCGCATCCGCTCCGTCACCGCGGCGGTGGAATCCCTCGAGCCGTCGTTCACCACCAGGACTTCACACTCCGCCCAGCCGCGTGCGGCCAGGTACCCGGTGATCGCGTTGAGCGTGGCAGGGAGCCGGGCTTCTTCGTTGTATGCGGGGATGACGATGGAGATGGAAGTCAATCGAGTCCATTATAATGTAGGGCGGAAGTCCGTCCTGCCTCAAGGAGAGTTTCTTGGAACAAGAGCTATTGGAACAGCGCCTCCAGCGCATCCGCGACATCCAGGCGCTGGGTTATCGCCCGTACGGCCAGCGGTTCGATTTCTCGCACACGATTCCGGAGATCCGCGCCGCCTACGACGCCCGGACGGCCGAGGATCTGGCCGCGAAGGTTCCGGTGCGCATCTGCGGCCGCCTCCTGACCATCCGCCGCATGGGGAAAGCCGGGTTCGCCCACCTGCTCCAGGACGGCGAACGCTTGCAGATCTACGTCCGGAAGGATTCGGTGGCCGAGAACGACTTCCAGCTTTTCCAACTGCTCGACCTCGGCGACATTGTGGGCGCCGAAGGCTACTTGTTCCGCACCCGGACCGGAGAGCTTTCGGTGCACGTCGAGCGCCTGCACTTCCTGGCCAAGACGCTGTTGTCGATGCCCGAGAAATTTCACGGCCTTGAAGACGTCGAGACCCGCTACCGGCAACGCTACCTGGACCTGATCGCCAATCCCGAGGTGCGGAAGGTCTTCCTCGCGCGCGGCGCGATCATCGCGTCCTTCCGCCGCCAGCTCGAAGCGCGCGGATTCCTGGAGGTCGAAACGCCCATGATGCAGCCGCTTTACGGCGGCGCGGCGGCGCGGCCTTTTGTCACCCATCACAACACCCTGGACATCGATCTCTATCTGCGCATCGCGCCGGAGTTGTACCTGAAGCGCCTGGTAGTGGGCGGGCTGGATCGCGTCTACGAGATCAACCGGAACTTCCGCAACGAGGGGATCTCGACCCGGCACAACCCCGAGTTCACCATGCTGGAGTTCTACCAAGCCTACACCGACTACCGCGGGCTCATGGATTTCTCGGCGGAGTTGCTGCGGCAAGTCGCGCTCGACTCGACCGGCTCGACTACCGTGGAATTCCAGGGCCAGCAGCTCGATTTCGGAACCTTGAGACGGCTCAGCATGCGCGAGGCGATCGTCGAATTCTGGCAGGCCGCGGACCGGCCCACTCTCGTGCAGGTGAAGGACCCAGAGTGGTTGAAGTGCCACTCCACCAAGAGCAGCCCCGGCGAGGCGCTGGTGGATCTGTTCGAGCGCGTGGTTGAGGCGCAGCTCATCCAGCCCACCCTGATCTACGATTTCCCCATCGAGATGTCGCCGCTCTCCAAGAACAAGCCCGACGACCCGGCTTTTGTCGAGCGCTTCGAAATCTATACCGCCGGCATGGAGCTCGGCAACGCCTACACCGAGTTGAACGATCCGCAGGAGCAGCGCCGCCGCTTCGAAATGCAGATCGCCATGCGCGAGCGCGGCGACGAGGAAGCCCACCAGATGGACGAAGATTACGTCCGCGCGCTCGCCTACGCCATGCCGCCCACCGG
>PLEM01000011.1 GCA_003137035.1 Bryobacterales bacterium | reverse complement strand
GGTTTTTCAACAAGCTCTTAGGAGAACCTCTGCGATGGTAATGCGTCCCTTCCCAGCGGCTGCCATGAGGGCCGTCCAGCCCTTGATCTCCGAGCTGTCAACCTGATTAGGGTCTGCGCCACTGGCAAGTTGCGCCTTGACATGGGGTAAATCACCCGCGCTGGCCGCCTTGACGAGATCGTAGTCTTGCGCGCCGGCCTGTGTGCTTCCTAAAACGCAGGCCAACGCCACCAAAAGGCCCAAAATCAACGGACGTTTCCCTAAGCACGTCATCTCAAGGCTCCTTCCCGAAGCTCACAGCGCTGAACCTGCAACCGTGTCTCTGATGTTGAGCGAATCGCTTCGAGAGGCCAATCGCTCAGCACCCACGCCGCCAGGGAATCCTCCGGCCAGCCAAGCTCGAGCCGAAACCTTCCGTTCTGAGCTCCTGACCACCAGCGATTATACTTCCTACCGCCGCTACTGGAGCCCTTTCGCCTGATTGTTCCGTCCCTGGCGGCTCCAGCGACCTGTTGTCGGAGACCGCCTGCGGACTCACCTCGGGATGCTTCTCCCGCCATAGGCCGGTCACGGCCGCTTGGAGGCACGGTTTTGGGGCTAACCCAGCGTGTCGGCCAGGGAGAAGATGGGCAGGTAGAGGGCCACCAGCACGAAGGCAACGAACACGCCCATGCACATCATGATCAGCGGCTCGATCAAGGATAGGGCGGCCTGCATGCGGGTGCTGACGTCGTCCTCGTAGAACTCCGCGACGCTGGCCAGCATGGAGGGCAGCGCGCCGGTGGATTCCCCGACCTCGATCATGTCGATGGCCAGGCCCGGAAAGATCTTGGTGGTGGTGAGCGCCGCCGAGAGCGATTGGCCCTCTTTCACGAGCCGCCCGGCCGCTTCCAGCGCCTGCTGGAGCAGCCTGGTGTCCAGGGATTGGGCCGCGGTTTGCAGCGCCTGCAACAGCGGAATGCCGCCCACCAGCAGCGTGCTCAGCACGCGCGCGAACTGCGCCACCTGGTACTTCAGCCAGATCTCGCCGAGCACCGGCATGGCCATCTTCACCCGGTCGATCTTCGCCCTTGCCGAGTCGCCGCGCGACCACATCCGGAACCCCAGGATGCCCGCGACCAGCGCCAGAAACGCCGCCAGGATGTAGTTGCGCGCGGTGGTCCCGACGGCGATCAGGATCAGCGTCATCTTGGGCAGCCGCGCCTGCATGCTGGAGTAAAGCTGGGCGAAATTGGGCACGACATAAGTGATCAGAAACACCACCAGCGCGCACACCAGCGTCAGCAGCAGCGCGGGGTAGATGAGGGAGACGAGCACCTTCTTCTTCACCGACAGCGACAGCTTCTGGTAGGCGATATAGCGGTCCAGCACCTCGGCCAGGCTACCGCTCTTTTCGCCCGCCATGAGCGAGGTGACGTAGATGCCCGGGAAGACACCCTGGTTGCGGAAGGCCTCCGAGAGCAGCACGCCGTTGCGCACGTCGTCACGGACGGTGCGGATGTAGCGGGCCAGCTTGGGGTCGGTGAGGCGGTCGGCCAGCAGGTCGAGCCCTTTGAGGATCGGCAGGCCGGCGCGGACCAGCGTGACGAACTGCTGGTTGAAGATGAGGAACTTCCCCAGGTTAATTTTGTGGCGGGAAGAGAAGGCCGGGGAGAGCCGGGCGATGCCGGCGGCACGCGGCCGGACCGAATAGACCAGAAACCCCTGCTGGGAGAAGTGGTCGCGGGCTTCCTGCTCGGTGGCAGCGTTGGCCACCTGCTGGTGCATCTCCCCACGGCTGTCCGCGTATCTCAAAACCCATTCGGCCATAACGCTCCTAAGGCGCCTCGTCCACCACTTCCGCCCCCGGCGGCGGCTGGAACCGGAAAAGCTTGTCGTTCAGGGGCGAATTCAGCTTCTCGTTCTCGAACCGGAACAGCGTCACGGAGCTGTCCTGGCCGGTGACTTCCAGTTCCCGAATCTCGAAGGCCGGCCCCACGCGAAACTCGACCTGGCTGAAGGGCGCGCGGTCGGAGCGGGGCTCGGCCGCGATCGAGAGATCGGAGCCGCGCTGCCGGGTGAGGAAGCGCTTGAAATCCCGATGGAAATCGAGCTTCCCGAGCAGGAACGCGAGCGGGGCGCGCATGTCGTCGGTTTCCTTGACCTTGGAGCGCTCGACGCGATTCGAGGCGGGAGTGTACAAATAGATGTACTTGCCGTCGCTCACGAAGAGTTTGCCCGGGGGTGTCGTGTATTGCCAGCGCATGCGCCCGGGCTTGCGCAGAAAGAGTTGGCCGCTCTCCGTCTTGGCGACCCGCCTGGGCGCCGTATAGGTCTGTTGGAAAAGAACTTCGACGGTTTGCGCGCGGTTGTAACGGGTCTCGACGCCCTTGAGGACGTCCAGCAGGTCCGGAGCCGCCGCCTCCGCGGACACGGCCAGCAGGCACACCCCGCATAGAAGACGGGTCACAAAGGAGTTGACGCGCCGGAGCGGCCAAGCGTGGAAGGGAAAGGGGGGAACTGTTCGAGGTTGACGATGCAGGCTCGGGTTTGGTGTAATGATGACTGCCAACCTGTTGCTCCTCAGTAGCTCAATGGTAGAGCATTCGGCTGTTAACCGAAGGGTTGTAGGTTCGAGTCCTACCTGAGGAGCCAAATTAAGTCCTTTAGTTTCAACGCACCCCCTAGCAAACACGCCAGTTGCCGCGCCGCGCCCAAGCTGCGGTCGAGATTTGGAATTACCCATCCTTACCCAAATTTACCCATCCTTCCCCTTTGGAGTCCCCCCAGAATCCCCCCAGTGCTTCGCCAATGGTGAGCGAGGACCGGCCCAGGAGCGGCGCGCGCACCGGTACGCACGTGACCGGTGTTAGTCCTTTCCTTCACGGACCTGGACCTTCGCCGCGAACCCGAGGAGCGGCTCGTTCGCCGGATCATCCACTGTCAGCAAGGGCTTTCCACAGTCCCGCAACGCCAAAACGAGCGCCAGTGTCCTGCTGGCCGGTGCGGCATGAGCGACGAAGACGCGGTCGGCGAGGGCTCCTACGAAGCGGTTCCGGGCGTCTGCCAGGGCGACCGTGATCCGTTTGTGCTTTGGCTCGAAGGGCGAGAGGATCAGCAGGCGGCCAGCAGCAAAGGCTGGCTGGAGTTCGGGCTTGAGGCGCATGCCGACGATGTTGCGGGCCGGAACCCAGATTACCGGTTGCCGCCCGCGCAGCAGGATGGCCAGGCACTCCCGCTCCATCGGAGAGTGGAATCCGCCGATCAGTGTGCGGCCCTCGTCACGCATGGCGGTGATGGCGTCGAACGTCTTCAGGATCACCCCGCCCGGGCACTGGGACGAACAGAGGAAGCCCGTCTTGTCGTCATCAAGGACATGTACTGGGCCGGCCGCCCACAGTGTCGGTGGTACGCAGTGCCCGTGTGGCTGACGCTGCGAACCTGCGGGCCGCGCGTCGCTCGGGCTGATCGTGGCAACTTCGGCGTCGAGGATTACCGCAGCCATCACTCCTCATCTACGTCCGCGCCGAGGCGGTACTTAATGTCATAGTTGACGATGAAATCAAGCTCTTCATCGGTGAATCCGTAGTGCCGCGCGAGCGCCGCGTCAATCCTGTCGATGATCGGTTTCGAAGCGCTAGCATTGAACTCCGCGTATGAGATCGTGTCGCCGTCTTTGGTCTCAATTGTCTTTCTGACGGCGTTGTGGGTTAGATCCTCCATCAGTTCTTCATTGAGCTCCACAAGCCGCTTGTCTGTCATCAGCGCGTCTGGAACTGGGAAGTTCGAGACCAGTGTGTCGCTCAGATGGAAGCAGTCACTGAACGCGATGAAGTATAGATAGAACAGACTGCTGTTCAGGACCGCGCTCGCTGAGTGCGCGAGTGCCTCATCGTCAAAATAGAGGTAACGTCCGTGAGCTGGGGCGCCGACCCGACCGTTCTTCGCATAGTACGGCAGGCCCAGAGTCGCTTTGGTCCAATACTGAGTCGCCTCTTGGTAAAAGATGAAGTTCTTCGTTATCCCTGGCGAAAGGGTCACGCCCATCACTTTCTGCCCCGACGATTCCAGTTTATTCCTCACGCTGGCGGCAGTGCTCGATCCGATCTTGGCAAATAGGTCGCCGAACAGCTTTCGGTCGCCACTGGACGCATAGCCAACAAGTGGAAATAGGTTCGGACGAAACTCTGTTGGCCAGCGCTGATATTGCGAAACGAATTCCGAAACCGCGCCGGCGGAAGACTTCTGACAGGTAAACACAACACTTCTGCAGTGCTCAAGGCCATCGAAGAGCTTCCCCGGTCTGTCGTCAAAAGGTATGACAGAGACGAACGCGCAACTATTGCGCAGCACGGATCGAACACTGGTCATTCGGGATGAGCTGGTGAGCGGAAGCTGAACGATAAAGCTGATCCGCCCTCGGTCTTTCGCGAGCGCGACCGCACGTTCGGTTGTGATCCCATGAAGGTTCCCGCAGGGAAGGGTCGCGTAATTACGCACCGAGTAGTCTTTCTTGACCGCCGCATACTCCTTCCAGGGAGGGTTGCCGATGACAACGTCGAATCCACCGCCAGTCATAATTCGGTGGAAGTCGCTCAGCCAATGGAAAGGCTTATGACTCGCCTTCCAGTTCTTAACGTCGGCCTTCTTTGCCCCGTATTCAGCCGCAAGAAACTCGTTCAGTTCGTCCTCAAGTTCGCCGAACCGCTGGCGAAGTGCAAACTTATCCTCGATTGTGACTGTTCCGTTCAGCCTGGTCTGTTGCTGGCGGAACATCCCCACGGCGCTATCCAGCAGCTTCGCCTTGTCCTCGATTGAACACAACTGCTCTTCGAGGTAGAGATTCCCCTGTCCGAACCTGATATCCGCTATACGGGCGTAGCCGACCAGGGTATTGCCGGCGCAGATGTTGAAGTCAATATCCGGGAGCGGCTCGACGCGATCCTGTGAGTCAACCTGAGCCACCAGTTTCAGGAAGAGTCTGAGTTTGCAGATCTCGACTGCTTCCTCCATGATGTCGACGCCGTAGAGGTTGTTGACAATGATCGACTTGAGGATGAAGTAGTCCTGCTTCGGGTGCTGCTTCGATTCTTCCAGGATCTGCCGAAAGTCCTCGAACTTCTTCGGGTGATGTGCCGGGCCCGCATCCAGCTCGTCGACGAACATCTGCATCCGCTGGAGGCAGGCCTCGTACAGCGGCTTCAGGATGTTAAGCGCCGCGAAGAGGAACGCCCCGGAGCCGCACGTCGGATCGAGCACCGACACCTTCGAGATGGCCTTGTAAAGAGCACGCAGCAGTTCCGGCCCTTCGCAATACTGAATCACGTCCTGCGCGAACTGACGGGTATCCAGGTTGAGGGTGACCAGATCGTTCACCTCCACGACCTCGCCTGCGGCCAGTTTCCGTCGAAGCTCCTCGGATCGTCGGCGACGGTCGACAACTTCGCGCCACAGTTCGGTCGGTAAGGCGTACTCGGGCGGGGCCGTCTTGTTCCATTCCGTCCGCTTCTCCACGGCGGACAGCCCGGCTGCGATCTTTGGCGGCAACTTGAGGTCGGCCCCATGCCGCAGAGCGACGTAGATGTACCGGTCGGGATCGTCCCGCAACAGCCGCCAAACACCTGCCCTTTTGTCAAAGGCGACGGCGCAGTCCTTCCGCGCGGCGTCGAGGAGGAAAGGAATGATGGTGNNTTCTCGAAGATGTAGCCGAGCACGTCCGGGTTGATCTCACGGTCGTCACGGCTTTCGCGCTCGTCGAGGTGCCAGTTGTACTCCCTGAAAAAGTCGAAGACGTGCTCGAAGGCGGCGTCGGCGACCTGGATCTTCTTCCCGTGCAGTTCTTCAATCTGGTGCCGCTGGAAAAGCCCGCCGTTCAGGTATGGAATGGCGCCGAGCAGTTTGTTCACCGCCGCGGAGCGCTCCTCCTTCTTGCGGGCAAAACCCTCAAAGAAGAGCGGGCAGAGGAAATCGCGATAGTAGCCGTCCCTTTTCCGGTCGCGGCTTTCCCTCAGCTTGTTACGCAGGTAGTCCTGGTCGCCGTTCAGAAAGCTCTTCGCCTGGATGAAGTAGAGGAACATCAGGCGATTGATCATCACCGAGACATACCAGGCCTCCATCTGCTTGTCTGGTATGCCATCGACGAACTTCAGGAACCCGTCATGCTCAGCCTTGAACCGCTCGTAGAACTTCTTCGTGACCTTTTCGAAGTCGAAACCGGCCCGGACACGGCCCAGGATGTCGGCCAAGCCGGTCTGCTCCTCTTCCTCGAGGGTCACGACGAGGTGTTCCAGTTTCTGCAGCAGCAACTCGCCGGACTGCCCGACAGAGTATGTGTAAGCGCGAATGGCGTTCGGTTTGCCGGACTCGCGCCGCACCCATTGCCACACCTGGCGACCGCGGGCCTGATTGGCGAATATTATCAGATGTTCGAAGTGATCCTTTGCGACCAGCCTGTCGAGTCTCACACGAGTGGAGTATTCCGGAATTGAGTCGGAAACCAGCACGACGACACCGTGCTTCTCGGACACCGCTTGAAAGCGATAGGCGTGTCCATCGACCACTTTGTCCAGAACGCTCGCGTGCTTGTTCCACCCTAGGTGATCGATAAAAAGGCGCCGGAATTCGAAGGCCTTTAGCTGCTGGCGCGCGCGTTCGCGATCAATTGCCACCGGCTGCGCCTCCGATCAGCCCCAGCGAGCAGATGATCTGGGTCTCGGTATCCTCATCGCCATCCTCGTGGATCACGCTCAGCCGCCCTTCCTCGCGAAGCGCCATCGCGAGCCGAACAACCATCTCGTCATCGGCGCCGGTTTTCATCTGGCGGTTCAGCGTTTCCGCTGCCGATTCCCGCAACGGGAATTTGTAGACATCCTCCATGGTGCGCTGGAGTTGCTGCGAGTCGAAAAGTGTCCCCTTGACTTGGTCCGCGTAGCGTTTTATGCGCTCATACGTTCGGAAGCGCGCTCCGGATGGACGGCCCAGTCCGCCTCCGATGGTCTTCTCCTCTTCGGCGAGGTCTCTGACGGCCCGTTCAACCAGATCGTGGTGGTTCTGGAGGCGGGGAACGGCAGGTGTTCCGGGCTCGCATTCTGCGGCTTTCAGAATGCGGTATTGGGAGTCCGTAACCCGCGCGCCCTTGGGGTCTACCCAAGCGAGGGCGTCCGCACCGGCGGGCGTCTTCAGGTAGACAAGCACGCCCTCGCTGCCGTCCTCGTTCGGCTGGCGTTGCCGGGAAGAGTAGACGACGTTCGGCATGTCCGGAATCGTCTTCTTGAGAGTCGCGTCGGCGTCGATGGCGTTCTTCCAGATCTGGTAGGCGTATGATGCTAGGTCGATTTCCGAATCCTCTTCGCCGTCGAGGAGTCCCGATTTTTCATGGTACAGATCCGTGACGGCCTTGTTGTTCTTGTCGTCGTCGAAAAACGCCTCGTCGGTGCCCACGACCTCGGCATTCTGGCGTAGCCGATTCAGAACCTTCGCCCGCAGGCGAATGATACGCTCCACGCCATCAGCCGGAAGAAAGCTGTAGCAGAGAATTCGGTCGGACTTCTGGCCAATGCGGTCCACGCGGCCGGCGCGCTGGATCAGGCGAATGATGGCCCAGGGCAGGTCGTAGTTGACGATGACAAAGCAATCCTGAAGGTTCTGACCTTCGCTGAGGACGTCGGTGGCGACCAGCACTCTCAACTCGGGCGCCTTCTGGAGCAGTTCCTGCTTCTTGTTGCTCACCGGGCTGAAGCGCCACGCCAGATCGGTTACGTCCGGAGATGCGCCGGTGGCGGCTGCGAGGCCTTGTACCCCGGCGGCCTTGAGCTGCTGAGCAAGGAAATCAACCGTGTCCGCAAACTGGCTGAATATCAGAACCTTGTCAGCCTTGTGCGTCACCGCCACGAGCTTGACCAGGGCCTTCAGCTTCGTGTCCTTCTTTGGGTCCCAGGAGTCGCATCTGTCGAAGATCTTAAGCAGTGCGCGCGAATCTCGCAACAGACTATCGCCGAGTTCCTTCTTGAAAAAGAGAGGCCGAATCCAGCCAAACCGGGAACGATGGGCCACCGCGTAGAGCCCATAGATCTGGGCGGCGAGCTCCCGAAAGTTTTTCTCGGAACGCAGAGGGCCGTCGCTGGTTCCCTGGAACAGCCCGTCCTCATCGGAATCGTTGGCGCGTGTGTCGAGCACGCCGGCGTCCTGCGTGCCGATCGGCAACTCCAGCCCGTTTTCCACGGCGTGGAGGCAGATGAAGTTCCGCAGGATGTGGCGCTCTACCGAGAGTAGAAAGGCATTCCCGCTGCTCTCCAGACGCTTGAAAAGGTTCGTCCGGCAGAAGCCCATCAGCCGGTTACCGGCCACGGAAAGGTCGGCCAGCAAGTCGTCTTCTTCCGTGGTAGGCGTCGCTTTGGGCTTCTCCAAAACGAAGTTGCCGAGACCGTACCGAGGCAGATCGAGGTGGTTGATGAGATCCACGACCGCCGGCGCGTAGAGCTTCGCATACTGGTCGTTCGGATCGGAATCGTCGACCTTAAACGATGCCTTCTTCGGAAGACGATCAGGAAAATAGGAGCGCGTCCCGTCCGAGAAGAGGAGATACTTGCGGCCGTTGGCGGGGTCGGTCTCGGCGTAATTCTCCTTGATGAAGCCGCGTGTTCGGCGAACCATGTACAGACGCATCAGTTCGCGCCAGTCGTCCGGGTGTGGGCTGTGCTCAAAGGCGGCAAGGGTGCGGACTCCGCACTGGTGTTCGCGAACGAATTCGATCTCGCCCTTCTCTTGCAGGAGCTGCTGCGGTCCAACGCCGAGGTCCTTGTCCGGGGGCACGAAGAGCCGAAGCTGGCTCGCCAGGTCGAGATAGTCCTTGTTGTACGGCGTGGCCGACAGCAAAATACATTTGCTGTCGTTCTTTTGAATGTAGTCGGCGATGACCTTGTACGTCTTGCCCTCGCGATTCCGAAGGTTGTGGCTCTCGTCGAGGATCACCAGACGATACCTTCGCAGCTCCGGAAGCTCGCCGATCACCCTCGAATACGGAAGCACCCGGCAGGAAGGCAGACGGTACTCGTGGCAGTAGTCCTCCCACATCGAGCGGATGTTAAGGGGGCAGAGGATCAGCGTTTCCAGGAGCAGGTCGTCCGCCAAGATCCGGGCGAGCGCCGTGGCCATCAGGGTCTTCCCCAAGCCGACCACGTCTCCAATGAGGACGCCGCCGCGTTTCTGGACGTGATGGGCAGCGATTTTCACTGCCGCGACCTGGAAGTCAAAGAGCTTATTGCCAAAGTCCTTAGGGATGCGGTGTTGAATGATGCCTTCCCGCGCCTCTTGAGAGAGATGGTAGGCCATCTTCACGTAGATCTGGTGCGGCGGAATTGCGTCCGGCCTGGCCCAGCTCTGATCGATGATGTCGGCGATTTCCTTCGAGATGTCGATGCACCAATGGTCGGCCCATCTATCTTCAAACCACTGCGCCAGCTTGTTGCAGGCGTCGTGGTCCGTGACGTCCACGTTTAGCTCGCCCTGCTTTGACAGCCCGGCGAACGTGAGGTTGCTGCTGCCGAGGAAGCCGATGGACGGGCTCACTGGATCGTGCCGGAAGAGGAGGTACAGCTTCGCGTGCAGAGAGTGGCGAAGATGCAGCTTCACTACGACCTTGCCAGCTTTGACCTGGGCCGCTAGCCTGCGCAGACCTGCCTCATCGGCGCCTGTCGGCGCGCCCAGCGTCAATTGGTCGCGAAAGTGGCCGGCCAGCGACTTCTTCAGCCGCACGGCGGTCTGGTTGTCCAATTCGCCGTCCCGCTTGGTGATGCTGTATGCCTCGGCAAGCTCCTGTTGGGGGAGGGCTTGCATGCCGACGAGCAGCCGGCAACACTCGCCATCTCCTCCGGCCCATTGTTCGATGTGCTCGTCAAGTTGCCGCCACCCGCGCAGGTTGAAGTACCCAACACAGAAATCCGCCCGATGCGAGACGGACAGGGTGGTCTTGAGGGTAGGCAATAGCTGCTGATCGATGTTGTCGAAGATCCGCGGCATGGCGGGCGCGATCCACGCGCCAATCTCTAGAAATCTAGAGAAGTACGATTGTATCGGAAACACACTGCAGGTGGGGCGCTTTCAGCCCGCCGTCTTCAGCCCGCCGTACGACTCGGTCGGACACCATCGCGGCCTGCCGTAAGCCACAGTCGAAGAAGAAGATACCGATGGCGGTCCGCGACGCGGGGCGTCAGTTTCTCAGGAATGGCGTGCACCCCGATCAACCCGACGCTGGGCCCGCCACGCGTCCACCACGCCGGGGTGTTCAACAGGCATACAATAAGCAGTCTCGGAGTATTCGGTCGATGCGACTCGATTCTTGCATCGTTCGCTTGCCGGTGTCGAAGCGAGTCTCAAGAAAATCAGACCCGGGGAGGTCTCAGTGATGGAACCAATCACCGCTAAGGTGACGGCTGCTGTCGAGGTAATCCGGAAGCGAATTCAGCAGGTCCGGGACCGGAAGGAAAGCATCGGCGAGCAGAATACAAAAGCGGCGCTGATTGATCCGCTGCTATCGGCCATGGGGTGGGAACTCCAGGAAATTGATGAGGTTCGGCGGGAGTATCGGCGGAAGCCGCAGGACAACCCTGTGGACTACGCGCTGTTCCTGAACCGCACCGAGTGCCTGCTGATAGAGGCGAAGTCGTTGGAGAAGGACCTCGGCGACAGAAAGTGGATTTCGCAGAACATCAGCTACGCTGCCGTGGTCGGGGTTAAGTGGTGCGTGCTTACAAACGGGGACGAGTATCGGATCTACAACTCGCACGCCGAGGTCGACGTCGATGAAAAGTTGTTCCGCAAAGTGCGCATTTCGGACAGCGAACCCAAGTTTGTCGTCGACACCCTCGTGTTGCTGTCGAAGGACAAGATGCGCGGGAGCCTCCTCGATGAGATGTGGAAGGCCCACTTCATCGACCGCAGAGTCAGGCTCGCGTTCGAGAGCCTGCTCGGTGAAGACGACGCGCCACTGATTCGGGCCATCTGCAGGAAGGCCAATGGCGTCACGCCATCAGAAGCACGTGCTTCTCTCAAGCGCGCAAAGATCACCATTGATTTCCCGTTACCGAAGGTTCTCGAACAGCCGGCGGAACCCGCCGTGCCGCCGGTCATGCCGAAGCCCGCAGTCTCCACCACTCGCCGGGAAGCTGGCAAGAGGGCGTGGGAGACCATGACCGCCATGGCCGAGGCAACTCTACCCAACCTCATCGCAGCCGGATTTGTGAAGGCGCCACTGGAGTTGGAGCGCACGTACAAGGGTGTTCGGCTTATCGCATCAATTCAGCCGAGCGGAACCGTCTCCTTCGGTGGTGAGACCTGCGCGACCTTATCAGCGGCGGGCGGCGTCGCCCGGAAGTCGGTGCTCGGCACATCACCACAAGAACCGCCGCCAGCGACCAACGGCTGGACCTTCTGGCTATTCCGGGACCCCAAGACGGGCAACCTCCGGGACGTGGACAGCATTCGACAGGAGTTTCTGTCGTCGAGGAAGTGAAGCCAGGCCGCCGTGTCAACAACTTCAAAGTAATGGACCAACAGAATGGCCAAGATCCGATTTGATCCTTTGGTTATCGAGACCTTTGAACGCCTTATGGGGACGACTGCCTTCTTGGAGGCCATGGATAAAGCCATCCCCGAGGTGGAACGGCAGGAGCGCCAGGCGCTCAAGGAAATGGCCGAGGAGCAGAAATGGGACTTCGGTGATTTTGATGTGGAACGGCAGGTCCTGGACGAGAAGTTTGGGCGCTGGATTCCGACGCTGGCCGCAGACTCTGTCGTTATCCTTCTCCACTCGACGGTTGAAGCGCAGCTGGACTCGTTTGCTGAGCGGGTTGGCCGCATGCGGGGTTCGAATTTCGGATTGCACGACACCGCCGGCCATGGGATCGAGCGCGCGGCGCTCTATCTGAAAAGGGTCGCTGCCCTGACCGTCAAGGAGGATCCGGCTTGGCCGCATCTTCAGAATCTGCAGAAGCTGCGAAATGTGATTGCTCACCGCGGCGGTAAATGGGCCGGCCTGGATGCAGAGCGCGAACGATTGCTGTTGGCATATCCCGGCAAACTGCGTTTTCCCGACGGGAGTGTAGCGCGCCGGGAGGTGTGGATTTCAATGAGCTTGTGCCGAGATTTTGCTCGGCAGACCGAGGACTTTTTCAAGCGGATCTTCAAGTCGGCGGGCTTGCCAGACAAGGGCGTGCAGTTCGTGCCGTGATGTTGATCGCAGGTGCCGGTAGGGCCGTTGACGGCCTCGACCTACAGCCGTTTGGGAGCCACGGTATCGATTGGGACGCATCTCCCTATATAGCGAACCTAATTCTTCGTCTTGGACGACGACTTTGAGAAGGCCGTTCAACCGCGCGCACGCGTGGAGCAATCGTGCGACCAACGCGGACGAGCACGGCCGAATCCGGTCAAACGGCCATGGTAGCCATGGACCTTCATGGATACCAATGAACCTCCACTGTTTGTAATCACTTGGTACTCGTGGTAACCATGGTAGCCATCATTGGTCCTGTTGTCTGCCAGGAAGAAGAATCTCCCCTCCCTATATGAGCGTCGCCTCCCAACCGGACGTGCATCCGGGAGCGTTGGTAGCCATGGTATGCATGGTAGCCATCACGTGGTGTTTTGACGTCGCGGATGCTCTCAACCAACAGAAAACAAAGGTGATGATCGAAAAAAAGCATTGACCCTCCATTCGGTTTTTGAGAGAATTAGAACGGGCGCACAGTTGTATCGCTTCCGCGTCAAGCCGAGCGCCGGGACGCTCGCGAATCTCCTTCCCGCAGCGGTTCCTGCTACTCCACGTGTGCCCAAGAGTCATGAACGTTTCGATTCCCGTCTATCAGGCCGATGGTAGTCTGTACGCCTGCGTGTCCGAACAGCGGTTGGCAAGGCTCCAATCGGCCGGACTCGTGGCGCGCGTGGTTCGCCATCGCAAGGGCCACATCAACCGAGCGACCCTCTTCCTCCGTCCTGGTGAGCCGCGGCCGCTCTCGGCCAGTTCCGTTATGGGTACCAAGTACAGCTTCAAAGAGTCTTTGGAGCACGGGCCGACCTGGGAACTGAAGCATCTTGGCGGCGCCCGCGATGGGAAGACGTATGCGCCACGGGAGACGCGGGTAGTCTTCCTCCGGGTCGTCGCGGACTGCCTCGTCCCGTGCTGCCACGAATCTAAAGGTACTACCGGGCCGAAAACTCCGGCGCGTTTACGGATAGCACAACTTCGCTAGCGTCCGGCGCGAAAAGGGGCGGTCAGGTGGTCAGGCGGTCAGGGGCGGCCAGGGCGCGCCCGTGGCGGCGGGTGGGCCAACCAGCCAACCTGGTGCCATCCGGTGCGACACGGGGCACCTGGGCGCGAACGGGGCGGCATTTCTCGAAGTTCGTAACCCAATGGCGACACTTCCGGCGACAATAACGCCCGCGATGGCGCGGCGCATCGA
>PLEM01000008.1 GCA_003137035.1 Bryobacterales bacterium | reverse complement strand
GGATGGAAGCGAAACGGCGCGCGCTCGACGAAATCGCCGCGCGCCAAATTGCGGCCGATGAGAAGCGCCAGAAGGAAGCAGAGCAGCGGCAGCGGGCTGCGGTGATCTCCCAATCGGCGGTGGTTCACTAGTCGCTAGCTGCAGGCGCGGATTGTCTCCTTCATGCTCTAGGAGTCCGGTGAAATAGCCCGCCGTCCGAAGGCCGCTGAGTTTTCCTTGTGCCGGTTGGCGGAACCGGCCCGAATGCGCATTTCAGGCTGGGGCGTATTGGTGGTAGCATTACGGGCACAAGATCTAATTGGTGTATTTTCAGTGTTTTACATAGACTTAACCCGTCAAAGATTGCACCCGCCGACCCATTGACTTCGGGGACCAGGGGTGTATACTGAAGTTGCCTCATCTACCAAGCGTAGAAGGAGATCTTACGCCGCCCAAAAGGCGGCGTTTGCAGTCTTAGGCCTGCCGTTTCTGGTACTTCCGTTCAAGATCCTCCCGCCCCTGCTTGCCGTCCACGTGAAAGGCGGTGACCAAAAAGGCGATGGTTCCCTTTCGCATGGTCTTCTTCTCCAGGATGACTACGTAGTCGTGCGGCTCCAGCCAAAGATACGTCCTGATCCGCCTGTCGCGCTCCTCGTAGTCCCAGACTTTGACGCAGCCGTCGCCGCAATTTGAGATCGTGGGTCCGCCCCAGGGCAGCCTCTCGGCACGTCGAAAATCGAGCAGCCTCTCACCCGTTCCGTAGTCCTTTCGAGTGATGAGGTGCCAGAAGCCCTCTTCATAGGGCGGATCGACGACGCGGCGGTCCCACCAGACCGGCAATCCCTTAAACCGCAGGGCGGTACAGTGGAAGTCGGCATGGAAGATGCCATAAAGCATCGCGAAGACCTTTCCCGGCTCTCCGTTAAGGCTCACCAAGGCCGGTAGCCATCCCGGCATGTTCATGCGCGGCCCTCTGCTGCGCGCCAAACGAATAGGTTGAACTTGGACTCGCCGTAAAGTGTCGTCCGGCAAAGGCCGTAACCGGACCGTTTCCTAACTCGCTCGACCAGCTGCTGCTTGGCCGGGCTGCTACTGAGCCCTCGATTCGCATAGGAAACCGCTCCGAGCAGAATGTCGCAGAGCTGCAGGATCTGCACCTCATGAGAACGCACGGTCTGAATCTGCTTTAGGATCTCGCGCCGGAAGTCGTACATGTTGTTACAGAGCACCTCGTGCAGCTTCGCGACCTTTGCGGCTGAGCGCGTGTCCTTGATGTCGAGATAGATCTGGTACTCGCTCCTCGGATCAAGAATGATCTTGATCATGTCGAAGTACATCTTGAAGTACCAGTCATCATGCTCCTGGCGGTGTCCGACGTGATCGAGCTTCCCCTTGTCCGGGACGATGAGCGAGCGGAAGTGCAGGTCGTCGTCATCGAAGAAACTATCGATGAGTTCGAGGTAGAGGGCCAGCTTCGGGCGCGAGACTTTGACCCACTTCACTTCGGTGAGGGCAGGCACGCCGTGGCGGGCCTTGATCTCTTTGATGCGGGTCATCACTTCGCGGACCTTTTTCGTCGGGCACCACACGGAGCCGAGCACCATCACCCCTTGGTGATCGTGCTCCAAATGGCAGCTCTCGTCACAGTAGACGTTATAGCTTTGCGGCATTGGCTTGGTAGTTCGTTGGGAGAATTCGGTTTCGTTTCGCCAGCACCACCAGGAGCAGCGGATGGCACGTGCCACGCATGTGCTGGGCGCCGGACATCACGTCGGCAGTCTTGTCCCGCCTACGAACTGACATTTCGTGATCCTCCTATCATTCTCTCACTCATGTGTTGTCGAAAAAGCCGCGACCAAGCACGGTTCCGGATGAGAGTCTGAGGCGGGAATTCGCGCCGGACTTCAGCAGGGACCACGCTGCGGGTCCACGCGGGTGTTCTGCGGATTCTGTCAGGCCGGATGTCACGGAATTGAAGGACGCGGCAGCGGCGAGGCCGGGCAATGTGCTGATGCTGCGCCCAGCCCGCCGCCAAGACGGACCGGCAGAAGAGTTGTCAATAACGACGATCCGTGAAGCAGCCAGTGCGGACCCCACATTGCTGCAGATCCCATCCCCGTCAAGAGACGGCTCGCGAGCTCTCAGTCCGATGTCTTACAGAGTCCCCCAGAGTCCCCCCAATTTCCTGGGAAATCCGCTTTTCGCGCGTCTAAGTACTTTTGTTTGCAATGTGAGGCGACTACAAGCCGTTCGGCTGTTAACCGAAGGGTTGTAGGTTCGAGTCCTACCTGAGGAGCCAATTTAAGTCCTTTAGTTTCAACGCACCCCCTAGCAAACACGCCAGTTGGCGCGCCGCGCCCAAGCTGCGGCCGAGATTTGGAATTACCCATCCTTACCCAAATTTACCCATCCGTAGCCTCCGGGGACCGCGAGCATCGCCCGGTCGCGCAGGCCTTTCCTGGTGGATACGTCCGGCGCGTTCAGGAGCTTCTGTGCCTGTTGGACGGACAGCCAGTTGCCAAACCCGCACGCCCGTGGACTTGGCTCCCTTGACCCGCGTGATGCCGGCGGCCAGCTCCGGCGCCAGCAACCCGTTGTCGGCCGCCTCGACGGCCAACTTCCGAACGGCGGTGATCCGGACGTTGATGGAAACCGACCCGAGGCCACGGGCCTCGAGCGCTGCTCGCCAAGCGTTCACGGTGGCCTTCGTAAAGCCGGGCCGCGGCTCCTGGCCGTACCAGGCGATGAACTCGTCCAGCCCGAGATTGTAGACCCGCCGGGTAATCGGGGAAGAAACGCTATCCAGAACCAAGGCCTTCAGCCTTTGCCAGTGTGCAGCCCGGTTCGCCAACGCTAACTCACTCATTTCACTCCTCTTAATGGGCAATATCGGTAGCCATATGGACCTTACCTCAGGGTGGCGAGGACATCAAGCACAACTGAGACGGGGGGGCTGCCTACGGATTCGTTTGACAGCATGTCCCGTTAGGGCCAAGGTCGGCTACACTTGTCATTGAAGCGAAGAATGGAGCGTAAATGGGGAAAAAGATAGCCATCGGTTGTGCCGGCGCGGTGCTCGTCTTCCTGCTGATCGCGGGAGTTTCAATCAGCGGAACCTACAACTCGCTTGTTCAACTCGATCAGGCCACGCAAGCGCAGTGGGCCCAGGTCCAAAACGCGTATCAACGGCGCGCGGATTTGGTGCCGAACCTTGTGGCGACCGTCAAAGGCGCCGCGAACTTTGAGCAGAGCACCATGACAGCGGTTACGGAGGCGCGCGCCAGGGTCGGCCAGGTCACACCCGCCGCGATGGCGGACATCACTAAGGATCCGGCAGCCTTCCAACGGTATCAGCAGGCGCAGCAAGGCTTGTCTTCGGCGTTGTCTCGCCTGCTGGTCGTCAGCGAAAACTACCCGCAGCTCAAAGCGACCGCCAACTTCCGCGACCTGCAAGCGCAACTCGAGGGTACCGAGAATCGCATTACCGTCGAGCGGCAGAGGTTCAATGAGGCAGCGCAGGCCTTCAATACCCGCCGGAGCAGTTTTCCAACGGTGATCATCGCCGGCTTCTTCGGAGACAAGTTCGCGACCAAGCCTTACTTCCAGGCACAATCCGGAAGCGAAAAGGCGCCCGAGGTGAAGTTCTAAGGTGCTTCTGCGCCGAAGTGGGCTTGTCCTTCTTTCGACCGCGTTCCTATACGCGGTTGAAACTCCCATCCCTCCTTCGCCCACCCAGTGGGTCACGGACACCGCCAACTTCCTGTCGCCGGAAGCAGTGCGCTCACTAGACGCACGCCTCGCCGTCTACGAGCAAACCACGGGCCATCAGTTGATTGTGTACATCGCCCCCACGACGGGCGATACGCCGATCGAGGACTGGGCCGTTCGGGCCTTTGCCAAATGGAAGGTGGGCCGGAAAGGGCTTGATGACGGGCTGGCCCTCTTCATCATGACGCAGGATCATAAGATGAGGATCGAGGTCGGCTATGGACTCGAAGCCGTAGTGCCCGACGCGATCGCGTCCCGTGTGATCAACGAAGCGATAGCGCCTCGGATTCAGGCCGGCCATCCCGACGACGCGATAGCGGCAGCGATCGATTCGCTGACCGGAGTCATCGGCGGGCAGGCCAACGCGCCTCCGCCAACACGGAGGCCTGCGCACTCCAAGCCGTTGACTCCGCTGCAATGGATCTTCTATGGCATCGCCGGGATCCTGATCCTGGCCTTCGCGATTACGCATCCGACACTGGCCTTCTACCTCCTGGTCAGCGTCATGTCCGGTGGCAGGGGGGGCGGCGCTGGAGGAGGCGGATTCGGCGGGGGCGGTGGACGGTCCGGCGGAGGAGGAGCGAGCGGATCATGGTGAGCATCGACAAGGATCGGATCAGGCAAGCGATCGGGAATGCGGAGAGACGGACTTCCGGCGAGATCCGTGTTTCCGTGTCACGGCTGTTCTGGGGCGATGTTCGGAAAGCCGCCGAGAAGGCATTCGAGCGACTGGGCATGACCGCGACGAGGGATCGCAATGCCGTGCTCTTCTTCGTCGTACCGGCGCGACGAAAATTCGTCGTGTTAGGTGACAGCGGCATCCACGAGAAGGTTGGCCAGGAGTTTTGGCACCACATCATCCATACGGTGTCCGAGAAGTTCAAGCACGGTGATTTTACGGGTGGCATCGTCGCCGGAATCGAAGCGGTCGGCGAGGATCTGGCCAAACATTTTCCCTACGACGCTGCCAGCGACACGAACGAGTTGCCGGATGACGTCGACTACGGCCCCGGGAACTGAGGCACAATTGGGTGGGACAAGCGCTGTCGCCGGTCATTGGGGATTGGCCGTGTCTCTTTCCGCGCTTCCTGCTTGCCAGCGCGGGTCTCGATAAGCGGCAATATCGGAAGCTATCC
>PLEM01000141.1 GCA_003137035.1 Bryobacterales bacterium | reverse complement strand
TCGTCTGGTGGAGCGGCGAATTCGGCAGGACGCCGAAGGTCCAGTGGGAAGCGCCCTGGAACGGCGGCCGGGGGCATTGGGGGCCGGTCTTCTCGGCCCTGGTTGCCGGCGGAGGATTCAAAGGCGGCCGCGTGGTCGGCGCCTCGGATGCGAAAGGCGAGCAAGTTAAGGAGCGCCCGGTCTATCCCATCGACCTCATCGCCAGCATCTACGAGCTGCTCGGCATCGACCTCAACGCCAGGCTGCCCCATCCGCTTGGCGAGGATGCTAGAGTTTTGCCCACCGCCGCGGAAGGCGTCCCCACGGCCGGGCGCTTGAAGGAAATCATGCCATGAGATCGCGCGCGCTGTTGGCCTTGACCATCGCGCCCGTCCTGTGGGCGCAGCAACCACTCATCCCGCACATCGGCTACGTCTATCCCGCCGGAGGCCGCGTGGGGACTAAGTTCGAAGTTACTGTCGGCGGGCAATCCTTGGACGGCGTCGACAAAGTGTATGTCTCCGGCGGGGGCGTTCAGGCCGTGGTCCTCAAGTACGTCAAACCGCTCACCCCGGCCGAGTTCAACAAATTGAGAGAACAAGCCAAGGAGCTGATGGACAAGCGCACGGCCGGGACCCCGCTCACCCCCGATGAACAGAAGCTGGCCGGCGAGCTGCGGCTGAAGATCGCCACCTCCGTCTTCAGGCCCGCCACTCCCGCGATTACCGAACACGTCACTCTCGAAATCACGCTAGCTCCGAACGCCGAGCCGGGCGAACGGGAGCTGCGCCTGGCGACGCCCAACGGCCTGACCAATCCGCTGGTGTTCTGCGTCGGCCAACTTCCGGAGTTCTCCAAAGAGCCGGCGAAAGTCGTGAACGACCTGCCAAACGCGAAGGTCGCGAAGAAAAGCGAGCAGCAGAAAACCAGCGCGGGTCCGATGAGCATCACTCTTCCGGCCATCGTGAACGGCCAAGTCGTGCCCGGCGGCGTGGACCGCTACCGCTTCCAGGCCGTGAAAGGCCAGCGCCTCGTCGTTGCCGCCAGCGCCCGCCAGTTGATCCCCTACATTTCCGACGCCGTCCCCGGCTGGTTTCAAGCCACCCTGGCGCTCTACGACGCCCAGGGCAAGCAGGTGGACTACGCCGACCATTTCCTCTTCCACCCCGATCCGGTCCTCTACTACGAGATTCCCGGTGACGGCGAGTATGTGCTCGAGATCCGGGATTCCATTTACCGCGGACGCGAGGATTGTGTCTACCGAATTGCCGTGGGTGAGTTACCCTACATAACCGGTATCTTCCCACTGGGCGGCAAGAGCGGCTCTCGAACTAGCCTCGAAATCAAGGGTTGGAATCTCCCGGTCGCCAAACTCACTGAAAACAACAAACACCGCGCCGCCGGGGTCTACCCAGTTTCTGTCCGCAAGGGCGAATGGACCTCCAACCATGTACCCTTCGCCGTCGATACGCTGCCCGAGCGCATCGAGAAGGAGGCCAAGAGCGCGCAGCGAGTCAAGCTTCCCCTCATCGTGAACGGCCGCATCGATCGCCCCGGCGAATGGGATGTATTCCGCTTCGACGGCCGCGTCGGCGACGAGATTGTCGCCGAGGTGTTTGCCCGCCGCCTCGATTCCCCACTGGATTCCGTGCTGAAACTAACCGACGCCAGCGGCCGCCAACTGGCCTTCAACGACGATTTCGAAGACAAAGGCGCCGGCTTGATCACGCACCAGGCCGATTCCCGAATCCTCTGCAAACTTCCCGCCAAGGGAACTTACTATCTTCACTTAGGCGACACGCAACAGAAGGGCGGCCCCGATTACACCTACCGGCTGCGCATCAGTCACCCGGAGCCCGATTTCGCGCTGCGCGTGGTGCCCTCCACCATCAACGTTCGTGCCGGCATGACCGTCCCAATCACCGTCTACGCCCTGCGCCAGGACGGCTTTGCCGGTGAGATCGCACTCCGACTTACAGATGCGCCGCCGGGCTTCGTGTTGAGCGGCGCCACAGTGCCACCCGATCAGGACAAGATCCGCCTCACACTAACCGCCCCGCCGGAACGCATGGAAAAGGCCATCAGCCTCCACCTCGAAGGCAGCGCCAGGATACAGGGCCGTGAGATCCGCCGCCCGGGCGTTCCCGCCGAAGATATGATGCAAGCCTTCGCCTACCGCCATCTCGTCCCCACTAAGGAGTGGATGATTTCCGTAAACGGACCCGGCCGCGCCGCCACCGCATGGAAGCTCATAGGAGCGACGCCCGTGAAGCTCCCGGGCCGCCTCTTCCTGCCGCTGGGGCGCTTTGCGAAGGAGATCCAGTTGGCATTGAACGACCCCCCGGAAGGCATCTCCCTGGACGTATCGCGCCTGCAAAACGGTGTGTTCCTTCAACTCCGCGCCGACCCGAAGAGGGCGAAACCCGGCCTCCGAGGCAACCTGATCGTCGAGGCCTTCCGGGAAACAACCGTCACGCCCAAGAACGGGGGCGCGCCCGTCAAGCGCCGCCAGCCCCTTGGCACGCTCCCCGCCATCCCCTTCGAAATCCCGTAGAAAAGATGTGGGGCGGGCAATCTTGCCCGCAGCCGGTCTTCCGGCCGGCCTCGGACTCCCCTAGTCCTGCCTTAGCGCCGCCATGGGGTCCACCCGGACAGCGCGGCGCGCGGGAACCCAGCAGGCCGCCAGCGCCGTAGCAAGCAGCACCGCGCCCACCGCACTGAACGCGCCGTAGTCGATCGCCGATACGCCGTAGAGCATGCTCTGCATGGCGCGCCCTACCAGCCACGCGCCCACCAGCCCCAGCGCCAGCCCCGCCACCGCCAGCGTCATTCCCTCGCCCACCACCAGCCGCAGAACGTGGCCCCGTCCGGCCCCCAGCGCCATCCGCAATCCGATCTCGTGCGTGCGCTGTTCCACCAGGAACGCCATCACCCCGTAAATCCCCAGCGCGGCCAGCAACAACGCCACCGCTGCGAAACTCCCGTACAGCACCGTGCCGAAACGGTCCCCGGCCCGCGACTCGTCCACCACCTGCTCCATCGTCTCCGGGTTCGCCATGGGCAGTTCGGGATCGATCGAGTGGACGGCGGCGGCGATGCTCTTGGTCATCGAGGCGGGATCGCCGTGGGTGCGCACCGCGAGCGCCGCCTGCGGCCACGGGCTCTGCCAAAACGGCACGTAGATCACCGGAAAATCCGGGCTGGGCCGCGACCCGTAGAGCACCGTGTGGAACACGCCCACAATCTGCCATGGCGCCGGCGGCCCCAGTTTCGTCACGCCCGGTATGAGTTCCTCCACCATAAGCCGCTCTTGCAGCGGGTCGACGTCCTTCAGATACCGCCGCACGAAGTCCTCGTCCACCATCGCCACGCGCATGCCGCCCGCCAGGTCGTGCTCGTCGATGGCGCGCCCCCGCACCACCTTTACTCCGAAGGTCTCGAAGTATCCGGGCGTCACCATCTGCCAGCCCGCGCCGGGCCGCGCCGAGGGATCCGCCACCGGCTTGCTCGCCAAACTGAACGGCATGCCGAAGCCGGTTCCCTGAAGCGGCGCCCCAGTCGCAGCCGAGGCGCTGGCGACTCCTGGAACCGCCTGAATTTGCGCCAGCAACTGTCCATAGAAACTGCGGATCTCCTCCGGCTTGGTCAGCCGCCCTTGCGGCACCGGCAAATAGAACGTGAGGATGTGATCCGTTCGCACGCCCAGATCCAGCCGGGTCAACTTCCAGAAGCTGTGAATCGCCAGGCCCGCGCCCGCGAGCAGCGTCAGCGCCACCGCAAACTCACCCACCACCAGCACGCGCCTGAGCCACTGGCGGCCGGAGCTGAGGGAGCGGACGGACTGCTTCAAGATCTCGTTCAGGTCCAGCCGCGAAGCTTGCCACGCCGGCGCGCAGCCCGCCAGCATCCCCACCAGCACCGTGATCGCGAAAGTGAACAGCAGCACCGGCAGGTTCAGCGTCACATCGGCCTCCGAAGGAAGCGTGTTCGGCGGCATGTACAACATCACGACCTTCAGAATGCCCCATCCCAGGCCAACCCCCACGACCCCGCCCATCAGGGCCAGCCCCAGGCTCTCGGTGACCAACTGCCCGAACAACTGCCGCCGCGACGCGCCCAGCGAGGCCCGCACCGCAATCTCCCTCTGCCTCGCCGTCCCCCGCGCCAGCAGCAGGTTCGCCACGTTGGCGCAGGCGATCAGCAGAACGAAGCCGACGCCTCCCATCAGCAGCCACATGCTGGTCTGCGTTTCGCGCGGCAGGAAGTCGTTCTTCAGCGGCTCCACGCTTGAACTCCAGCCCTTGTTCGGCGGGTAAACCTCGGCGATGTGTTTGGTCACGGAATCCATGTCGGCCTGCGCCTGCTGGATCGTCACTCCGTGCTTCATCCGCCCCATCACCAGCAGCCAATGGAAATCGTGATTGATCTGCTCGGGCTTGAGGGCCAGCGGCACCGACAACTGGTGCGGCAACCGATCCTGCTGGCCGGGCGGCATCACCCCAACCACCGTGTACGGCTCGCCGTTCATGCGGATTTGCAGGCCGATGATGTCGCGCCGTCCCCCAAACCGCCGCTGCCAAAGCCGGTGCGTCAGAATGACCACGTGGTGCTGGCCCAACTCCCCCTCTTCCGGGCGGAAATCGCGGCCCAGCATCGGCCTCACGCCGGTCCCGTTCAGAAAGCCGGGGGTGACCTGGGTGCCGGGCACTTGTTCCGGACCTTCCGGCCCGCCCAGGTTCGCACTGAAACCCGACCAGGCCCACAGGCCCTGGAACGACCGGCTCTGGCGCTGCCAGTCCAGGAAATCGCCCGCCGCCACGCCGTTGCGGGAGCCCTGAATCTTCGACCACACCATCACCAGCTCTTCCGGGTTGGGGTACGGCATGGGAGCCAGCAGCGTCGCGTAAATCACGCTGAAGATCGCCGTGTTCGGCCCGATTCCCAGCGCCAGCGCCAGCACCGCCACCAGCGCAAAACCCTTGTTCTTGCCCAACAGCCTGAAACCGAAGAGGAAGTCGCGCCACCAGGTAGCCATAATCCTATATACGAACGCCGCGGCGTTTCGCCACGTAAAAATGTGATCGTCCCCCCCCCGCTGTTATCATTGGATGAACTTGACGAGCGACCAACGCCACGCCCTCCAACAACTCCGAAGCCTCCTGGCCGGCCAACAGGCGCTCGACGCCGCCCAACTACAGACCTGCCTGCCGCCAGAGCTGATCGCCGCGCTCGAATCCCTCGGCCTGCCCATCCGCACCGGCGACTACCGCCTGGTCCGCCACCTGGGCCTGGTCCTTTTCTGCAACACGCTGACCGCCTCCGCGAAACTCTATTACGGCAACGACTCCCTGGCGCTCAGCCGCCTGCTGCTCCCGGTCGAGGGCCGCGCGCTGGACCTGTGTACCGGCGCCGGCGCCCAGGCGCTGGTGTGCGCCCAAACCGCCGCCTGCGTGACCGCGGTGGATGTCGAGCCGCTCGCCGAGAGAGTCTTCCGGATCAATGCCGAGCTCAATGGGTTAGGCGACAAGGTCGAGTTCCTGGTTGGCGATCTGTTGGAACCCGTGGCCGGCCGGCAGTTTGACCGTATCTGCTGCAATCCGCCGTTCATGCCCGTGCCGCCCGGCGTTCGTTACCCGCGCTTCGCCGACGGCGGGCCCGACGGCCTCGATATCGTGCGGCGCCTGCTGGCAGGGTTGCCGGAAGCTCTCGCGCCAGACGGCCTGTGCCAGGTCGTCGGTGCGGTTCTCGGAAACAGCGACGGAGCGGATCTCTCCTCCCTCGAGAGCATGGCCGCCGGCGCCCGGCTCAAACTGGAGCTCTCCAGCCCCACCTGCGAGGAACTGGACGACGCCATGCTGGCCTCCTGCGCTGCCACCGCGCTCGGCTGCGACGGAGGAGGCGACGTGAAGGAGGCCTTCCGCGACCACTGGGCCCGCCTCGGCGCGACCCGCATCTACTATTTCATCCTGAGCGCCACCCACGCGTCTTACGGATCCGTCTACTTCTGCCACGACGACGTCCACCGCGCCACCATCGGCCTGTAAGCGAGTTGAAGAGGCCGCCCCCATCTGAGGTCAGTGCCTTGCCCAGGTAGAAGCCGTGGAATTCCGTATCCCGCTATAATCAACGCCATGCGGCTCCTTCCCCTTGTGGCAGCCATTTGGATGACAACGGCCGCCTCCGCCCAGGACAAGCAGTTGGCGGCTCTGCATGCGACCCTGGTTGGGCTGCACGCAGCGGAGCCATCATACGAGTCGAACGGGGCTAGGCCGGAGCTGACGCTTGCCAAACACCAACTGCGCGACTGGATCGATGCGCAGCTCGCCCCACTGGACAACGCCGTAGACGAGTCGGCCCTCGCCGATCGAATCAACCACGAGCTAAGTGCCGTGAGTGTGGCTGGCGCGAAGGATGACCAGAACCTGCTGGGTTCTCTCGGTGAGGTTCGGATCAGCCGAGAACCAGGCCTTTTGATTACTACGACTAGGGTGGGCATCCTGTGCCAGTACGACGATTCTGCCTACGCGTACAAGTTCCTAAACGGCCACTGGCAACGAATCTGGGAGTCGGAACAGAATGACTACTCCCCGAAGATGTACGCTCCCCAGCATATCGTGGCCGTGCACGTCTGGCAGCGGTTCAAGGACGGCCGCGAGGAGGGTCCGCCCTTCGTGTTGACTCTTGGGCATGAGTGGGGGTGTGCGTCTTTCTGGCATCCTGTCCATTACCGGGTTTGGCGGGTCGACTCTTCAGGCTCGATACTGCTGATCGACGGTTCTGAGTTCGCTTACCTGCGGGCGGGATCCTTCGCCGTAGGGAGCATCGGTCAGGATTGGCCGCCCGATTCGCCGGTTGACGTACTGGTTGAGTTCACAGTGATGAGCATCGACGCCGGGGCTCACAGTCGCGAGGCGATTCGCCACTTCTTGATTGCCGGAGCTCAGGTCCGGCGTGTAGATCCGGTTGCGCTCGGTCCGCGGGATTTCGTGGACGAATGGCTGACGCGTGGTTGGAATGAGAGTGCCGGCTGGTCCGCGTCTCCGATTATGCAGCAGTGGCACCGGAAACTCTATGCGGACTTCGTTGCAGGACGGTTCATCGACGCCACCTTGCACTGCCGGACTCCCGATCTCTGGCAAGTCACCCTAGAGCCCCATGACGCCAAGAAGGATTTCGAGCCGAAACCCGATGTCTACTTCCTAGTTCGCTGGCGCCCTCCGTATCACTTCACCATGGTGAACATCAGCGACAAGCCGTGGCCTCGCTGCACTCAAGAAGACCCCCAAGCTGACGAGTGGAGGACGCTCTTCTCCACCCAGGAATGGCGCTGGTAAGTCTGGCTTGCCAACTACTCAGATCTGGGCTCCTTGTCGCCCGCAGGGACGAGGGCCAGCAACCCTGGCCGCAAGGGCGAAAAACGCGCTATCCGCAGACGTGGCACCGCCTAAGCCGTTCGCAACCCACCCCAATTCTTTTCTCCCGCACCCGCAACGCCTTAGCCCCAAGCTCCCTCCGAGAGCAAGCCCGCCCGTGTTTTCCTGGAGTCGGCAAGGCACGCTATGGCCGTCCACGAGATTAGCGCCGAGTACGTGAGAGTGCCAAACAAACCCAACTCCCCTCCCGGCCCGGCAGGCTCCCAGGCCGCGCAACTCGCGAGACCAAACAAACCCAACTCTCCCGTAAGCCATTGCTCCCAAATCCAGTTCCGCGGCACCCGGGAGCGGGCGGCGCAGCCTGTCCGGGACAAGGCTGGAGCCTTATCNNACGCAACCCACCCCCTTCGCCATTTCCCCCACTCTTCCCCTCCCGCCCCACACACTCGGCAAGCCTTATCAAAGAGTTGCGCCTCTTTTTCTCCTGGAAGCCGAAATGCTCTATATAAGGCTTCCGGGCCGTCCTGCTTACCCAATGCCAATCGCCGGCGACAACTTGATCGAAGACTTCCTCGGCAGCACGCACGTCTTCGCGCTGGCCTTGACTCACGTCCTAGAAGAGACCCTGCTGCGCGAGGTCGCCGCCGGGCAGCTCACACCCGCACAGATGAAGGTGCTGAAACTGACCTCGCAGGCCCAGGATCCCACGGTTGGCGACGTGGCGGCTTTCCTGGGAGTCAGCGGCGCGGCCGCCAGCAAGGCGATCGACCGCCTGGTGCGCCGCGGCTTCCTCAAGCGCGCCGCGGGCAAGGCCGACCGCCGCGCCAGCGAACTCGCGGTCACCCCGGCCGGCCAGTGCATGTTGGCCGCATTCGAGAACGTCAGAAAGCGCCGGCTGGCCGAGGTGTTCGAGCGCTACTCCCCCGAGGAACTGCGCCGCGCCGCGGAACTGCTCGATCAACTCGCAACCAGCATCGTGGCCACCAGCGCCCACCCCGCCGAGGTCTGCCTCCAGTGCGGGGTCTACTTCAAGGAGCGCTGCCTGCTTCACGAACCCGCCAGTCAGAAGTGCCATTACCGCCAACGGAAATCCCGGCAGGCCGTGCGCCTGGCCCACGGAGGACAAACCGAATGATGAAGTTTCCCACGACCATGAAGTTTCAGCGGGAAGCCGATCCGCAATGGTCCGAGCAGGTTCTGAAGTTTCCCGGGTGCGAACGTGTGGCGTCGTGCATTCAGTGCGGCACCTGCTNNTGCATCCAGTGCGGCACCTGCTCGGGGACTTGCCCCCTCTCCATCTACATGGACTACACCCCGCGGAAAGTCATCTCGCTGATCCGCGAAGGTTTCCGGGAGGACGCGCTGAGCTGCCGCACCATCTGGCTGTGCGCCTCCTGCTACTCCTGCGCGGTGCACTGCCCGCAAAAGATCCACATCACCGACGTGATGTACCGCCTCAAGCGCGACGCCATCCGCCACAAGCTGTTTCCACGCCGCTTCCCCATCCCCGTGCTCGCCCAGGAATTCTTCAAGATCGTGAAGAGCCGCGGGCGCAGCGCCGAGGTACTCCTGGTCCTGCGCATGGCCCTGCGTTCGAATCCCTTCATCCTGTTCACCATGATCCGCTCCGGCTGGCAGTTGTTCCGCGCCGGAAGAATCTCGCTCAAGGGCGAACGGATCAAGGGAGTGAACGAGCTCAATCGCGCCCTTTCCGGCGCCAAGGAGGCCAACGGTGCCTGACAACGGCGGTTACCTCTACTTCCCCGGCTGCTCCCTGCGAGCCACCGGCGTAGCCTACGAAGAAAGCCTGCTCGAGTTGTTCCGCGTGCTCGACATCCCGCTCCACGAGCTCGAGGACTGGAATTGCTGCGGCGCCACCTCCTACATGGCTGTCGACGAAGGCTCGGCCTTCCTGCTCTCGGCGCGCAACCTCTCCATCGCCACACAGACCCCGAAGCGGGACCTCATGGCCCCGTGCAGCGCCTGCTATCTGGTGCTGGAAAAGACCCAGCACTATATAAAAGCGGAGGAAGGCGTGAAGACCGAGGTCACCGCCGCACTCCACCGCGGGGGCTTCGACTACAAGGGGACGACGAAAGTGCGCCATCCGCTCGATATCCTGGTCAACGATATCGGGCTGGAGCGGATCGCCAGGGCGGTTGTCAGGCCGATGAAGGGGATCAAGGTCGCCTGCTACTACGG
>PLEM01000310.1 GCA_003137035.1 Bryobacterales bacterium | reverse complement strand
TCTCCGAGCGGGCGCGCATCCGGAACCGGGAGATCGGTTTCGTCTTCCAGGCCTTCAATCTGATCGGCGACCTCACGGTGTACGAGAACGTCGAGCTGCCGCTGACCTATCGCGGCATGGCGTCGGGTGAACGCAAGAAGCGCGTGCAGAACGCGCTGGAGCGCGTGGGGATGTCGCACCGCATGAAGCACTATCCGGCGCAGCTCTCGGGCGGCCAGCAACAGCGCGTGGCCGTGGCGCGCGCCCTGGTAGGCGATCCGCTGATCCTGCTGGCNNACCATCTGCATGGTGACGCACGACCCCCGCTACGCCAGCTACGCCGACCGCACCATCCACCTGTTCGACGGCCGCATCGTCGAAGAGAGCGTGGAAGAAGAAACGGCGGCCAACTGAGCAGGCTTCGGCGCGCCCGGTTTCGCGGCCGCAGCGTCCGGTTTCAAACGCCCGAATCCCAGAAGTGGACAGAGCGCCGTTATGTCCGCCCGCAACCTATTGATCCCGCGTGGCCGGATTGGCACGAAAGTTGCCTCTTGATAGTGCGTTTCCAATCCCGGTTTCGAGCGTTTAGTCAGTAGGAGGTTGCGATGCGAGGGTTGCTCGAAGATCTCCGGCAATGCCCGGACATCATCGCCGTGTTGGTGCTCTGCCTGATGCTGGGCGTCGCCAGGCAGCCGCTTCCCCCCGCCTGGGCCGCGCCACCGACTGGGATGCAAATCCACTGGACTTGCGGCAATCCGGCCCAAATGGCGCTGGATGCCATTGATGACGCGCTGTCCCGGCTCGACTTCTGAAGACCCTGTAGCGCCGCCCGGGAGTTCACCTGGCCGCGGGAATCAGCTTCAGTTCCACCTTCTCGGTGGCCTTCGGCCCGATTCGCACCTTGACGGCCTGGCTCTGCACGGTCTTCAGGAAGTCGGGGTCGTACCAGGCTCCTTCTTCTACCTTTTCCCAGGCGAATGCGAGATAGTCGCCGGGCGGAACATCTTTCAGGGTGAGGCGCCCCTTTTCGTCGCTCGGGCTGCGGCGGACCGCTTCCGGGAACCGGCGGTTCGGGTCGGCCGGCACGAGAACCACGGTGGCGTCGGCGGCAGGTTTATCCTCGTGGGACACGCTCCCTTCCACTTTGCCGCCGTCGGAGCCGAGCAGGACACGCAGCGTCCCGCTCGTAAGAGAGGAGCAATCGAGTTCGCGTCCCAGCGTTTCGCGGCCGTTAAACTCCACCGATTTGAGGTACACGCCCTCCGGCATGAACGGGAACGTGAGATCGTAGGCCGCGGGCGCCACATGTGCGAGTGTGAATGCGCCGGTTTCATCCGCCTTGCCCGAGGCCGGCATGACGGCGAGGCCGTCCGCGGACGTCAGCATGAGGGAGAATTCTTTGAGCGGGATCTTGGCATCGCCATCGACCGCCACCTTCCCTTGAATGGTGGCGTCCGCGCGTGCGCCCAGCTTGAGGTTGTCGATACCCTTGTCCGGCACGAAGAGGGGCTGCATGGTCATCTTCGGGCTGGATCCCTGCATCTGCACGGTCATGATGGTGTAGGTTCCGGGCTGCACGTTGACGAGTTCGAATTTGCCTTCGGGGTCGCTGACCATGGTCATGGACATGGAGCCAACGTGGCCGCCACCTGCCATCAGCATGATCTGCGCGTTCTTCATAGGCTGTCCGGTCTCGTCGATCAGCTTCCCCTTCACCCGGACCACGACGGACTTCTGCATGCGGATGCTCAAGCCCGACACCTCGCCGCCCGGCGCGATATCCACCTTCTCCGCCTGAACGGGATCGGTGGTGTTCGGTATGTAAGTTCTCACGTACGCCGTTTCGGGCGAGCCGTCGGCGGGCGGCGGCGCAACGGTTTCGGGAAGTTCCATACGCATGACGCTGGCGCAAACTAAGTAGTGTCCCGGCGGCAGCTTGCCCAAGCTGAACTCGCCGCGGTTGTTGGCCATCGCGACGTCGGACGGAATCAACCGGCGGCGCCCGTGATCGAAGCGATAAGCCAGAGCGGACACCATGGCCGACGGAACCGGCTCGTCGTCTTCATCCAAAACGCGGCCGGAGATCGTGCCGTGCGGCACCAAACGGAAGTCGACGTCTTTCAGTTCCTGGCCGGGCGAGAGGCGCACCGACCCGCCGGGGCCGGCGGCTGTCCCCTTGGGTTTATAGCGCTCGTCGCCATACCCCGCCTTTTTTGCGCTGAGCCAGTAATCACCAGGCGGCACGTTTTCGAAGCGGAACTTTCCGGCGGCATCCGTCGCGGCGGTAAGGGTTTTGGTGGAGACCTTGCCCATTCCCGTGGAATCCCTACCGAACTGCTTCATGACCGCAGCGATCTCCGGGGACATATCGCCGTTGGCGAGGGGCAGGTCGGCTTTGCGCACCGGCGCGCCGGTGACGGAATTGACGACGGCGCCTTCGAGCGCCCCCGGCTTCGAATCGGTGGGCGGTTGGGCAACCGCCGCCGCGGCAAATAAAAGCGGAACGAGATATCTGATAACCATACCAGAGTCAGTATAGTCGCTCCCTGGGGTGCGCGGCATAGAACTGGAGGGCGGGTTTCAACCCGCGCGGGGCTTGAGCCCCGCCGCGCCGCGGGTCTGAAGCCCCGTGCGGACTCAAAGTCCGCCCTCCATGCGGTCGCGCACGTTTGCGTAAGATGAGGTTCTGCGATTCGCGCAACGCAGCGATCCGGACCAACGTCAATCGGACCAGAGGAGACAACCCATGTCGCGGACAATTCGTCCAGTGGTGAAGAGCGCTCCCATCCTTCTCGCTTTGTGCGCGCTGTTGGCGCCGGGAACCTATGTGCAGGACCCGCCTTCCAGGGTCGCCCGCCTGAACTACATCGGCGGGCACGGACGACTGGTCGCCCGCGGCGATTAACCGGCCGTTCACCACCGGCGATTATCTCTGGACCGAGGATGGCGCTCGCGCCGAGCTGCATCTGGATAATGCGGTGCTGCGCCTGGATGCGCAGTCGAGTTTCGGATTTTTGAACCTGGATGGCCGCATCGCGCAGGTCAAGCTTTCCCCAAGGGGGACTGTATGTGCGCGCCAGGGGCATCGAGGCGGACGAGGCGTTCGAAGTCGATACCCCGACCGCCGCCATCAACATCCTGCGCGACGGCGAGTACCTGGTCCGCGTCGATGTGGATAACCACCTGACGATCGTGGTGGTGCGCGAGGGCGAAGCGGAAGTGACCGATGGCTCGCAGGCTATCACGGTGCACGCCGGCGCGCTACGTTCCTCCCGACGTGATCGGCTACGAGGATCTGGACAGCAACGGGAGCTGGCGCGCCGGGCCCGCTGGTGGTGGTTCGGGGCGGCCCGGCGATGGCTCGCATGCGGCCCGTCTATTCCCCGGCGCTGGTGGCCTTTGTGGGCGGCTCCAACTGGGGCGTTTCGGTCTCGGTCGGCGGTGGGCCGGCGGTAGGCTGGGCGCCCCTCGGGCCGGGTGAGGTGTACATGCCCGGCTACCGGGTAAGCCACAACTACTTCGAACACGTGAACGTGTCCAACACCAGGATCCACAACACGGTCAACATCACCAACATTTACAACACCACCTACGTGAACAACACCGTGGTCCAAAATCGCGTTGTGAACCAGAGGTTTGTGAACATGACCGCGCCGAATGTCGTGAACGCCATGCCGCACGACGCTTTCGCCAGCGGCCGGCCGGTTTCGCAGGCTGGCCTCCGGGGCAGCGATCTGGATCCGTTCCGCAGCGCGCCGGCCCTAGTTGGTCCGGGGATCTCTCCGACCCGCCAGGCGCCAGCGTCGGTGCGAGGCAGTGGACCCGTGGCGCAACCTCCCGCCCGGGTATTCGGTACGCGGGTTGTGACCAAGACGCCACCGCCATCCCCCCCGCCGTCACCATCCGGGTTCCGGCGGCAGGCCGAGACGCCAGCGGTCCGAGTTGCTCCACCGGTTCGCCAAATGCCAGACCAGCCGCGCCGTGCTGGGGCGCGGTTGTGTGGGGCAACCCCCTTGGACTGGGCTGGAGCCCTATCCTACCGGCTACTTGGAGAGCACCCGCGCCAGGTCCAGGAGCCTCGGGTCGAGTGGCTTCTTCCCTGCCACCACCTCGGCGAGCGGCGTTGCGACGACTTCGCTTTTCTGAATCCCTACCAGCAAGCCGTGGTGGCCCGCCGCCAGTTGTTCCACCGCCGCCGCTCCCAGGCGGCTGGCCAGCATCCGGTCGAAGTAAGTCGGGGTGCCGCCGCGCTGCACGTAGCCTATGATCGTCACTCGCAGCTCGAACCCCAGCCGCGCACGCTGCTCCTTGACGTACTGCGCCAAGCCCTGCGCGTTCGGCCGCGCGCCCTCGGCCACCACCACGATCGCATGCGGCTTGCCGCGCTCGTAGGCCCGCCAGATCTCCCGCGCCAGTTCCTCCGGGTTGGTCTCGCACTCCGGAATCAGCACGGCCTCAGCTCCGCCCGCGATCCCGGCCATCAGCGCCAGGTACCCGCAGTCCCGCCCCATCACCTCCACCAGCATGGCCCGCTGGTGCGACGAGGCGGTCACCTTCAGCCGGTCGATGGTCTCGAGCGCGATGTTCAACGCGGTGTCCACGCCGATGGTGATCTCCGAGCCGTACAGGTCGTTGTCGATGGTTGAAGCCACCCCCACCACCGGGTAACCCGTCGCGGCCAACGAGTTTGCCCCGGTCTGCGAGCCGTTGCCGCCGATGACCACCAGCCCTTCGATCCCCTTCTGGTTCAGCTCGCGAAGCGCCTTCACCCGCCCCTCTTCGGCCTTGAACTCGGGGCACCGCGCGCTGCCCAGCATCGTTCCACCACGCTGCATGATCCCGCCCACGTCGCGCGCGCCCAGCGGGATGAAGTTGCCCGCGATCAACCCGGCGTAGCCGTGCTCCACCCCGAACACTTCCATCCCCTTCTCGATGCCCGTCCTCGCCACCGCCCGGATGGCCGCGTTCATTCCGGGGGCGTCTCCCCCGCTGGTCAACACCGCTATGCGTTTCATTGGCTTCTCCGCATGAGTCGAATCATGCTCAGGGTCACCGTCAATTCCCGCCCGTCTCCCGGCGCCCGCCACACCGGCTGCGCCTGGATCTCCACCAGGTATTCGGCCGCCTCGGGCAGGTCTGCCTCGAAGACGAACAAACCCGGCCGATCGAGGCCCATCTCGCCCGCGGGCGCCCCGTTCACCGCCACCCGAATCCGCACCTCGCCGTGCGCGAGCGCCACCTCGGGCGCATGCCCGCGCACCCGCAACCGTAGTGGGCCCGCCTCCACCCGCTTCAGCCGCACGGTCGCGCGCTGGCCGATCCACCGGTACTTGTTTCCGTAGACTCCTTCCACTCCGTGCCAGCCTTCGCCCAGATGCCGCTCGTGGTTGGGCTGCGACACGTCCAGAATGTCGTCGCGCTCGCCCGGGTAGAGTTCCTGGCGCTCGGAGGAGGGCAGCAGGTTGTACACCTGGCCCTGGTTCGCCGCGCGGTAGCCGCATCCCAGGCACTCCAGCGCGTCGTCCTGGGTGCGCCGGAAGCCGCCCGCACAATCCGGGCAGCGCAACACTGCCTCAAATCGTTCCATCTCGAAGCTTGTGGATTCGGGAGGCGGGCCTTCCTTCCGGCACACCGCCGTCAGCGTTCCTCCGAGAAGCCGGGCCGCGCGCCACACCGTACGGCCGGGGTCCAGCCGCACCGCCAGCCGCTTGACCACCGCCTCACCCCACCCTCGCTCCGGTACGAAGACGTCGTACTCGTGCTCTACGAAGTGTTTCTCCACCAGCCGGTGCCAGTCCTTCAGCCCCATGCTGTGGTTCTGCCGGATTCCGAAGCTTTCCTCCTGCTGCGCCCCGATCACGTCCCGCACCAGATACCCGAGCAGCCCCCATTCGAACAGCTTCCTCTCCCAGCTTTTCATCGACTCCCAGTAGAGGCAGCGGTACAGCCGAAGGGAGAGCAGGCGCTTGAGCGGCTCCTCGGCGAACATAAGCACGCCGCCCGGCGCCAGCACGCGCTTCACCTCGACCACGATCCGCTCGACGTCCATGAACTGGTGAAGCATCTGACAGGCCAGCACAAACCGGATGGAGCCGTCCCGGAACGGCAAATGCTCCGCGTCCCCCGCCACGCGCACCGGTTCCGCCTGCATGCCCCAGATGTCCTTCAGCGCCACGCCGTGCCGCAAAGCGTCCGCCGAGAGGTCCAGGGCGAATCCCTGCGCCCCGAACTCGTTGGCCAGCAGGTAGCTGGTGTGCCCGGCGTTGGCCCCGATCTCCAGGAACGGCGTCATCTCCCCGATGAACCCGAGGCGCTTGTGGATCAGCCCTCCCCGGCGCCGGTTCTCCTCGGCGTAGGCCGCCAGCACGCGTTCCGGCTCGCCCAGCGATGCGAAATTGTGGAACTCGACTTCTGCGCGCTTGACTGAGAGCGATTGAGGCTCCATGAGTGCTTTCTATAACACCATCTCCACCTTCAACGCCCGCAAGTCTTCCAGAAGGTAGTCCGGGGAATACGCTCGCAATTCCTCGATCGGGATCACCCCCGTCGCCACCGCGATCGAACGCACCCCAGCCGCCTGCGCCGCCAGGATGTCGTTGGGCGCGTCGCCGACGAAGCTCACCGGCGTCTCGCCATCCATCCAACCTCGCCGCCGCGCCTCCCCGACCGCCAGCCGCACCAGTTCCGCACGGGTCTCCGCCATCTCCCCGAACGCTCCGAAGCGGAAATACTCCTTCAGCCCCGCCTGCTCCATCTTCTTCCAACCGATGCGCGCGAGGTTCCCGGTCACTAGCCCCATGGCAACGCCTCGCCGCCTCAGCCGCTCCAACAGCCGTCGCGCCCCGGGGCACGTTTTGCGCCCCAGGTTCGGGCAGATGCGCGCGTAGATCGACTGCGCCCGCCGCATCACCTCGGGCATCGCCTTCCGGATCTCGAGCTCCGGCGCCCCGGCCCGCCGCAGCATTTCCGCGATGATCACCGGGTCCAGCATTCCGTAGAGCGGAATCCGGTCGGTGGTGGTGGCGAGGCCGGTGGTCTTGCGGATCGCCTCGACCAGCGCTTCCCGGTGGTGAGGCCCGGCGCGCCTCAGCAGCGTTCCGTCGATGTCGAACAGCGCCAGTGCCGAGGCGGCCCGCGTTAGGGTATGGGTAGTTGCTTTCACGGGAAAGAACGCCTATTTTACTATGCATGGAGAAGCGATTTCCCGGCGGCAAGCGTCTCCGGCTGGTGGTCGGCGACATTACGCGAGTTCACGCCGACGCCATCGTCAACGCCGCCAACTCGAGCCTGGCCGGCGGCGGCGGAGTGGATGGCGCCATTCACCGCGCCGGCGGCCCCTCCCTCATGCGCGAGCTCGACCGCATCCGCGCCCAAACGGGAGGCTGCCCCACCGGGAGCGCGGTGGTCACCACGGCGGGCAACCTTCCAGCGCGCTTCGTTTTCCACGCCGTCGGACCGGTGTATCGCGGAGGCCGGCACAACGAGGCCGAACTGCTCGCCTGCTGCCACCGCACGTGCCTGTCAATGGCCGAAGAGCGCGACCTGCGAGTGGTCAGTTTCCCCGCCATTTCAACGGGAGTCTATGGCTACCCGGTTGAGGCCGCCGCCCCCGTCGCCCTGGCCGCCGCCCGCGCCCATCTCGAACGCGAGGGCAACTGCGTCCAGGAGATCGTCTTCGTGCTTTACGACCAGGCTACCTACGACGCCTTCGCCCGCGCGCTGGAACCCCGGTAGGAGAGGGCACGCTACAATAGGGGGACATGCAAGTCGTCCACGCCGGCCGGCATAGGCTCATTCAGCTCGAGTTCGAACCCGAAATCCTGTCGGGCATCGCCAAGCAGGCCGGCTTCGACTGCAAGCTGGAAGATAGCGAGCGCGTTCTGGGGCTCGAGCTGAAGGCTCCCAGCCGCCCGGGCCCACTCCTGCTGTTCGATGCCGCCGATCCCGCCAACCTGGGCTGGTTTTCCCGCTGCCAATTCTATGTCGATGGCCAGACCGGCGCCGTTCTGCAGACCCCCATCTCGGTCGCCAACCTCAAGGATCGCGCCGGCCGTGTTCAGCCCAACGCCTTACGCGTTCAGCTCGCCAAGGAACTACCGGCCAACTTCCGGCTCCCCGGAAGGAACCCGGTCACCGAGCAGACCATCTACGCCGTGCTCCTCAGTTTCCTGAATGCCCTGGCCTCGACCGGCGTCGGCGTCTGCGGCGGCACCATCGTCAAGCCCCTGGCCGGCCGCAGCGAAGGCCCCGGCATGCGCAACTGAGTCTTGCCTGTTAGAATCCTGTCTATGCGCAAGCTGGCGCTGGCTGTGCAACTGATGTTTCTTGTTGTGCCCCTCGGCGCTGGCGATCCAAGCCCATATGACCAGCCCATCCATATTGCCAAGCCCAAGAAGGTGAAGAAGGTGAAGGTCGGCAAAGTGCGCCCGCCCGCGATCAAATGCGTGGGCTGCCCCGAGGATTCGCAGGGCCTTCCCCAGCGCAACCCTCACGCCGAGCGCGACTTCAAACGCTTGCAGCCCTGCCCCTCCACCGGCAAGACCTCGGGCCGCTGCCCCGGCTGGGTGGTGGACTATGTCGTCCCGCTTAAGGACGGCGGCCTCGACGATCCAACCAATTTGCAGTGGCGATGGGCGCCCGCGACCAAGGCGCGACCCTGAGTACGCCGCCCGGCCTCCTCGTTCGGCTATACTTCATCACAGGACTGGAGAAACGATGACTATGGAAATGCGAACCCGGCGTCTGCTGCTGGCTCTGCTGTGCACGCTGATGGCGTTGCCCGCCATGGCGGATAGCCGCTTCCGGGTCCGGCAGATGACCCGGAACGACGTCCCAGTCGGCAAAGGCCAGTGCGATATCCGGCTGATGGTGGATGGCGAAGTCGAGGTCAGCGTCCGAGGCGAAATGGTGATCATCCACACCATTAGCGGCCGTGACGCGCGCGACGCCGGTTCCGAATGCAACGCCCGGCTGCCTGGCAGGGACGTGCCGGACTTTAGATTTCAGGTCGTGGACAGTCGCGGCGAGATCCGCCTGCTGTCCGAACCGTCCCGCCGAAGCGATTACGGCGCCATTGTGGGAATCCGGGACAGCAAGGGCGGCGAAGGCCGCTACCATTTCCGGCTGAGTTGGGCCATCACGGGCGGCGGCGACCGGTACGACGACCGCAGAGACAGGCGGTAACCGGTTCGGCTGCTTATCCTCAAGCGCCTCAGAGACCATGATCGGCGTCCGCACCGTCGACCTCCGCAAGACCTACCATTCCCCTCCTCCCATAGCCGCGCACGCCGCCGGCCTTGGCTTCCTGACCGGGCGCCGCAGGGGGCCGAAGACCGATGTGGTTGCGCTGGACGGGACACGAGCTACTTCTCGGGCAGCGACCGCACGAAGGTTGCGAAGTCCGGCTCGTTGCGTATGGCGTCGAAGTTCGCATTCGCCGCGATGCGGGTTCGTGTGAGCCGTTCTCCGGATGCAGCGCTAACCCTCAACCAGCGAACCGCCTCGCTGGTGTTCCCCTCCAAGGCCTCGAGGGAGGCTAGGTTGTGGGCTCCGGCTCCCGTCCGAATGCGCTCCGCTTCAAGGAACTTCTCCCGAGCCTCACGCCGCAACCGCTCGCCGGCTTCTTCCCCCGCCTTCGTCTTGGCTTGGATCAGCAGCGCATTGCCCCAGTTGTAGAGTGCTTCGTGAGAGTCAGGCTTCAGCCTTAGAGCCTCGGCGTACATGCGGCCCGCCTCCCCGAACAGCCGGTCGGCTTCCTCCCCCGCCTTCGTCGCGGCTTGGAGGAGCAGCGCAGCGCCCCAGTTGTTGAGCGCTTCGTGCGAGTCGGGATTCAGCCTGAGGGCCTC
>PLEM01000112.1 GCA_003137035.1 Bryobacterales bacterium | reverse complement strand
TTCTTGGATTGGAATATGCTGGGCGGATATGGCAGAAACCTCGGGGGCGGGCCGAGCGTCTCAACGGGAGAAGGGTCTCGCCCCGAATGACTAGAAGATTGCCCGCGTACCTGGTCCCCGTTTGTATTGCCTTGTTGATGGCCGGGGAGCAACCTTGGAAGGACAAGCGCGTCGCGCAGTGGAGCGAAGACGACGCCAAACTGGTGCTGTCGAATTCGCCCTGGGCGAAGACCGTCACAGCGACGCTGGACAAGCCCTCGGGCGGCGCGCGCAGTTCGCGAGGCGGGATCAATGTGGGCGGCATTCCAGTCGGGAGAGGAGGTTCCCGCATGGGTGGAAGGGGCGGCCGGATGGAGGAACCCGCTGGCCCGCAGGAATCCCCCGACGGGCCGCTACCCACCCTGACCGTCCGCTGGGAGAGCGCGCTGCCGGTCCAGGAAGCGCAGCTCAGAATCCACAGCGTCAACGCTCCCGCGATGGACGAAGCGCACTATGCCATTGTCGTGCTCGGCCTGCCCAGCCGGATGTTGAACGGAGATCCCCAAGAAACCGCCGATCGCCTGAAGCCTCAAGCCGAGCTGAAGTGCAACGGAAAGAAATCGATCCGGAGCTCCGAAGCGCGGATACTGCCGAGGGACGACGGGCCCATCCTCGTGTTCCTGTTCCCAAGGAGCCAGGAAATCTCGCCAAGAGACGCGCAGGTCGAATTCGAGGCGCATATTGGCCGGCTGCGGCTGACGCAGGTTTTTGAGTTGAACGAGATGCTCTACGCGGGCAAGCTCGAGCTTTGAGAGCCTCCGCTACGGGAGGACTACTTGTGGCTCTTGGCCCGTTGCCGGCTGCGGGCAGCAGAAATGTTGGATCGCAACCGGCTGTAAGTCCGCCGAAAGCAACCGATGGTCCCGGATGTGGAGCCTCACGGCCATTCCCTCGGAGGTGTTCTTCGAAAAGCCCTGATCGAAGACGAAGTTTCCTAGCGAGTAAAAGATCAAGCCGCCCTTGTACTTCTCGAACGGCTGAACCCAGTGCGGATGGTGCCCCACCACCACGGCGGCGCCGGCGTCGATGGCGGCATGGGCGAACCGGACCTGGCCGTCGTCCGGCTTCGCCGTGTACTCCTGGCCGGCGTGCACGGACACGATGATGAACGCGGGCGGCGATCTGAGGCTTGCGATGGCCGCCTGCAGCCGCTCCAGATCGTCGGTCCGCGCGATGTACGGATTGGTGGTTCTTCCGGCGTCGTTGAAGGATGAGTAAGAAGCGGCAAGAAAGGCGATCCGCGTTTTCTTGATCTCCAGGATCGCCGGCCGCCAGGCCTCTTCCAGAGTCTGGCCCGCGCCCACGGTCTGGATGTGGCGCTCCGCCAGGCGCCTCAGCGTGTAAGTCAGTCCGCGCGTGCCCTGGTCGAGGGCGTGATTGTTGGCCAGCGAGACAACCCGGAAGCCGTAGTCTTCCAGACCCTTGACGCTATCCGGCGGAGCGTCGAAGATCATGGACTTGCTCGCGCGGAACTCACGGCCGGAAAAAGGCGATTCCAGGTTGCCGAAGTTCGCGTCCGCGGAGCGCAGGAAGCTCTCCATGTTGCGGAAAGGCAGATCCCAGTCCCGCGCTCCGATCATGCGCGCGGCGACGTTGCGGGAAAGCATGATGTCGCCGGCCAGGATGATCCGGATCTCCTCGGCGACTTTGGGGGCGCCGGTCCCGGCACGACGTTGCTCCCGCCTGGGCTGGCGGCGAAAACTGTCGCGGCAGGTGCGCGAAGCCATGAGGGCCAGGATCAGCAGCGCCAACAGGGCGATCGAACCCCAGGTCCGCAACTTCGAGTGCTTCCTCATCCGCCTGAGTATACCCCGGCGCAATGCGTTGAAACCCGATTCCGCGCGCCGCCGTCCAATCCACAGCGCAGAGTGAATTTGCCGGAGGATTCCATGATTCGCCTGCGCGCCCCGCAGTTCGCACCTGTGAGAGTGTCTCCCCAGGCACGCGCTGCAATGAGTTCCCTTTTCCTGCACAGCGTGGCCGTGACTTTGATGTTCACCCTGGCTTCCAACCACACCAGCCGTCAACCCCTGCCAAGTACCGTACGGCTCGTGATGCCATCACTCCTCGCGCCCCACATCGCCGCAGTGATCGAGGGCGGTGGAGGCGGAGGAGACCAGTCGCTCCTGCGGGCGAGCCAGGGCCGCCTGCCTCGGTTTTCCACGAGACAATTCGCTCCGCCCGCGGCGGTCACCCACACCCCGCATCCCATCCTGGAGGTAGAGCCCACGCTGATCGGGCCGCCCGGTCTCAAGCTCGCGGAAGTCAACCTGCCGCAGTTCGGCGATCCATTCGCGCCGCCGGGGCCCCCGTCGAACGGCGCCGGCTGTTGCGACGGAATCGGTGAGGGCCACGGTCACGGCGTCGGTACGGGCGATGGCCCAGGGGCCGGGCCTGGAAGCAATGGGGGCATCCACGGCCAAGCCAGGCCATCCGTCCGCGCCGCCTCCGGGTTGCTCGTGCTTTACAAGGTCGAACCCGACTACTCCGAAGATGCTCGGAAGGCCCACCTGCAGGGGATCGTCATTGTGCGTCTGGAGGTCGACGAGAACGGCATGCCCCGCAACCTGGCGGTGGTTCGTTCGCTTGGAATGGGCCTGGACGAGCGGGCCGTCGAGGCGGTCGGGAAATGGCGCTTCCGCCCCGCATACCGTGACGGACAACCCGCTGTTGTCGCGGCCTACGTCGAGGTGAACTTCCGGTTGCTGTGAGAATGGGGCTAGGAACGCACAGGCTGAAGGCCTGTGCCACTATGCCAAGAGCCCGTGGCACGGACTTCAGTCTGTGCAGGACTTCCACCACGCACAGCTAGCGCCGCGTGAAGACCACGCTCCTCCAGGCCACGTTGCCGGCGGCGTCGCGCGCGCGTATGGTGATGGTGTTCGTGCCTACCCGCAGCGCGATCGGCCCCGCGGTCCACCAGGCTGTTCCCAGCGCGGGGCCGCCGTTACCGATCGAGTCCGCCCAGGTCACCTCGGTTACTCCGACGTTGTCGCTCGCGGTGCCGCTGAGGGTAGCCGCACTCGCCGACGTGCTCACGCTCGTCACTGCGGGAGACTGGATGACCAGCTTCGGGGCCACCGTATCCTTCGGCGCGGTGGTGGGCGCGGAGTAGTTCACCAGGAGCGATCGCGAGGCCGCGCCCCCGCTCATCGCCGTGGCCGTCACCGCGATCTGGTTCTGCCCGGATTGGAGCCCGATCAATCCCGTAATCCACGCCAGCGTCCCCGACGCCACGCCGCTCCCGCCGCGTGCGTTCACCCAGGTCACCCGCCCGATGCCGTCCGCATGGTGCGCCGTCCCGGCCAGGGTCACCGACGCCGTCGTCGAAGTGTAGGTGGAGCCCGTGGTCGGCGAGGTGATGGCCAAAGTGGGCGCGGTGGGCGTCACTGGTGGCGTGACTGGTGGCGTGACCGGTGGCGTGCCAGCCGGAGCGTACAGCATACGAATCGCCGCAATGTCATCCGCGGTCAGCCCCGTGTACAGCTTGTAATAGGGGTACATCACCGAGGTGGGCTGATCGGAATGTCCCAATCCCAGCGCGTGCCCGGTCTCGTGCAGCGCTACCGAGAATACGTCCACGCCCTGCCCGATCCCCCAGTTCTCCGAGTCGTCGAAATGCATGTCGCCGGCGATCGGCTCCGGGTTCGGCGGCGCCGGGTAGAAGGTGTGCGCCAGCACCTTGCCCGGCCCGTCGAACGGGTACCCGTCGCCATGCGCCCCCAGCGCGAACAGGACCGCGATGGTTCGCGCCTGGTTCGCGTCGCTGACCGGAGAAAACGTCACTGCCACGTACTTGCTCCACTCCGCCCACGACCGCAGGATTTCCGTCTGCACCGACGCCCGCGGCAGCGCGCTGGCCAGCGAGCCAAAGAAGTAGCCGAGTTGCGCCGGGCCTTTGCCCGGGCCGTCCCAGCCGTCTCCATAGAGTGCCGTGATCTGGCCGGTTAGCCCGTAAACCGTCGCCGCCCCGGAGCACGCATATACCTTCTCGCCTGCCCTCAACGCCTCCGACGCCGGAAACACGTACACCACCTCATCCCACTGCGCCAGCCGCGCGGCGTCCTCCCACGTCCCATCCACCAGCAACTGGTTTGGCAGCAGGTCCGGATGTTCGCGCGTCGCCAGCCGGTTCCGACGGACCACTTCCCGCGCCTGGGTGTTCTCCACATCGCGGTGGAACTCCACCACGAACGTGCCGGGCGCGGCGCTTTCCGCCAGCAGGGGGCTCAGCTTGTCCTCCGGACGCAACCGCTCCGCCCGCGCCAGGTCCAGTCCCTCCAGCGAAGTGCTGTCATCCGCCGAGACCATGAAGCCGTACCTGGGAACGTACTCCAGAAGCTTCACGCCACGCCGGGCCAGTTCTTCGAGGGCTCCCGGTTGGGGAGCCTCGGTGAATTGGACCAGCAGGTGGGACCGGGTGTCGCCCAAGCGGGTCGGGAAGACCAGCCCGCTGTCTAGCGAGGGCAGCGTCTCCGGCGGCGGGCGCGTCTTGAGGTACAGCGGCGGCTGGCCGGCACACAGGCCACAGGCCAGCAGGGCCAGCGAAGTGATTCGAATACAGTGTGTTGCCACACTCTGCTTATCGCTCCCCGGGAACCCGCTTTGACCCAAAACGCTCTTAGGGACACCCCTGAGAACTTCCGCGCTCTGGCCCCACCCTCTCTTATGTGATCCCTCCGCGACCCCGCATCCACCCGATCTTGCCTAAGGTGATTCTCCTCGCCCTCCTGCCGGCTCTGGCACCCGCCGCTCCACCTGTCACCTACACCATCAGTACCTTCGCCGGCGGCGCGGAGTGTGGGGACGGCGGCCCGGCCACACGGGCGCAGCTTGGCTCCCCCGAAGGGCTCGCTCAAGACCACGCCGGGAATCTTTACATCGCCGACGCCGTGGATCACCGCGTTCGCCGGATCTCGCCCGCCGGGATCATCACCACCGTTGCCGGCAACGGGTACCCGGGGTTTCGCGGAGACGGCGGCCCGGCCCAGGCGGCCCAACTCAACTCGCCCTACGGTTTGGCCGTCGATGGCGCCGGCAACCTCTACATCGCCGACCTCGGAAACGCCCGCATCCGCAAGGTCTCTCCCGACGGAATCATCGATACCATCGCGGGAGGCGGCGTCGCGGGCCTCACGCTGAGCCAGCCCCGCAACGTGGCCCTGGATGCCGGGGGCAACCTCTACTTGTCCGATTTCGGAAACCATCGGGTCCTCAGGATCTCCCCCGCCAGGGGGGTGTCTATCGTCGCGGGCGCCGGCCTGGCGGGCTCGATCGACGACGGCGCGTCCGTCCAGGCCACCCTCGCGCCGCTCCGCTCTCCCGCCGGTCTGGCGGTTGATTCCTCCGGCGCGCTCTACATCGCCGACAGCGGCAATCACCGGGTCCGCAAGATCGTGGATGGCTGGATGACCACCATTCCCGTGCCCAATGGCCTGCTCAACACGCCCACCGGTCTGGCGCTGGACGCCGCCGGCGCTCTCTACGTGGCTGCCAAAGGCTCCGGCCTGGTCCTGAAGCTGACTCCGGCGCTCGCACGCATCGCCGGGAACGGGATCGCCGGTTACTCCGGCGATGGCGGTCCCGCCATCCTCGCCAGCCTCACCGGCCCCCGCGACCTGGCCTTCGACGCGGCCGGGAATCTCTACGTCGCCGACGCCCGCGCCGGGCTCAAGTACTCGGTGGGAGTGGTCCGCCGCATCTCCGCGCCGGGCATGATCACCACCTTCGCCGCTGGCGCCGCCTTCCGTTCCCCAGGCGATGGGGGACCGGCCACCTCCGCCCACCTCGAGGCCCCCTCGGCCCTGGCGCTGGACGCGGCCGGCAGCCTGTACATCGGCGACCGCGACGACCACCGGGTGCGCGTAGTTGCCGCGGGCGTCATCGGTACCCTGGCGGGCATTGGTTTTGCAGGCTCCGGAGGCGATGGCGGCTTTGCCATCCGCGCCGGGCTCAACCAGCCCGAAGGCATCGCGCTGCACCCCTCCGGCGACATCTGGGTCACTGAATCCGCCGGGAACCGCCTCCGCCGGATCACCGCGCTCGGCTTCATCGACACCATCTCCGCGGACCTGCTGAGCTCCCCGTCCGGCATCGCCATCGATGCCGCCGGGGATGGCTACGTCGCCGACACGCTGAACCACGCGATCCGCAAGTTCGGCTCCGATGGCGGTTCCTCGGTCCTCGACGTAGCCCTGGATCGGCCCACCGGCGTCAGCCTCGATTCGGACGGCAATCTCTACATCGCCGACAGCGGCGCCGCCGTTATTCTGAAGCTCTCCGCCGGGGGGCGCGTAACCAACGTCGCGGCCAGCGGTGTGGGAACTCCCACCCGGGTCGCGCTGGACTCCGGGAACAACCTCTACATCGCCGATACCGCGAACCATCGCGTGCTGAAGCTCACGCCCGCGGGCGTCATCGCCACCATCGCCGGGGCCGGCACTCCAGGCTATTCCGGCGACGGCGGCCCGGCCCTCTCCGCCGAACTCAACGAGCCCGCCGACGTGGCGGTGGACTCCGTGGGCAACGTCTTCATCGCCGATCGCGGGAACGGCATGGTGCGCAAGCTCACTCCCAACCCCCTCCCGCCCGGGGCTATCGCCCTGGACGTCTCCAGCGTCGTCAATGCCGCCAGCATGTTGCCCGGCGCCATCGCGCCCGGTGAACTGCTGACCCTGTTCGGGGCCGCGTTCGAGCCCGGCGCCACCCAGGTGCATTTCGATGGCCAGCCCGGCGCCCTGCTCTACGTGGATGCCGGTCAGATCAACCTCCAGGCGCCGGATTCGATCGCCGCTAGCGCCACCGTCGAGATCGAGGTGGGAACCCCGGCCGGCGCGGTGCGCCTGATCCGGCCCGTCGCACAGGCCAGCCCCGGCCTGTTCCCCGTCGCCGTCAACGAGGATGGCAGCCTCAACTCTTCCTCCCAGCCCGCGCCGATGGGAAGCGTCGTCACGCTCTACGCCACCGGGGAAGGGAAGTCCCTTCCACTCTCACTGGCCATCGCCGGACAGCCCGCCCTCATCGTGTCGGCGGGCAGCTCGGGTGGCGTACTGGGAATCCGCGCGCGAGTCCCCGACTCCTGCCCAACGGGCAACCAGCCGGTCGTCCTCACGGCCGGCGGACTATCGAGCCAGACGGGGTTTGTCCTCGCGCTCCGCTAATCCCCCGGGTCTCCACGGCTTTTTGGGGGGGTTGATTGGCCCCTCCGACCATGCTTATACTGCTATTTCTGCCATGCCGGCGCGGACTGATTTCGATCCCGTTGCTCCACACAAGGAGGCGGCCATCTTTTATGGCCTGTTTCTGCGAGGCCATCCGCCCGAGTCGCTGCGCCGCGACATCGATATTCCCAAGCCGCTGCTCGAAAAATGGATGAGAACCCGCATCTACGAACCCTCCTTCCGCGAGTCCCTCCAGCGCCTCTATCGGTACCGCAAGCAGGTGCTCGCGATCTTCGAAGAATTGGTCTCCACCGAAAGGGTTCGCGCCCGCGTCCAGTAAGCCTGTGGGGCCTCCGCCACAATGACCGACTGACCTCCTATGCCTGAAATCGCCATCCGCACCGAGGAACTGACCCGCGACTTCGCCAACGTGCGCGCCGTCGACGGCCTCAACCTCGAGGTCGAAGCCGGCACCGTGTTCGGTTTCCTCGGGCCGAACGGCTCGGGCAAGACTACCACCATCCGCATGTTGCTGGGCCTGCTCGAACCCAGCTCCGGCCGTGCCGAGGTCCTGGGCTTGGATACCCGCACGCAGTCCGGCCAGATCCGGGCCATTTCCGGCGCGTTGCTCGAGAACCCGGCGCTCTACGAGCGGTTCTCGGCGGAAGACAACCTGGATTTCTACGCACGCATCTGGCGGATCGGCGCGGCCGAGCGGCGCATGCGCATCCGCCAACTTCTCAATCACCTCGGATTGTGGGAGCGCCGGAAAGAAACCGTGGTCAAATGGAGCCGCGGGATGAAGCAGAAACTGGCCGTGGCCCGCGCCCTCCTCCACCGCCCCGCGCTCATCTTCCTCGACGAGCCCACTGCCGGACTGGACCCGGTAGCTGCCGCCGCCCTGCGCGCCGATCTCGAGTCCCTGGCCGTCGGCGACGGCGCCACGGTGTTTCTGACCACTCATAACCTGGCCGAAGCCGAGAAGTTCTGCCGCCGCGTGGCGGTGATCCGGGAGGGGAAACTGCTGGCGGTCGGCCATCCGGATGAGCTGCGCTCCCAGCGTGGGGGGCTCAAAGCCGAGGTGCTAGGCCGCGGATTCAATCCGGAAGTGCTGCTCGCCCTTCGCGCGCTCCCGCTGGTGGCCTCGACGGAATTGCAGAACGGCCGGCTGGTGATCGGGTTTAGCGGTAAAGCGGATCTCGCCCCGGTGGTGGCCCTGCTGGTGACCCTGGGCGTGCAGGTGGAGGAAGTGCACAAAGGCAAGGCCAGCCTCGAAGACGTCTTCCTGACGCTGATGGAGGAGGAAACCGCATGATCCGCGACATCTGGACCATGGTCTGGAAGGAATGGCGGGAGATCTTTCTCCAGCGCGGCACCTTCCGGGGCGGGGTGTTCTCCGCGATCGTCATTCCGCTGGGGCTGTTGGGGATCTTCATCCCGTGGCAGGAAGGCCGCCACTGGGCCCAGTCCGCCATCACGCCGGTGCTCTGGGTGTGGCTCCCGGTGTTCCTGGTGGCCACCATGATCTGCGAATCCTTCGCCGGGGAGCGCGAGCGCAAGACGCTGGAGACCCTGCTCGCCAGCCGCCTGGCCGACCGCACCATTCTCTTCGGCAAGATCGCCGCCGCAGTCGGTTACGGCTGGGGGCTCGCCATCGCCAGCATGGCGCTGGGCCTGATCACGGTGAATCTGGTGCACGGTCACGGAGACTTGATCCTGTTGCCGGCGCAAACCATCCTGGTGGTTTGTGCGATCAGCCTGCTGGCCTCGGCGCTGGCGGCTTCCGCGGGCGTCCTGATCTCGCTGCGCGCCGCCACCGTGCGCCAGGCGCAGCAGACGCTCAGCCTCTCCCTGATGGGGATCATGTTCGGCGGCGTCTTCGGCTTGCAGGCGCTTCCGCCGGAGTGGAAGGCCTGGCTGTTCCGGACCTTTGCGGGCGCTCATCTGGGCACCACCACGCTGATCGGCGGCGGCGTCCTGCTGGCGCTGGACCTCCTGCTGATCTCGGCGGCGATGGCCCGCTTCCAGCGCGCCCGCCTGATTCTGGACTGATGCTGGTTCTGCACCTTCAATGCGCCACCGGGGAGAAGGACCGGCTCATCGCCGAGTTGTGGGAGCGCGGCACCGCCGGCATCACCGAGGAGGACGCCCCCGACGGCCGCTCGCACCTGGCGGCGTTCTTTGCGGAGCCTGTGGAGGTTGCGGACCTCGCCGCCTGGGAGCCGCGCTGGGAACCGGTCGAGGACCGGGACTGGGTGGAGGTGTCCCAATCCCAGTGGGCGCCCGTGCTGGTTGGGGCGCGCTTCTATCTTGTGCCCGCCTGGAGCCGGGAACCCGCCCCGCCCGGCCGGCTCCGCCTGGTGATGAAACCGGGGCAGGCCTGCGGCACCGGCTGGCATCCCGCCACGCAGCTTTGTCTGGAGGCCATGGAGCGGCACGTGTTTCCCGGCGCGGTTGTGCTTGATATAGGCACAGGGTCTGGCATTCTGGCCGTGGCCGCCGGCCTGCTTGGTGCCGGCCCGATCCACGCCTGTGACATCGACCCCGACGCGGCTTTCGCCGCCCGCGACCGCCTGCGCGAGGAACGCGTCGCGGCCAGCCTGTTCGTGGGTTCGGTGCGCTCGGTGCGTTCCGCTGCCATCGATGTGGTGGTCGCCAACATCAACGCCGAAACCCTCCTCGACATGGCACCCGAGATCGCCCGCATCCGCAAGCCCGGCGGCAGGGCCATCCTCTCCGGATTCCCCAGCCGGCACCTTGATCGCGTCCGCGCGGCCTACCCGGCCGGCGCCGAGATCCTCGAGAAAGAAGATTGGATCGCGCTGGTGTGTTAGGCGAAGGCCGCATACCCAGCTCCGCAGGCCAGCCGCGGCCTGTTCCGCGCCGGTATGGCGGCGCCGAACTGGGCGTTTCGGAAATGGGATTGGCTTCGTTTGGCGCGGGTGTGTTTTCGCCGGGAGCGATGGCGGGGCATTCAGGCTGGAAGCCTTCGATGGCGAGGCTGGCTGGGAGAGTGTTCGAAAATGGGATTGGGTTCGTTTGGAAATTCTTGGTTTTTCGGGGCGCCGGGGTGGGAGGCCTGTGGCGCCGGCGCGGCACGGCGTTGTGGCGGGTGACGACATACGGATGCCCGCTTCATGATAAGGTCCGGCCGGGGCGGAATGGGTGGTGGGAGACTCAGGGGCGTTGGTGGGAAAGGAAATGCAGGCTGGGATGAGGAGTGACTCAGTCGCAAGACAGGGTGGCGAATAAGAACCGCGCCACTTGCGTCGGTCGGATAGCGTACGCTAGCTTGGCCGTCGTAGCCGTAGAAGGTGGTAGCCCAAGCTCCGTTAAGGATCTGGCTCTGGCTGATCCGGCTCGAACCGTAGGTGTACACCCGCTGCACAGCGCCTCCAACCAACTCTTCGAGCACTTGCGAGTGGCCCGTCGGATTCACCGTGTCCACCAAGAACGTCGTCGTGACGCCGCCGGCCGTCATGGCTACGCGGTTGCCATCGCCGTCGTACTGAAACGTCACTTCGCCACTGTTCTGGGGATTCTCCCGAAATCGATCACTCCCGGGCACAATCGAAAAGCCAGCGTCGCTTCGCTCCGATCTCCCTGATCGACGACAGGAGAACGGCGATCGTTTCCCGGGGAGAATGGGTGATCGATTTCGGGAGAATCCCCATGCTGGGGACCGCCACCGTGTTTCCTCTCTTGCCTGGTCCAGCGTCGTCGGGTTCCCGGGAGGACCTCCCGTGGCGTGGCGCTGATCTGCGCGCGCGGGCCGGATCCACGCCTGCGACATCGCCCCCGACGCGGCCTTCGCCGCCCGTGACCGCCTGGGCGAGGAACGCGTCGAGGCCAACCTGTTCGTGGGTTCGGTGCGCTCGGGGCGTTCCGCCAATTCATCGTGTGGTGAGAAAGCCCGCTCCCCACGAAATGCGGCGTCACCTGACCAGACGATCTCTCCAAAGGGCTGTCTTGCCGAGGTTCGCCTCTACCCATTCGGGCCAGAAGTTGGGAGTTCCCCCGGCAAGGATGGTTTTCTTCCAGCCCTCAATCAGCGCATCTTTCTTCGAGAACACCTTACAGAGGTCCAGATACTCAACAACAGCTTCACGCTCGCCACGCGCAAGGAGCGCGACGGCCAGCGAAGGATCGGGCGGTTTCGGGCCGTTCAACTCATACGACCCCGGCGTCTTCGCGGACTCGATCAGATAATGCTTGGCGGCTGCGATATCCCCCTGGTGGAGCGCTACCATCCCCAGCACATGATTCCCGTAGTAGACCCCGTCGCCCGTCTTGGCTGCAAGATCCGGCGTTGCGAGAATCTCCCGCGCGTAAGCCTCGGCCTTGGCGTTCTGGCCGACCCTGAGGGCGAATTGAGCCGCCCCAACCAGGAAGAAAACCCGTTCGCCGGGGGCGGCATTCGCCATGAGCAGTTCCTCGAAGTGGAGGCTCTGCTCCAGGGGGGACATGGATCGATTCGCCTGCGACCATGCTTCGTCCATCCAGTCACCCCTCATGCGGCCCCTGAGCATCGCAGAGGTCATCCTGAGCTCGCCCTGCATCACCGGGTCGGTCACCCCGGCACGAAACCTCTCCAGTGCATCAGAGGAGGCTTGCGACGGAAACTCGTACTCCAGTACGGTGGCGATTGTACTTATCGTCTCTGCGTTCCTCCGCAGTTGGCCCTGCGGGATGGCGTCGAGCATTCGAATCAGCTCGTCCCGGGCTGGGTCGCCTCTCCTCGCGAACTCAGGCCCAACGGCATCGTCGGCTCCCGGCGCCGAGTTGTACAGCTTAACCAACTGCGGGACAGTTTTCGTGCTGAGGTCATCCCTCGGTTTCATCACTCCTCCTCGTATCACGATCATGATCGCAATGATGCAGGCTAAACCGCCTCCAAGTCGAAGCACGCTTTCTTTCGGTCCCATATGGCTTTCGCCTTCCCTGACGTTGTGCGCCTCAGACAAGAAAACCGCAGCGGCCCGTAGCAGGCACGGTCAGCGTGCGAATAGCGCCTCGCCCAGGGCAGTTTCGGCCCCGGCCGCAGTTGCCCACGCGGCTACCGCGGCTCCCCGGCATGGGTTCACCGGGCGCTGACGCCTAACTCCCGTTTTGTTGTGACCCCGGAACAGCCTGGTTTGGCGGCAGCTCACCAAGGTTTCTCGATCTTCCTGCCGAGGTTCGCCTCTAACCAATCCGGCCAGAATCTGGGAACTCCACCGGCAAGGATGGTCTTCTTCCAGCCCTCAATCAGCGCATCTTTCTTCGAGAACACCTTGCAGAGGTCCAGATACTCAAAAACAGCCTCGCGCTCGCCACGCTCAAGGAGCGCGATGGCCAGCGACGTGTCGGGCGGTCTGATTCCGTTCAGCACATACGACCCCGGCGTCTTCGCGGACTCGATCAGATAATGCTTGGCTGCAGCAATGTCGCCCTGGTGGAGCGCGACCATGCCCAGCACATGATTCCCGTAGTACACCCCGTCGCCGGTCTTGGCTGCAAGACCCGGCGTTGCGAGAATCTCCCGCGCGTAGGCCTCAGCCTTGGCGTACTGGCCAACCTCCAGGGCAGTCTGAGCCGTCCAAACCAAGAAGAAGACCCGGTCGCCGGGGGCGGCATTCGCCATGAGCAGTTCCTCGTAGTGGAGGTTCTGCTCCCGGGGGGACATGGCTCGATTCGCCTGCCACCATGCTTCGCTCCAGGCACCCCTCATCTCGGCTCTGAGCTTGGCTGAACTGTCCCTGAGCTCATCCTGCATCACAGGATCGGTCACCCTGGATCGAAACCTGTCCAGTGCATCGGAGGAAGCTTGGGAAGGAAACGCGTACTCCAGTACGGTGGCGATTGTATCTATGGTTTCGACGTTCTTCCGCAGTTGGTCCTGCGGGATGGCGTCGAGCATNNCCACACTCTTGGTGCTGAGCTCATCCCCCCGTTTCATCACTCCTCCCCTTATCACGACAACGATCCCGATGATGCAGGCCAAACCGCCGCCAAGTCGAAGCACGTATTCCTTCGGTCTCATGCCGCTTCCTCCTTCGCTGGCGTTGTGCGCCCCGGACACTCAGTGCGCGAATAGTGCCTCTCCCGGGGCCAACGCTCGAGAACCGCAACTTGATCGAAGATGATAGGGGAAAGGATCGATAGCGGGAGTGGAAAGTTCCGTTCCACCTCCTGGCGCCACTGCTCCAAGCCCCAGCGATAAGACCGAACTGCGAATTCGCGTCCTTCCCTCATGTCTCGCACCATATCGTGTCCACAATACCACTGGTCCGACGCTGTCGAGTTGCGGGAGGTGCTCCCGCGGCATGGCGGCGATCCGCGCCCGCACGGGACCTCGAGGGAGCCCGAGGCGAGGGAACGCCGCGATCGCTGCTTACCATAAGGTGATCTTATGTTGACGAAGTGAACTTTAGGCTTGACTTATACTGACAATCTGCTATTCTGCATATTCTTATCCTGGTAGGTGAAATCGATGGGGGAATCCCTATCCGTTGTTGAAGCTAGCGGCTCGAGCGCCCAGACCATGGTGGCGGTGACGGCCTTTGTGTGCTCCAATTGCGCCCGGCCGGGGCTGGCGCACAGCTCCGCGGGGCGGCCGCGGCCGAGCGTGCCGGAGTTTGGCTGGCCGGTCTCGGTGCAGGAAGTCTTGGTGCCGTGCACGGGGCGGCTTCAGCCGGAGCACGTGCTGAAGGCCTTCGAGTCGGGCGCCGACGTGGTGTGCGCGGTGGCTTGCCAGGAGGACAACTGTCATTATCTGGAAGGCAGCAAGCGCTGCGCCCGCAGGGTGGACTACCTGCGCTCGATCCTCGACGAGATCGGGTTGGGCGGTAAGCGCTTGATGCTCTTCCACCTGCCGGGAACGGCGGGCCAGGACATGGCGCTGGCGGCCGGAAGTCCCGCGCCGGACGGTGCGTCCAACGGTTTGGACGCCCGGGTGGCCGCCATACGGGACGGGGTGATGCAGGCCATGGCGAGCCTTCCGCCGAACCCGTTGCAGATGGCTCCCGTGGCCGGAGCGGACCGAGAGTCCCACCAGGAAGTGGACATCAGCGATGACGATAGCGAAGAGTAAACTTGCCCGGACGCTGGCCTCGGGCCGGCTCGCAATTACGGCCGAATGCCTGCCGCCAGCGAGTCCGGATGCCGCGGCCGTGAAGAAGCTGGCAGCGGCGCTGCCCTCGAACCTGGACGCGGTGGTAGTGCCGGACAACCCCGACGAGATCCACGCTTCGGCACTGGCGTGCGCCTCCATCCTGGTTGGAGAAGGCCGCGAGACCGTACTGAGCATGGTGACCCGGGACCGCAACCGCATCGCCTTGGAGAGCGATGCGCTCGGCGCCGCGGCCTTGGGGATTGGCGCCATCCTGTGCCTCAGCGGCGACCACCAGTCGCTGGGAGCGCGCCCGCAGGCGGCCGGCGTCTACGACATCGACTCCATCCAACTGACTCAATTCGTCAAGGGTCTGAAGCTTCCGGAGATGCTGGTCGGAGCGGTCGCCCACCCTTACCAGCAGCCGCTGGAGCTGAATCTGGTTCGTCTCAAGAAGAAGATCGCGGCCGGGGCGGATTTCCTGTTGACCCAGGCGGTGTTCGATCTGGCCGGCTTCACGAAGTGGATGGATGCGGTTCGAGCGGCCGGTTTGGACAAGCAGGTGGCCATCCTTGCCAGCGTGCTGCCGCTGGCGAGCGTCGAGCAGGCCAACGCCCTCGAGAAGAAGCAGACTTAC
>PLEM01000034.1 GCA_003137035.1 Bryobacterales bacterium | reverse complement strand
ACCAACAACGACACCCAGAAGTTCGCCACCTACACCCGCGACCGCGCCACCGGACTGGACTACGCCAACGCCCGCTACTACTCCAGCCAGATCGCCAGGTTCACGATACCGGACCCCAGTGCTAGCAGCGTTTCGCCTGTCACTCCACAAAGCTGGAACCGGTACAGCTACGTCAGGGGCGATCCCGCGAACAGCTCCGACCCCAGCGGACTGGTCATGAGCGCAAAGGACTGCATCGAGGATCCCGAGGCCTGCGAAGCGGAAGACTGGGGAATCCACACCGGTGTCGCCATTGGAGGCGGCCTCGGTGGCGCCGGGGGGGCGTTGCCTGGCTGGTGCGGCGTCACCGTGGCTGCCGGCTTGTTCGGCACCACTCCCGTTACCGTGCCATGCACAGGAACGGCCGCGCCATCTCCGCGGCCGACGATACCCACTTGTGCAGATAATCTCAATGCTGTTTCCCCGGGCTGGACTTCCAACCTGAACTTGTCTACAGTAACGTGGAGGATACTCAACGAGAACTCCTTTAACTATCTTGGCTTCAACAGCTATCAGGCCGGAAATGGACCAAATCCCATGGGCGCAACCGGGCCACTAATCAACTGGGACACCCTTTTCAACGAAGATATCGCGATCGCTAGCGTCATAGTGAACCTTGCCAACACCCCCACTGCCGGCAAGCCCGACTACGGTAGCATTTTTGCGTCCGCGTATCAGAACGGAAACTTCAGCAATGCCTATAGGATTGCGATCAGAGCCTTCACCGCCAGTGATGCATACACGAATGAGTGCTTTGACATGATTATCGCTCTGACTGCTGCCAGCTTGGTGCTTACGAACGGATCTCAGGTTCCCATCTATTACAACAACTGGCGGGGTGTGCTTCAAGACGGGACGGTGTACCCCCCAAACGGCTGCCAGTTTCAAATCAACAACACCAAGTTCCTCAACTATAAAGACGTTCTTCCATGTACTCCATAGCGACAGCACTGGTCTCGGTTATGGCGGTGTCGGCAGGGTTGTACGCCCAACCACGCGTAACTGATCACATCGCTAGCGTCACTCCTATCGAGCGCGCTGGAACTGTGCCCTATTCCTTCCGGATGTTGGATGTTTCTCACGGGTGGGGCATCGGGGAGGCCTCTGTCTTAATGGCAACCTCGGACGGCGGGAGTTCGTGGCACAAAGTTGACATGGGCATGATCGGCCCGGATTGGGGAATCACCTCGGACGGAGGGGCCTGGGCTATCGTGCCTACTTTCGCCACGAAGCCGTCCACAGGGCTGTGGAAGGCAGACTCGTCCGGTCGAGTTTCGCCGGTGCCGACGCCCTGTAATCTTGATCCAATGTGCTACTGGTCGGACGCTGCTTTCGATCAAACCGGCCGAGATGGTGTCCTCTTTGGGCTCGTTGAATCGCACGGAGATCTGTCGCGGCTACTGGCATATCAGACCCACGATGGAGGGCGTCACTGGTCGCCCCTTGCAGTTCCGAACCTCGACGTGTATCGAGGGCGCTTCCAGGTTGGGATAAGCAATGATGGCGAGGTACTTCTAAACCTCGAGTGCAAGTTCTATTTGACGTCGGACTGGGGCCGTTCGTGGAAGAAGAGCGATCCCGCCCAATCGCCGGCGGAAATGTGCGGGGAGTACGGCAATCCATATACCATCCGGTTCGTGGCCGGCCGAAGGGTCTGGCTACGCACGTACGGTGGGGACGTCCTCTACTCGGATGACGACGGCTTGTCCTGGACCCTCAGTTCCCTTCGAGTCAGAAACAGAGTGATCCCCAATACTCGGGACGAGTGGGTGAGTTTCGCCGACGAGGCTCATGGTCTCGCGATCATTGACGCTCGTGTGTTCGCCACGCAGGACAAGGGGCAGCATTGGGTTTCGCTCACCGATCCCACGCAACGCTTCTCGGCAGTCTCTTGCGCCGCGGCCCGCTGCTTGCTTCTGAGCGAGGGCGGCGACCTTTCGGAGGTCAGGTTCAACAAGTGAAAGCCGTTCCCAGCGCCGCTGTCCTAAGCCAGCCGCAGCCTTCCGCGTTGGGCAGATGTGGGCCCAATGATCGGTATAGAATCGGGCGACGGTCTTCTCTGGTGTCGCGTCGCATCCACACGCCCCAAGGAGTGCGACGCTTCGCGCCGTCAGCAAGGGGGGCTGCCGCCCCCTGCTACCCCGCCCCGGCCCGCCCAGGCCGGCCGGTTCCCTGCTCGCCCAGGTCACCGTAGCGGGACTGGGCATCGGCCACACCATGGTGTACACGCCGTGGAGCTACGACATCTCGGGAGAACTCGCCTCCGTGATCCAACCCAACGGCGGCTGGATTCGCTGGGACTACCGCGGGTTCACCTATCCCGGCAACCGCAGCCTGCGCGAAATCCAGTACCGCTACCTCGGCAAGTCCGCCGGCGGAGGCGAAACCACCTACACCTTCGCGCACGACGACAGCCCCAGCGGGCAGCTCCACGCCTGGACCACCCTGGCCGATCCCAGCGGCCCCGGCAAGCGCTGGAACTTCAACACCAACACCGCGCAATGGACCGTCGGACTGCTCAGCAGCTTC
>PLEM01000203.1 GCA_003137035.1 Bryobacterales bacterium | reverse complement strand
ACGGCGTGTTGCCGACCAACCACCAATTGCACGAGACGCTCGAGATCACGCACGGGTTCACGTCCTGGTTCGAGACCGGCTTGTACGAGTTCACCAGCGCGCAGTCCGGCCAGGGCTGGCAGTGGGTCGGCTCGCACATCCGGCCGCGCGTTGCCATTCCCGAAAGCTGGCATTGGCCGGTGGGCCTCAGCCTCTCGACCGAGATCGGCTACCAGCGCCCGTTGTTCTCGAGCGACACCTGGACCATCGAGATCAGGCCGATCATCGACAAAAACCTTGGGCGCTGGTACTGGTCCTTCAATCCCACCTTCGACCGCTCGTTTCACGGCGCGAACACCGGCAAAGGCGTCGAATTCTCCCCGAATTTCAAGTTCAGCTACGACCTCACCAAGCGCGTGAGCGCGGGCCTCGAGTATTACGGCTCGCTCGGCCCGGTCACCGGATTCGATCCGCTGCGCGACCAACAGCAGCAGATCCTGCCGGCCATCGACCTGAACCTGGGGCCGAACTGGGAATTCAACCTGGGCGTCGGCATCGGCGTGACCCGCAGCACCGATCACTTACTCGTCAAGATGATTCTGGGCCGGCGGTTTTAGCCCGACACGGTGATTCCCGTCGCCTCGCCCGAATTCGCGGTGGCGCTCGCGCAGATCCGCGTCTGGGCGCTGGTAACGCGTGACCGCCGAATCCGCAACTCCAAGCGCGTCCCGCTCGCCCAAAGCGCGGCAACCCGCTTGCCAGCGCGCCGTCGCAGACCTTATACTTCGATATCGACGAATCGGATAACGTTCCGAGGGAGGTCACTGTGTTCTGTCAACGCTGTGGAACTCCCGCCCACGCGGATCTGCGGTTCTGTACCGCCTGTGGCGCCCCTCTGTACCCTTCTGCTCCCGACGCCCCCGCCGCTGTCCAGCGCGGGGCCTCCGCCTCGACCCGCGTCGCGCTTGGGGTGGGGTTGCTGGTGGTATTGATTGCGGTCCTGGCGGCAGCGTATCTGCTCTACCGCGGCTCCTCGGCCGGGGGTGGCGACCTTCGAGTCGTGAACGCCGCGTTTCTTCAAAGCGAGGGCGGCCCCCCCCGGGCGGACGCTCCCTACGCGCCGGGCGACACCGTGTACGTCAAGTACGACGTGCTCGGGTTCGCGAAGGACAAGCAAGACAAGATCGACCTGCTGTTGCGCGTGGTGGCGCGCGATCCGGACAACCTCGGCCTGTACCCGCCCTGGGAAAAGGAACTGGTGCAGGAGGCGCCGCGGGGCAGCCCGGTGAACGGTTCGTTCCGCCTCGGACTTCCGCAGAATGTTCCCCCGGGGGCGTACAAGGTCGAAATCCAGATCCACGACAAGGTCAAGAACACCGACGCTGCGGCGACGCCGGCGTTCCAGGTGGAAGCACCGGCGATCGCGCCCGCGGTGGGACTGGAGGTGCGCGACTTCGCGCTCTCGTTGTCCGAGGATGGGCCGCCGGCCGAGGTTCCGGTCCTGGAGGGTGGCGGCACCGTGCACCTCCGCTGGAAGGTCTTCGGCATGCAGGCGCGGGAGGACCGGGTAAACCTGGAAATCGCGCTGAAGGTGCTTGGCCCGGGCGGAAACCCGGTGGTGGACGAGCCGAAATACGTGGTGGTGGACCAGTCCTTCTACTACCGGCCGCGGACGTTCTTCCTGCCCATGACGGGGCACATCACTTTGCCGGGAGAGTTCCCGAAGGGCGCCTACACCGCGCTGTTCACCGTGACCGACCAGGTCGCGAACGCTCAGATTCCGTACACGGCGACGTTTGAGTTGCGCTGATTCACGCGCTGCCTTTGAGAACCAGCGGCAGCGAGCGCAGGCGCGTCCCAGTGGCCGCGAAGATGGCGTTGCCGATGGCAGGTGCAATGCCCACGATGGGGCACTCGCCGGCGCCCGCCGAGGGCAGATCCTTGCGGTCCAGCATCACGGTCTCGATGGGCGGAACGTCGCTGAAGCGCGGCACCCGGTAACGCGAGAAGCGCGCGTTGAGTATCCTGCCGTCCGCGAAGTCGATAGCCTCGAACAGCGCGCCGCCAAGCCCCATGAGGATGGCGCCTTCGATTTGGTTCTTCAGATTGTCCGGGTTGATGATGGCGCCGCACTCGAAGGCCTCCACCACGCGCTCGATCTTGGGGTTGGCGCCCGGGCGCGCCGCGACCTCGACGCAAGTGGCCACGTAGCCGCCTTTTTCCCAACCCGCGGCGATGCCGAAGCCGTGGCCCGGTGCGGGCTTGGTCTTGCCCCAGCCGAAGCGCGCCGCGGCCGCTTCCAGCACTGCGCGGAAGCGCGGGTCCTGCGTGTTCTTCAGCCGGAACTCGAGCGCATCCATGCCCGCGGCGTGCGCCAGCTCGTCGATGTGCGTCTCGCGCGCGAAATGGTTCGCGGTGGCGGCCAGGGCGCGGTAGGACCCCTGGCGCAGCGGCGAGCGCGCGGGCTGGAAGGCGATGCGGTAGTTCGGGATATCGTAGGCGATCTGAAGGCCGGCGCCGCCGGAGTTGTAATTGGTGAACTCCCAAGCGGTGATGATGCCGTCTTTGCGCACGCCGCTCGCAACCTCGATCACGCCGGCGGGCCGGAAATAGGCCCAGGAGAATTCCTCCTGGCGCGTCCACACGACTTTTACCGGCTTGCCCGCGGCCCTCGCCAGGCGCGCCGCCTCGATGGCAGCGTCGCCCATGTGCTTGCCGCCGTAACCGGAACCGGTGTCGGGCATCAACACGCGCACGCGGTCCTGAGGCAGTGAGAACGCAGCCATCAGCTCGTTGCGAACGCCGAACGGGCGCTGCGTGCCGGTCCAGACTGTCAGCTTGCCGTCGTTCCACTCGGCCACGGCGGCGCGGGGCTCGAGCGGCGCGTGGGCGATGTAGGCGACCGTGTAGGTCTCGCGCAGCCGCGTGTCCGCCTCGGCCAGCGCCTTCTCGACCGAGCCGCGCTCATTGGGATTGGCGCGGCCCTGCATGTTCTTCTTGAGGTAGTCGAACAGCTCGGCCCGATTGGGTTGTGGCGTAGTTTTCCACTCCGCCTTGAGGGCGGCGACGGCGCGCTCGGCGGCCTGGGGCGTGGGCGCAGCCACGGCGGCGAAATCGCCGTCGCGAACCACTTTCACTCCTTCCATCGCCTCGGCTGCGCTCGCGTCGAGCGACACCAGCAAGGCGCCGAACGCCGCCGGTCGCAGCACTTTGCCGTGAAGCATGCCCGGCCGCGTGATGTCGGATGGGTATCGATGCCTGCCGGTGACGATGTTCCGGGCGTTCACTTTCGCGAGCGGCGTCCCGGCGACCTTCCACTGCTCGGGAGGCGTCAGCGGAACGGAGGCGTCGATGATTTTGAGCAGCTTCCGGCCCTCAGCCAACTCGCCGAAGCCGGCGGAGCGGCCGGCCTTCGGATCGGCGACCTTGCCGCCGGAAACCACGAGAGCGGCCCGGTCGACTCCCCACTTTTCCGCCGCCAGGTCGAGCAGCATCTCGCGAGCAGTCGCGGCGGCCTTGCGAAGCTGCGGAACCATGCGTGGAGTGGTCTGGCTGCCGGCAGTCCCGCCATCGAACGGAGTGAGATCGGTGTCGCCCATGACCATCGTGATGCTGGCGACGGGCGCACGCAGTTCTTCCGCCACCACCTGCGTCAATTCGGTGCGAGCGCCCTGCCCCATCTCGACTTTGCCGGTCGAGACCGTGATCGCGCCGTCCTTGCCGATGTGCAGCCACGCGTCGATCTCCTGCGGCAACGCCTGCTGCTGGGCCGGCGCTTCTTCGCGCGCGATGAAGATCGCCAGGCCGCCGCCCAGTGCTTGGAAGAACTGGCGTCGGTCAATCATGGCGCGCCTCCCGCATCGCTAACGAGGCCATCCGCACCGCCGCCACGATCCGAGGATACGTGCCGCAGCGGCAGATGTGGCCCTCAAGCCCCTGCTTGATTTGGGTTTCGTTGGGATCGGAGTTGCTCCGCAGCAGCGCCACTCCTTCGACGATCATGCCGGCCGTGCAGTAGCCGCACTGCATCGCGCCGGCGCCGAGAAACGCTTCCTGGAGCGGATGCAAACGGCCATCCCGCTCCAGCCCTTCGATGGTGGTGACGGACTTGCCCGCGACGGCCTCGGCGCGGGTGATGCAGGAGCGCACCGGCTGGCCGTCGACGAGAACCGTGCAAGCGCCGCACTGCCCCTCGCCGCATCCGTACTTGGTTCCGGTGAGGTCCAATTGGTCGCGCAGCACGCTGAGCAGCATGGAGCCCGGCTCGGCCGCGACCGAGCGCCAGATTCCGTTCACCTGGAGTTCGAGTTTCATCGCCATAAACAAAAAAGGCGCACACGCGCCCCTCGGATTCCATTATCCGACTGGGCGATGCGCGCCGGGGAATCCGGGGAGCGGGTTAGTCTTTCACGCGCCTGTAGACCATCTCCCTGGCGGGCGCGCCCTCGCGGAACAGAATGCTCATCTTGATCTCTTCGCCGGCGACCTTGCCGGTGTACTGAATCTTCATCTCCTGGCCCTGCATATTCCGGACCACGACAAAGGAGATGTCGTCCCCGCTGATCCTACCCTCGCTGATGGGGTTGTCCCCCATACGACCGCTGACGCTGCCGGTCAGCTTCTCGCCGTCGACCTTCAAGGTCATGGTGCTGGTCGTCATCTGGCCGTCGCGCCCGGGGGACTCGCCCTTCCACTTCCCGCTGACGTCCGCGGCGAAAGCGCTCAAAGCCAGGAGGCCGACCAGGGCAAGAGCCCAAAACAGCTTGCGATTGTACATGTTGTATCCTTTCCGGCAGGGCGCACCAGTCCTTCGATGTGTCCCTGCGCCTTGGTAGATGTCGGGCGCAGGGGAAATGTTACCCGGCGGAACGAATTCCCCTACAGCGGCAGCGACATCACGGTGGCGCTGGCCGGGCACGCGCGCGAGTATTCTTCGGAAGCCCGCACGCCCTCGGGCACGTCGTCGCGCTCCACCGGCCAGAATGCCATGCGGGTGAAGAACTCCGCGGCGGTGGTGGTGAGCAGATAGACCGCTCGCAGGCGGTGTCTCACCGCCCACTCCAGCCGGTCGCGCACCAGCAGCGCTCCCTGGCCCGTTCCGCGGTGCTCGGGCGCCACCGCCACCGAGCGCAGCAACCCGTCCTCCCCGTAGATCTCGACGCCCGCGACTCCCACCAACTCGCCGCCGCTATCGACCACGGCGAATCCGTCCGGGAATTGGGACTCCAATCCTTCCGCCCCCAGTGCGCAGTCTGCGAGCAGTCGGCGGGCGGCCTCGATGTCCGTTTGCCGCGCGGGCCGAAGACGGGGCGTGGAAGCGCGGACGTGAGCCAGGTAGAAGTCGCGGAAGCGCACTCCAATCTGATCGCGAACCCGGCGGAAGGCCTCGATCACCTGCTCATCGCTGCCTGACGCTGCAGCCGGGTCGTCGAATGGGAAGTGCAGCCGCCTGCGCACCGCGCCGCGGAACACCGGGCAGGAGGCCTCCGCGTTGCCGCAGACCGTAATCACGTAGTGGAAGGCCTCGCCGAGAAACAACTCGACGCTCTTGGGCCGGGCATCGCGGATGTCGATGCCGATCTCCTCCATCACGCGGACCGCGTTGGGATTTACCTGGGCCGCGGGCTCGGTGCCCGCCGACAAGACCTCCAACCGCGGATCGTAAGATTTCAGCAGCCCCTCCGCCATCTGGCTGCGGGCCGAGTTGCCCGTGCAAAGGATCAGGATGCGTGGCATGGTACCATTTCTCTAAAGAAGAGAAGCTCAGCCTTCTCGCTGGAGCCTAAGTTTGTCCCAAAACAATTGTAAGCGATTCAAGACTCTTGCCATTCATGCCGGCCAGCCGCCCGACGCGGCCTATGGCGCGGTAATGACGCCCATCTACCAGACCTCTACTTTCGCCTTCCGGAGCGTGGGCCAGCCGGGGCCGTTCGATTACTCACGCAGCGGTAACCCGACCCGCAAGGCCCTGGAGACCTGCCTGGCGGCGCTGGAATCGGGCGCGTTCGGCTTCGCCTTCGGCACTGGAATGGCGGCCGAGGCGACGCTCGCGACCATGTTCGAGCCGGGCGACCACATGGTGGTGCACAACGACCTCTACGGCGGAACCTACCGGTTGCTGGCGACGCTCGGCGAGCGGCGCGTGGCGGTGGATTACGTCGACCTGCGCGACCTGGACGCGGTGCGCGCCGCGCTGCGGCCCTCCACGCGCGCCCTGTGGATCGAATCGCCGACCAACCCGTGCATGAACCTGGTGGATCTGGCGGCGGTGGCGCAACTGGCGCGCGAGCACGGGCTGCTCACCATCTGCGACAACACGTTCTCGTCACCCTACTTCCAGAGGCCGCTCGAGCTGGGCGTCGACATCGTCGTGCACTCGACCACCAAGTACATCAACGGCCACTCGGACGTGGTCGGCGGAGCCATCGTGGTGCGCGATGCGGGGCTGGCCGAGCGCATCGGCTTTCTTCAGAACGCTCTGGGCACCTGCCAGGCGCCCTTCGACTGCTTCCTGGTGATGCGCGGCATCAAGACGCTGGCGCTGCGCATGGAGGAACACAACCGCAACGCGCTGGAGATCGCGCGCTGGCTGGAGCGCCACCCGAAGATCTCCAGAGTGCATCACCCCGGACTTCCCAGCCATCCGCAACACGCGCTCGCGCTGCGGCAGATGACCGGCTTTGGCGGGACATTTTCTTTCCGCGTTCGCGGCGGCCAGGAGGAGGCGTTCCGGCTGCTCGGCAACGTGAAGGTGTTCACGCTGGCCGAGTCGCTGGGCGGAGTGGAGTCGCTCATCGAGCATCCCTACACCATGACGCACGTTTCGGTGCCGCCGGATATTCGCGAGTCGATGGGCATCACGCCCGACCTGATCCGCATTTCGGTCGGGATCGAGGACGTGGCGGATCTGATCGAAGATCTGGAATCGGCGCTGGCCGCGGTGTAGCCTTGCGGCCCGTCCTGAAACAACTACTCCAACCGCTCCCTCGCGGTCGCGGCTCCGATGCCCTTTCAGAGCCGCGACCGCAAGGGAGCGGTCAGAACACTAGACGATCCCTTCGTAGAGAATGCTCGTCAGGTAGCGCTCGCCGGAATCCGGCAGGATCGCAACGATTGTTTTTCCCGCGTACTCGGGCTTGTTCGCCAGCCGCGCGGCTACCGCGGCCGCCGCTCCGCAGGAAATGCCGCTGAGGATGCCTTCCTCGCGCGCCAGCCGCCGGGCGGTTTCGATGGCTTCGTCGTCGGTCACTGTTTCAACCCGGTCGACCAGCGAGAGGTCCAGCACATCCGGGATGAATCCGCCTCCGATGCCTTGAATCTTGTGCGGCCCGGGCGCCAGCGGCTGCTTGTTCAAGAACTGCGTGATGACCGGACTGTTCACGGGCTCGACCGCCACCGACTCGATCTTCTTCCCCTTGACGTTCTTGATGTAGCGCGAGATCCCGGTAATCGTGCCCCCGGTGCCGACGCCGCTCACCAGTACGTCGATGCGGCCCTCGGTGTCCTCCCAAATCTCCGGACCCGTGGTTTTGAAGTGGATGTCGGGGTTGGCCGGGTTCTTGAACTGCTGCAGCAGCAGAAAATGGTTGGGGTCGGAGGCCTTGATCTCCTCGGCCTTGGCGATGGCCCCTTTCATGCCCTTCGCGCCCTCGGTGAGCACCAGCGTGGCGCCAAACGCCTTGATGAGCTTGCGCCGTTCGAGCGACATGGTTTCCGGCATGGTGAGCGTCAGGCGGTAGCCCCGCGCCGCGGCGACGAAGGCCAGCGCGATGCCGGTGTTG
>PLEM01000430.1 GCA_003137035.1 Bryobacterales bacterium | reverse complement strand
GCGCCGGCGCCCGCCAGCACGATGCCCGCGGCCGCAAATGCGATGGTTCCAAAGTGCGGTTTCGCGATTTTCATATGTTTTCTTCTCTCCCTGGGCCCTTCAGGGCCTCACTGCGACGACGGCCTCTCCCGCCGTCAAGCCGGGCGCCGTGGCGCGGACGGTGATCTTGCCGGACCCGGCCCCGGAGCGCACCACCGCCAACGCCCGGCCCTGGTACAACTTGACCTGGCTCGCGGTTACGGGAGTGCCATCGGTAAGATCGGCGTTGCCCGCCGCCATGAGCCGTCCGGCGCCGGCCACCTCGAAAGAGACCGTCTGGGCGGCGTCCGGCACCCGGTTGCCGTTTCGGTCCACCACGTGCACTTCAATAGTGGATACCTGCCGTCCGTCGTTCTTGAGAGTCTTCAAGTCCGGGCTCAGCTCGATGCTTTCCGGTTGGCCGACGGTCTTCAATTGGAAGCGTGCCGCGATCACCCCGGCCTTCTTCCCCACAATCTCCACCGCGCCCGCTTCATTCGGCACGGACCACAGCAGGGCCGGCAGCAGGCGGTCGGCGATCGGCTTCTCACCCAGGGACCGGCCATTCAGCGTCAACTCCACCGAGTCGCAGTTCGTGTATACCTCGACCGGGATGTTCTTTCGCGGGTCGCCCGTCCAGCCCCAGCGCTCCATCGCCGGGATGCGGCCCAAATTCCTTGGCCACTCGGCCATGCGCGACTCGTCGGCGCCCGCGCCCCAAGCCGCGGCGTAGAGCATGGGTTTGTCGCTCCAGAGGGCTTGGCGGAAGTAGGCGTCCCGCTTCTGGAATCCCTGGATATCGAGCAGCCCCGCGGAGGACCCGTGGCTGGGATACCGGCTGGCTTCGCCAAGATAGTCCATGCCCGTCCACAGGAACTGGCCCCCGACGTAGTCGTTGAGCGCCACTGGCCGCCAGGCATCCAGGCCGCGGCTGTTCTCGCTGCCGTAGATCACCCGGTTGGGGTAGGTCCTGTGGTCCCGCTCGTAGTGCTGCTCGAGGTAGTTGTATCCAACCACGTCCAGCATGTTCGCCAAGCCCGTCGCGTTGGAGGCGTCGATATCGGCTAGCGCCATGGTGACGGGGCGCGTCACGTCAAACTGCTTCACGGCCGAAATCAGCCGGCGCGCGATGGGCGGCATGAGATCGGCGGAAAGGCTGTTCGGTTTGACGCCGTCCCTGCCGCGCGGGTGAGTGAAGGGGTCGTCGGGATAGTCGATTTCGTTGCCGATGCTCCACATGACGATGGAGGGATGATTGCGATCCCGCAACACCATGTCCTGAGCATCCCGGACGCCCCACTCTTCGAACGCCTCGTGGTACCCGCGACGCGCCGCCACTCCGGCATTCCAGCCTTCAGCCCACTTGCGCTTGCCGCCGATCCACTCGTCGAAGGCTTCATCCATGACCAGGAATCCCAGGCGGTCGCAGAGGTCGTAAAACTCGGGCGCCATCGGGTTGTGCGAGCACCGGATGGCGTTCACTCCGATCTCCTTAAAGCGCTTCAGTCGCCGCTCCAGCGCCTCCTCGAAAAAGGCCGCCCCCAACGCGCCGAGGTCGTGATGAATGCAGACCCCTTTCATCTTGATCGGCCGGCTATTGAAGACCAGCCCCTTCTCCGGGCTGAAGTAAAAACTGCGAATGCCGAACGGCGTCCGCTGCTCGTCGGCCAGCTTTCCGTCGAGGTACACCCGGCTGACGGCCGTGTACAGGTGAGGCTGTTCGGGCGACCAGAGGCTGGGGCGCGGAATCGCGACTTGCTGGGCGAAGGTCCGGTCCTTGCCAGATGCGATCGGCTCTTCCACTTTCGCGCTCGCCACCTCTTCCGAACTCTCGTTCAGGACGGACGTGACCACGGTGGCCCGGGCTTCGGCCGGCGATTCGTTCATCACCCGCGTCTCGATGGACGCCAGCGCCTCGGCCTCCCCGGCGACCGGTGTGGTCACATAAACTCCCCAGGGCGCGATATGTACCGGCCCGGTTACGTTGAGCCAAACGTGGCGATATATGCCCGACCCGGGATACCAGCGCGAGTCGGCGACGACGCTGTGGTCCACGCGCACCGCCAGGACGTTCGAGGCCGCGCCGAAACGGAGGTGCGGCGTCAGGTCGTACTCGAAAGTGGAATACCCATACGGCCTCGAGCCAAGGCGCGCGCCGTTGATCCAGACGGTACTATCGCGGTACACACCATCGAACCGGACCGAGACTCGCCGCCCACGCATCGAAGCGGGGAGTTGGAACGTCTTCCGGTACCAGGCGATTCCGCCCGGCAGGAAACCCGTGCCGCTCGCGTTCTGGGAGCTGTAAGGGCCTTCGATCGACCAGTCGTGGGGTAAGTCCACCTCCCGCCAATCCTTCTCGGCGAGGGCGGGCGATTTCCCCTGGCCGACGTCCCCCAGATGAAACCGCCACCCGTTATCGAAGAGTTGCCGCTCTCGCGGCGCTTGCGCATGGGCCGGTGAAAACGCAAGGACCAGCGCACCGAGAGCCGCTGCTAAGGAACGGCTCCGGAAAGTTCTGTGTGTATTCACGTTCCACTCCCGCGTTTCGGACCGGATTCCCGGCCTCTAATAGGTGGCCACCGAGACGCGCAGCACCAATGGCTCCGCGCCGAAGTTGAGGCCCCAATCGGTCTCGTCGCCATTCCAGATGCGAAGGAACTTGAAGACGCCGTTTTCGAAGGTTCCCTCTTCGACCCGCAGGAACTGCCGGTGTTGCCATTTACCGTCAATCAGCGCGGAGGGAATCTGTCCGGTTCCCTGTACGATTTGTTGCGACTTGCGTTGCTGCTCGGTGCCGGCCGGAAAGAAGTCGACGCGGCAGAAGTATCCGGCCACCAGAAACTGGTTGTCTTTGAGCTGGGCAACCAGAAGGCGCCCCTTCGGCTCCGGATTCCCAGCGGCGCTGCCTCTGCGGCCCGGTCCGTACGACACCACCGCGTTCCAGGGTCCGAACTTCAGGGTGTCGGTGACCTGGCCCTTCTGTTCGGCCACGGCCTGGAGCTTGCCTTCGAAATTGAGGCGGGCGATCTCGCGCTGCATCGGGCCGATCAACCGGTAATTCTGCGCCCAGGGAGTCAGGAACTCCTCGCGCGGTTGGGAAGCCTCGGACGCGGGGCGATTGCGGGTGTAGTCCATGCCGAACGGCGAGTATCCAATGGCCTGAAGGCCGAGCGCCGAGAAGAAGAAGCGGGCGTTGCCGGCGGGGCCGCCGGTCTCGGGCACGAACAGTGCGTTGTCGTCGCGATGGTAGAGTTCGAGCACCTTCTGGTACGCGACAGGGTCGTTCACGTAAATGTCGGGCGCCAGAACATCCAGCGCCGGCGCCGCGACTTTCCAGATGGAGAGCACATTGTCCGTGGGGCCGCCGCTCTCGTAGCTGCCGGGAGCGCCCGGCTTGATCGGGTCGCGCAAAGCCGCGTTGGCGTAAAGCGGCAGCGGATAGACGGCCTTCCCCGCGGCGGCGACTTGGCCGACATATTTCGCCACCGACCAGGCGTGGAAGCAAACTTCGGCTTCGGGGCCAAAGGCGTCCTGCCAGTTCGGGGAAGGCGCAACGCTCTTCACCTGCATTGCGGCGAGGACCTCGGGCGGCGCCGGCGCTTCAAAGAGCTTCTGCGCGGCCGGCGAGTAGTCGCGAACGCTGCCCCAGGTTCCGGGTTCGTTCTCCACCTGAACCATGATTACGGTGCGTTGAGGGTCGGCTTCCTTGAGATGCCGCATGAACGCCGCGAACGCCTTCTTATCCGCCTCGAGCGAGGCCGTCGCATAGGGCGATGGCGAATCCACCGCGTGCCCATTCTTGTCGACCATGTGCGGATAGCGGTCGGGGGCGAGTTTCATCCACTCGGGCATGTAGTGCTGGCTGCCGTTCTTCCAGGTCCCGAACCACAGCAGCACCAGACGCACGCGATGCTGGCGAGCCCCGGCCAGGAGCGCATCGACTACCTTGAAGTCGAATTGGCCCGGCCGCGGTTCGATCTGCTCCCAGTAGACCGGGGTCTCGACCGTATTGACGTTCAGGTACTCCATGGCCGGCCAGACCTTCGGAAGCATGGCCGGCCACGCGCTGGAGTTGTGCGTCTGCGCGCCCAACATCAGATAGGGAGCATCGTCCACGAAGAGGGCGAAGCGTCCGTCCTTCTTCACCACGCGGGGAAGCGCACGCTCCTTGACCGGAGCATCGGGCGCAGCGAAGGCGCTCGCGGCCACGAAAGCGGCCAGAACAGCGGAAGTCATTCTCATCTTTTGGAACTCCTACTTTGAGGCGGGCGAAAACGCCCGTATTGTCGTTGTGGCCTTCCCGGCCAGCGGATCGGCCGCCAGCGCGAAAACGCCGTTACGCCGCACGGCCTCGACCCGGTGCAGCGCGCCGTCCGCGGGCAGGCAAACCAGGCCCTGCGCATTTTGCGCGGTGGCGGCGTAAACCACCATCTCGATGTTCGACCAATCCATTTGCGCGGTGGATTGCGCCAGCTTGATATGCGGGATCACCGCGCCTTCGCGCACCAGCATCACCACGGGTATCTGGCCCGCCACGATGTTGTGCCAGCCTGCGGCATAAGCCTTGCCGGTCTGGTAATCGATCCATTGGCCGGGCGGCAGGTAGGTATCGCGTCCCGGGACGCCCGACTCCATCAACGGCGCTACCAATATGTCCGAACCGAAGAGATACTCGTCTTCCACCTGCCAGGAACCGGGATCGGCGGGGTACTCGACGAAGAGCGCGCGCACTATGGGCAACCCGCGTTCGCTGGCGTCCTTGGACTGCGCGTAGAGGTAGGGCATGAGCCGGTACTTCATCTCATCCGCGCGGCGGAAGTCGTCCATGAATGCGGCGCTGTACTCCCAGGGTTCCTTGGGCGGCGTGCCATGGCAGCGGCTGTGCGAAGTGAGCATTCCGAAAGGCATCCATCGCCGGTAAAGCTCCTCGGGCGTTTTCGCCGCGAAGCCGCCGATGTCGTGGCTCCAGAAGGTGAAGCCGCTCAGTCCGAGGGACAAGCCGCCGCGCAACGTCGCAGCCATGCTCGAATCCTGCGCGCCGGAGTCGCCGCCCCAGTGCAGCGGGTAGCGCTGGCTGCCGGCCCATGCGCTCCGCGCCCACATGATGTTTTCGCCGGTGACCCGGCGCGTGATCTCCGCCACCGTTTTGTTGTAGCGCAGCGGGTAGAGATTGTGTTCGTAGAACCCGCTGCGGCCGTTGGCGTAAGCTCCGTTGAGCGGCGCGGCTTCCCCGAAATCGACCTTGATGGCTCCAACGCCCATCTTGAGCAGGCCCGCGATCTTCTCCTGGTACCACTGGACCGTTGCCGGGTTGGTGAAGTCCAACACGGCGTCCTCATATGGCAGATTGCCCTTGCCGTCCCCGACCGCCAACCCCTTGGCCACGATTTCCGGGAACAGCGAATTCTTGGGGACAAAGTAGGGTAGCTGCCAAAGCGAGATGTGGAATCCGTCGCGCTTGAGGTCGGCGATCATCTTCGCCGGATCTTTGAAACGGGTCTTCGAAAACTGGTAGTCGCATCGCCAGTCGGTCTCGAACCAGCCTGTGTCGAGGTGGATGACATCGCTTGGGATGCGGTTCCCGCGGAGCTTGGCGGCCACCGCGCGCGTCTCATCCTCGGAGAAGTAGGTGATCCGGCTCATCCACAGGCCGAACGACCACAGTGGAGGCATCGACGGCTTTCCGGTCAAAGTGGTGTATTCGTTCAGGATGTCCTTGGGCGCGCCCAGGAACACGAACAGGTCCAGTTCGTCGTCGCCCAGCAGCAAGGCGTTGGCATTGCCGATCGACGCGCCGAAATCGAAGGTCGCGGGCGCCGAGGTGTGGACGAACATGCCGTAGCCGCGGTTGCTCATGAAGAACGGAACCGGCTTGTACATGCGGCCGGTCTCCACGCCGTTGGCGTCGTTGGCCCACATGACCAGCTTCTGGCCGCGCTTATCGAGGCGCGTGAAGCTTTCTCCGCCGCCGAATATTTTCTCCCCGGGCGCGAGCGAGAACACCGCGGCGACGCTGCGGGAATAGTCGGAGGAGCGCCGGATAAACGAGAACGGCAGGACGGGTTCGAGTTGCGACGCATTGTCGGAATCGTGATTGGTCCTGGTGAGCAGGCGGCCCTGGGCGTCCCGGAATTCAATGTGCCAGGGGTTCTCCAAAATCGTGACGGACCCTGCCTCGCTCGAATAGCGGTAGCCGCCGGCGATGCGCTCCGATTTCCAGGAACCATCCCTCGGCGGCTCGCGGACCAGCATCGGCGAGGGCTCCTCCGGTCTCATCCGCGTCCCGGTCCGGAGGCGGATTCGGACCGTGCGTGGAGAGACGAATTGAATGGAGAAGGGCAACGCCGGATTGACGGCGTATTCGCCCTCCGGGAAGGTAACGCCTGCGAACGGACGCAGCACGTTCTCCATATTGTTGAACGCGATCCGGGGGTAGAACTGATTTCGCGTCCAGGCGATGGCGCCCACTCCGCTCGCCGGGTCGAAGTCCGCGAGTTTGTCTGCCAGGAAGTACGTGTTCCTGTATTCATGGAAATCGCCGCTGATATCCACCAGGTCGCTCAACAGGCCGGGCGGCCTTTCCACCTGAGCCTTCAGCCGAGTGCACCACATCAGCGCCAAACCGGCGCAAAACAAGAGAGAAAGGCGGCCGTTGCTGGTCACAAGAGTCCTTCGATAGTATAGTAGTCCCTATCCGAACCCGAGTCCACCCTATGCGACCGCAAACTCCGATTCTCGTCCTCACGCTAATGTTAGGCGCCGCCATGCTACAGGCGCTCGCCCCCACTGAACCGTTCCGCGATCCCAACCTGCCACTCGAGCAAAGAGTGGACGATCTGGTTTCCCGGCTGACACTGGACGAGAAGATCGGGATGCTCGGCCAATTCCAGCCGGCCATCGAGCGTCTGGGCATCAAGGGGTTCACGAACTTCACCGAGGGACTGCACGGCTTGGGCTGGGTGCGGGGCGGAAGCGTCACGGCTACCACCTTCCCGCAGTCGGTCGGCCTGGGCGAAACGTGGGACCCCGAGATTCTTCGGCAGGTCGGGGCGGTGGAAGGGTATGAAGCCCGGGTCTATTTCAAGAAGTACGACGGCACTAGAGTGGGCCTCGCCATCCGGGCGCCCAACGTGGACCTGGCCCGTGACCCCCGCTGGGGCCGGACGGAGGAGGCGTTCGGGGAAGACCCTTACTTCGTAGGAAAAATGTCGGTCGGGTTCATCAAGGGGCTTCAGGGCGACAACCCGAAGTACCTGCTCTCGGCGTCGACCATGAAGCACTTCCTGGCCAACAGCAACGAGGATGGCCGGACCAGGTCCTCGTCCGACTTCGACGAACGCAACCTCCGCGAGTATTACCTGGTGCCCTTTCAGATGGGCATCCTGGAGGGGAATGCGCAATCGTTCATGGCGTCGTACAACGCGGTGAACAAGATCCCGGACACAGTGTCCCCGTTCATCCGGGACATCGTGGAGAAGGAATGGAAGTTCGACGGCATGGTGTGCACGGATGCCGGCTCTCTTCCCAACCTCACGCGCCAGTTCCACTACTATCCGGATCCGACCGCCGCGGTGGTGGGCTGCGTCAATGCGGGAATCACGGTGTTCCTCGATCAGTACGTCCCGTCATTGAGGGACGCACTGGAAAAGAAGCTGCTCGCCGAAGCCGATATCGAACGCAACATCCGGGGCAACATCCGGATGCGCATGCGATTGGGCGAGTTCGATCCGCCCGAGCTGTCGCCCTACAGCAGCATTTCGGGCTCCGAGGAACCCTGGCACGGCGAGAAGAACAAGGCGCTGGCCAGGAAAGTTACTCAAGAGTCCATCGTCCTGCTTAAGAATAGTGACGACCTTTTGCCATTGGATAAGAGCAAGCTCCGCTCGATTGCGGTGATCGGACCTTACGGCGACAAAGTTCTTGTGGACTGGTATGCCGGGATGCCTCCTTATACGGTGACCCCCCTCGATGGAATCCGGAACAAGGTAGGGCCCAACTTCCGGGTCCGTTATGCGCCGGACGATAACAACGGCAACGCAGCCAATCTCGCCGCCGAATCCGACGTTGCCATCGTGTTCGTGGGCAACCATCCCACCTGCAACGCGCAGTTCGGCCGATGCCCGTCGCCCAGCGAAGGTAAGGAAGCGGTGGACCGCAAGGCTATCGACCTGGACCCGGCGCAGCTCAACCTGATCCGCAGAGTGAAAACGGCAAACGCGAAGACCATCGTGGTGCTGGTTTCCAGCTTCCCGTACGCCATTGGCTGGGTCCAGGAAAACGTTCCCGCGATTCTCCACCTGGCGCACGACAGCCAGGAAGAAGGTAACGCGTTGGCGGACGTGCTGTTTGGCGACTACAATCCGGCCGGCCGGCTGGTGGCCACGTGGGTCAAATCGGTGGACGATCTGCCTGCCATGATGGACTACGATATCCGCAAAGGCCGCACCTACATGTATTTCAAGGGGCAGCCCTTGTATCCCTTCGGATTTGGCCTGAGTTACACCACGTTCGAGTATTCCAACCTGCGCACTTCGGCCGATTCGGTGAGCGCCGAGGGCGAGGTGACCGTCAGCGTGGACGTGAGGAACACGGGGAGCCGCGCGGGCGACGAGGTGGTGCAGATGTACGTCAAGCGCCTCGAATCCGCGGTAGAGCGGCCCATCAAGGAACTGCGCGGATTCGAGCGCATCCCGCTCCGGCCAAATGAGACGCGGACCGTGCGGCTGCCGCTGAAAGGCGCCGATCTGACTTACTGGGACGCGGCCAAGCAGAGCTTCGTGGTGGAGCCCGGCAGCGTCAGGATCATGTTGGGCGCGTCTTCCGCCGATGTGCGGCTCGAGAAGACGATCGACGTGCATTGAAGATGAAATCGCGGCTCCGCGATCGGCGAAGCTTCTGAGGAAGGGACACATGGACCGCAAGATCAACTTTCGCGCCGTGGGTTTGTTCGTCTGCATCGCGCTTCTTCCGTGCCTACCGGCAGCGCCAATCGCCATCGACACCAGGAACCTCCTCGTCACAGTCGACGCAGCCGCCTGCCGCTGGTCGGCGGAAGTCAAAGGGACGCCGATGCGGCTGAGCGATGTTCACTTTCTTCCCGGTGACGATCCCTCGGGCTGGACTGTGACGTCTTCCGTCAACCACAACGACACCAATGAACTCGGATCGTTCGTCACGGTAACGCTGCGCGGGAACAAGTCTGGGCGGCTCGATTTCGAGTATCAACTCTCCGTGAGCAAGACCGGGAACGACATCCTTGTCGGCCTGGGCCGATCCAACAACACCGGAAAGGCCGTGGACATCGGGGACATGGATTACTTTGTGTCGAGCGATGCGCGGCTGGGCGGCAGTACCGACAAGTGGATCGCGCTGGGAACTCAGTCGCGCAATCGCGACTACTACGAACTATGGGCCGTGATCAATCTGATCACGCCCAAAACCTACGCAGTGAACCACGTCGTGCGAGACAGTGAAACGGGCAACAGCCTGTTGATGGGACATGTGACCACCCTGAAAGGCGCATCGAGATTCGAAGTGGCGTCGGGCTGGCAGGGCAAGGTTCCCGACCGGATGCAGGTCCGGGGATACTGCAGCTACAAGGTCACTGTGCCTCCGGGCAAGAGCTTTGCCGGAGAGAAGCTGCTCATCGAGTTCAATCGGGACGCGCTTCGTGCGATGGAACACCAGGCGGACCTGATCGCGATCGCGCACGACATCCGTCTCAAACGGCGGCGGCCGATCAACCTCGACGACCGGGAACTGGTCGCCAACAACTACAGCCGTTTCCACGGATGGATGTCCGGCGGAAACGCCTCCAATGCGAGGAAGTTTTTTCAGGACAATGGCCTGGCGGACTTCTACTGGGGGCTTGGAGGACCCGGCCCGCAGGGGAGCTTTGGAATCTATGGCTCGGGAGGAAGCACCCAGGGGCGCCCATCCCGCGTCAAGTATCCGGCCGAGTGCTTTCTTCCGATACGCACGGTCAAGTACGACGGAGAGCGGGTCATCGACTTCTCCAATCCCCTGACCGTCAAACTCGAGCGCGAGCGCGCCTACCAATGGGTGGCTGGTCATGAGAAAGAGACCGGCCGGGCGGAGATGGATTTCGCGGATTGGTGGGACAAGTGGCCCGGCCAGTACGATCCTTTTATGAGCGCGCTAGAGACCTATCGAGCAGCCGGAGCCCCGTGGCGCGAGGCGATCGACAACAAGGCCCCGCGAATGGTCATCCGCTCCAACATGCAGCCCGTCGATCATTCTTACGGGATTGTCGACATCTGCCGGATCTCGGAGGACGCCGATCGCGGTTACGAGACGGGCGACTCGACCCTGGCGCAAACCGAATTCACGGGGCTGTTCACCGAGACGGTGTTAGGCTCGGCAAACCGGTTCTTCTACAACGGCCGCGTGTTCTGGAACGACGGCGACGGGTTCCATATCTACAAGTACAATGCCTCCGATGGCAAGGACTTCAGCGCCCAAGAGGCAAAAGTCGATGCGAACTTTCACGCCATAGCCGGGAACACGCTGTTCGTATCGGAAGCCTTCAATGTTCCCTACCCCGCCGACCGGATCGAGCTGTTGAAACGGATCAGCCCGCC
>PLEM01000252.1 GCA_003137035.1 Bryobacterales bacterium | reverse complement strand
GAGGCCCGACTCGGAGCCGGCGGGACCGGGCGCCTGTCGCGCCTTCTCGTCCTGGGCCTTCTGCCGGGCAATCGCCGCGAGCTGCGCCGCGCGGTCCACCGGTGCGCCGGCCTTCCACACAGCGACGATGTCGCGGGTCGCTTTGATGTCGGTGGTGGGGTCGCCGTTGACCAGCAGCAGATCGGCGCGCAGGCCGGGGGCGATGCGTCCGCGATCGGGCAGCCGGAAGCGGTCGGCGGGCACGGAGGTGGCCGCCGCGAGGGCTTCGAGCGGTGTGAGGCCGGCCTCTACCAGCAATTCCAACTCGCCGTGAAGGCTCACGCCATGCGCTGTGCCCGGATTGGGTGCATCCGTGCCCGCCAGCAGCGGGACCCCCGCCGCTTTGAGCTGGCGAACGGTTTGCCCAGTCGCGGCGCAGCCCGCCTCGGAGCCCATACGAAAGGGGAAAACGCTTACCAGGTTTGCGATCTCGGCAGGCGGCAGGTAAGGAGCCAGACGCGGGTCGCGCACCAGCGAGGCGCCGGCCGCTGTGCCGCAACCGCTGCGCAGCACCGAGAGCGTGGGAATCACAAACGCGTGGTGCGCGGCCACCAGCCGGGCGAATCCCGCGTCCGGCGGCTGGTCGGCAAACAGGTGGACCACCGCGTCCGCGCCGGCCTCGATCGCGGTGCGCGCGTCCGGAAGAGTGACCGTGTGCACCACGGCCATCCTGCCGCGCTGGTGCGCCGCCGCAATCAGCGCCGCCAGCGTAGCCTTGCTCAAAGTGGGGAGCTTGAGACCGTACGAGCTGCCGTCGTCGTAAATGATCTTGATGTAGTCGGAGCCTTCCGCGATCCGTGCATCGACGAACGCCTGCGCTTCCTCGGGCCTGGTGATGGTAGGAATTCTGAGGCCGTACTCGGTGCCGTGCCCGCCCGGAGCGGTGGCCAGCGTGCCTGCCGAGCGAAGGTCGGCGTAATCGAGCAGCTTGCCGGCCGCCTGGTCCTTCTTGATCTGCGCGGCTTGCGCCTGCGAGGTGAACATATCGAGCTCGGTGGTGACTCCGAAGACCAGCGCCTGCTTCAACGAGTCGGGAGCGACAACGTGAGTGTGGGCGTCGAACAGGCCGGGGAGCAGCGTCTTGCCAGCGCCTTCGATTACCCGCGCACCCGCGGGCGCTTCGACGCTTTTGGCGACAGAAACAATCTTGCCATCGCGAACTAATACGCTGGTGTGTTCCAGCACCCGCGCGCCGTCGAACACCCGGACGTCCCGGATCACCAGCGCGCTTTCGGGGCTCTGGCCAAAGGCGAGCGCAGCCAACATGAGACCAAGAACGGTAGCGTGGACCATGGCACTATCTTAAACCCGGGGACAGCCAGCACCATCCTCGTGCTAGAATCGGCTGGCGTGAGCGACACCATCTTCCACATCGACGGCCCCGAACAATATGCGCGCATTCGCGAGGTGCTCCGCGGGGCGGGATACAACGAGAAAGGTCTGATCGGCGTGCTCGGCCCCATTCAATTGCCGACGCGGGCCGGGCGAGACCTGCCGCACTTCCTGCATCTGACGCGCGAACCCACGCCGCTCAATGCGATGATCCGCATGTTCGTGGTCGGCTCGCCGGTGGATGAGGCGGCGGCCCGCCGGGCGCTCCAGCCGCTGCCGCTCGAGGAATGGGTGAGGGCGGGGCTGGTCGAAGTTCGCGATGGAGTGGCGCATGGCCGCATCCGCGTGCTTCCGTTCCGCGATCTCCTGCTGGCCTGCGATTATGCCGACAACGTCGAGGCCGNNCCCGTCTTGTCGAACACGACCGCGTCGAGGCCGGCGGCCAGCTCGAGCAGGTGATGGGAATCACCGCCTCCAGCGCGGCGCTGGCCGATTTCACCGTGCGCCGGCCGGTGGGCGACACGCTCGACCTGGGCACTGGCGGCGGCGTCCAGGCCTTCCTGGCGGCGCCGCACAGCCAGCGGGTCTGCGGCATCGACGTGACCGCCCGCGCGATCGAGTTCGCGCTCCTGAACGCCGGGCTGAACGACATTGCCGGCCTCGAATTCCTCCAGGGCAACGCCTTCGAGCCGGTGCGCGGGCGGAAGTTCGACCTGGTGGTCTCGAACCCGCCCTTCGCCATTACTCCGTCGTTCCGCTACATCTACCGCGACAGCGGCATGGAGCTGGACGGCTTCTGCCAAAACTTGGTGCGGCGGGCGCCCGAATTCCTGAACGAAGGCGGGTTCTTCCAGATTTGCTGCGATTGGGTGCAGGTGGCGGGACAGGACTGGAAGCAGCGGCTGGCCGGCTGGTTCTCCAATTCCGGGTGCGACGTCTGGGTGCTGCGCACCGACAACCACAGCGTGGCCTCTTACGCCAACATGTGGATTCGCGACACCGAACACGAAACCACCGAGGGCGGCGCGCGGCTCTACGACGACTGGCTGGCCTACTACGCCCGCAAGAGGGTCGAGGCGGTCGGCACCGGGCTGATCGCCATGCGGCGCGTGAGCGGGCGAGCCAACTGGATACGGATCGAGGAGGCGCCCGACGACGTCTCCGGGCCGTTCGGCGATTACGTCGCGTTGGGATTCGAGATGCACGACTACCTGGAAACGGTGAAGACCGACGAAGCGCTGCTGGGAGAGAAAGTGCGCGTGTCGCCGCTGGTCCGGCTCGACGAATCCTGCGAGTGGGCCGAGAAAGCGTGGCGCGTGACGTCGGCGCGCATTCGCCTGGCGCGCGGCCTTACCTACTCGAGCCCCATCGATCTGCGGCTGGCGGGGCTGGTGGCCCGCTGCGACGGCCAGCGCCCGATCCGCGAGTTGCTGGTCGAACTGGCCGCCGCCACGGACTCCAACGTGGAGAAGATCACCCCGAATTGCCTCACGTTGCTGCGGCAGTTGATCGAGCGGGGATTCCTGTTGCCGGTACCGAAATCGTAACAGTTCTCGGCGCCCTGCTAAAACAGCCCGTGGGAACCTTGGGTTCGGAACTCGTAGCGCTCGATGGCGATGGCGGCCTTGGTGCTGTCGGTGCGCACCACGCGGCCGCTGGTAACCAGCTTCAATGCGCAGCGGTTGTCGAGGTGGGCGGGCCAGTTGACGGAGAGCTCGACGCGCTCGCCGGTCGAGAGGGTCCGCTCGGTGGTGAATAGCACCCCGTTCGAACTCATGTTGACGGTTCTTCCGCTGCCCACCTCGATGGTGTTGCGGTTGAAAACCTTGTAGCGGACTTCCTGCTCGATCGGGAATCGGACGGCGGCCCGGCGTTCAGCCACGTCCGTGTGCAGTGCCATTCTCGCTTGTTCCGTCGCCATAGGCTGCTTCCTTACCCATCAAACACCGTTCCAGTGTGCGGAACCATAGTCGAAACGATTCATTTTCGAGCTTGGCACCATAGTACGGATATGAGATGGAAGTACCGTCCAGAGGGTATCCACGGTTCAAGCATATAACAAAACTCCCCCCGATTGTTTCAGCACTTTTCAGGTCGGCCTGGTTGCCCCGCGGGCCTTGCGGATCTCTTCCAGCCGCTCCGCGATGCGTTTTTCCACGCCGCGATCGGTGGGGGTGTAGAAACGGCGGCCCGCCAGTGAGGGGGGAAGGCACGGCATTTCGGGGAGGGCGTCCTGAAAGTCATGGGCATGCTGGTAGCCCTGGCCGTACCCCCATTCGCGCATCGAGGAGGTGACCGCATTGCGCAGGTGCAGCGGTACCGGCTCGGCGACGGTCTCCTCCACCGCTTGCTTGACGCGGTTGAGCGCCTGGTAGGCGGCGTCGGACTTAGGCGCGACCGCCAGGTAAATGGCGGCCTGGGCCAGCGCCTGGTCGCCCTCGGGAATCCCCAGGAAATGCACCGTTTGCATGGCGGCGACGGTCTGCTCGAGGGCGCGCGGGTCGGCCAGGCCGACATCCTCGATGGCCATGCGGATGAGGCGGCGGGCGATGTACAGGCGGTCCTCGCCGCCTTCGAGCATGCGCCCGAGCCAGTAAAGCGCCGCATCCACGTCGCTCGATCGCACCGACTTGTGCAGCGCGGAGATGATGTTGTAGTGCTCCTCCCCGGACTTGTCGTACAGCAGCACCTTGCGCTGGATCGCGTCCTCGACGGCCTGCTGAACCAGGACCTTGCCACCGGAAGCGGCGATGGCGGCTTCCAGCGTGTTGTAGGCGGCGCGGGCATCGCCATTGGCGAACAGCGCGATCTGTTCGAGCAGCTCGTCGGGCGCCTGGATCTCCAGGTCGGCGAGGCCGTGCTCGCGGTCCTGAAGCGCGCGGCGGAGCAGTGTGGAAACTTCGGGTACGGTGAGCGCGCGCAGGTTGTAGACCTTCGAGCGGGAGAGCAGCGCCGAGATGATCTCGAAGGACGGGTTCTCGGTGGTGGCCCCGATGAGCGTGATGTCGCCCCGTTCGACGTAGGGTAGGAAGGCGTCCTGCTGGGCCTTGTTGAAGCGGTGGATCTCGTCGATGAAGACCAGCGTGCGGCGGCCGAGGCGGCGGCTGCGCTCCGCCTCCGCCATGACCGTCTTGACCTCCTTGATTCCGCTGAGAACGGCGCTGAAAGGGACGAAGTCGGCGCGGGTGAGGCGGGCGATCAGTCGGGCGAGGGTGGTCTTGCCGGCGCCGGGCGGGCCCCACAGGATAATCGACCCCATCTCGCCGCGCTCGATCTGCGCGCGCAACGGCTTGCCGGGGCCCACGATGTGTTCCTGGCCCACGAAGTCTTCCCAGCGCTCGGGCCGCATGCGCTCGGCTAAGGGCCGGGTCTTGTCAACCTGGTCGGGCGGGGGAGTCGGGCTGGCGTCAAACAGGCCCATGAGTACAGGGTACAGCGAACGGCTCGACTTGGAGGCGTGGATTGAGATAGGATCGACCAGACGCGAAAGGACAGACCGTGCCCAAGGTGTTCATCTCCTCGACCAGGGAAGACTTGGAGGCGTTCCGAAATGCCGCGCGGGACGCGGCGATTCAGGTTGGTTTCCAGCCCGTCATGATGGAGTATTTCACCGCCCAGGGGAAGAGGCCGTCGTGCCCGGCTTGCATGGCGAAGGTGGAAGAGTGCGACCTGGTGGTAGTGATCGTGGCGCACCGGTACGGATGGGTTCCGGCGGATCAGCCGCCGCCGGGGGGCAAGAGCATCACCTGGCTGGAGTGCGAGCGCGCCAAGGAGGTGGTGGCGTTTGTCGTAGAGGAGAAGTGCGCGTGGCCGCAGGAACTGCGCGAGACTTACCGCCTGTCGAAGGCGATCGAAGATGGGACTGACACGCCCGAACTGGCCGCGGAGGTGAAGAGCAACGTCGCCAAGCTTCGGGAGTTCAAGCAGTGGCTCGGCGGCCTGGGTTTCCGAGCCACTTTCACCAACCCAGACGAGCTCAAAGCTGCGGTTCTGGCGGCGCTTTACGAGCACAGCCCGAGGGGGGCAGCGCCGCTCAAGTCGGATCCGGCGAAGTATTTGCGGTGGCTGCGCGAGGAGACGGCCTGGATCGACATCCGCGGCTTGCAGGTGGGCAGCGGGAAGGCGCACCGGTTCCCGATCGAGGACTTGTACATTCCCTTGAAGACGGTTCTCGGCGACGAAGGGCGCGAACCCGGTGAGGAGATGCGCGAGCCGGTGCTGCTGGAGGAGGCGCTGAAGCATCCGCGCCTAGTGATCGTGGGCGACCCCGGCTCGGGCAAGACGACGTTCTTGCGTCGAATTGCGTACCGCTCGAGCCAGGACCTTTCCCGCGGGTTCCCGATCCTCGTTCACATCGCGGAGCTGGTAGAGCACATCGCCAACTGCTGCCCGCAGCACGAGGCGGGGGTGCCGACTACCAAGGAGTCGCCGGCCTGGATCGCGCACTTCCTGGGAAGCCAGAAGTGGGACCTGGACGCGGAGTTCTTCGAGCGCAAGCTGGGCGAGGCCTCGACGATGGTGCTGCTCGACGGGCTGGACGAGGTCCCGGACCGAGTGACCCGGGAGACCATTGCGCGGCTCTTTGAGAAGGCCGCCGGTGCGTATCGCGAGAGCCAGTTTGTGGTGACCACGCGGCCGCAGGCTTACACCGGGGAATCCACGCTGAAGGACTTCCATCAGGTCGGCATCGATGAGCTTGAACCCGAGGCCATCGAGCGTTTCCTGGGGCACTGGGCGGGTTGCCTGCACTCCGGGGAGCCGAGCCGGGCGGAAGCGCATCGCAAGGAACTCGCCGACGCGTTGCATAAGCGAGTGGAGATCCGGCGCATGGCCCGCAACCCGGTGATGCTGACCGCGCTGGCGGTGGTGCACTGGAACGAGCGCCGGCTGCCCGAGCAGCGCGCGGACCTGTATGAATCCATCCTGACTTGGCTGGCGCGCTCCCGGGAGCAGAGGGCGGGACGCGCGGCCGCCGATCGCTGCATCGAGCTGCTGGCCCAGCTCGCCCTGGGAATGCAGAACCAGCCCAAGGGCCGCCTCACCCAGGTGTCGAAGGGCCGCGCGGCAGAGATGCTAGCCCCGCAATTCCGCCAGGTCGAGGAGGAAGAGCGCTTCCAGCGCGCTCAGGACTTCTTGGACCAGGAGGAGGTGGATAGCGGCATCGTGGTGAGCCGGGGCAGCGAGCTGCGCTTCTGGCATCTGACCTTCCAGGAGTACTTGGCGGCGCGGGCCATTGCGGGAAAGGGGGACGCGGCCCAGCATGAGCTGCTGGTGGCTGGCGACAAGCTCTACCGGCCGGAGTGGCGCGAGGTGATGCTGCTGCTAGCGGGCATCCTGCACGTCAAGCAGGGCCGAGACAAGGTGGACGGTCTGTTCCGGGCCGTGCTCGAGGCGCTGAAGCCCGAGGCCTCGCTGGCCGAGCGGGCGCGCTGCGCCGGACTGCTGGGAGCAGTGCTGCAAGATTTGCGGCCCCATGCCTATCAGCCCGCCGACCCTCGTTACCAGGAGGTTCTGGATTCCGTGTTGGGGATCTTCGACCCCGAGAAGTCCTGTCGGGTTAGCCTTCAGGAACGCCTGGAGGCGGCCGAAGCTCTGGGCCAGGCGGGCGATCCCAGACTGCGGGAGGATAGCTGGCTGAGCATCCCGGCGGGGACGTTTCGCATGGGAGCGCAGAAAACGGATCCCTCGCAGTCGAATTACGACCCTGAAGCGCACGTGGACGAGTCCCCGGTGCATGAGGTAGACCTCGGTGCGTTTCAGATCGGCCGCTATCCGGTCACCGTGGAGGAGTTCCGGCGGTTCATCGAAGACGATGGCTACCAGAACCGGCGGTGGTGGAAGCGAGGCGGGTTCGGTAAACACCAGCGGCCGCAGGAGTGGGAGGAGCAACTGCTGCACCCGAACCGGCCGGTGGTCAACGTCAGCTGGTACGAGGCGGCGGCCTACTGCGCCTGGGCTGGAGGGCGGTTGCCCACTGAGCCTGAATGGGAGCGCGCGGCCCGGGGCGTCGAGGGGCGCAAGTACCCTTGGGGAAACGAAGCACCGGATGCGGACCGCGCCAACTGCGAGGAAACGAAGATCGGACACGCGACTCCCGTGGGGCTGTTCCCGCTCGGCGCCACTCCGGAAGGCATCCACGACATGGCGGGGAACGTTGATGATTGGCTGGCGGACTGGTACCGGGAAAGCTACGATAAGAAGTCAACCCAGGCGAACAAAAAACAGCGGCATCGCGTGTTCCGGGGCGGTTCCCTCGGCACCCCGTCGAGCTACCTCCGGGCGGCCTACCGTTTCAGGATCGACCCTGTGGTCAGGTACGACAATCTTGGGTTTCGTTGCGCGCGGGACGTTCCTTGATTCCTATCCAGGCGAGCCCACGGCCGCCCGCTGGCGCCGGGCTTCGTAGAGCAGGATGCCCGCGGCCATGGCGGCGTTGAGAGACTCGACCCCGGCGATGGGAATCCGCAGATCGATGGCGGCGGCTCGCAGGCGCTGGCTGACGCCCCGGCCCTCGCTGCCGATGATGAGGGCGCAGTTGCGGGTCAGGTCCACGCTCGCGAGGTCGCGCTGGCCCGACGGAGCAGCGGCGTAGACATCCAGGCGGTGCTGCTCGAGGGCGGCGCGCGCCAGCATATCGTCCAGGCCGGCGACCAGCGGCATCCGGAATACCGAGCCGGCCGAGGCGCGCACGGTTTTGGGACTGTGTGGGCTCACCGTGCCCTTCAGGAAGATGAGGCCGCTGGCGCCAAAGGCCTCGGCGGCGCGGATGATGGCGCCGGCGTTGCCGGGATCCTGG
>PLEM01000224.1 GCA_003137035.1 Bryobacterales bacterium | reverse complement strand
CCACGCCGCCCGCCAGGCGGCCGACCGCCTCCATCTTGTGGGATTGGCGGAGCCGCTCCTCGAAGAGTCTTCGCTCGCTCGCGTCCGCCGCCAGAGCGATGAAGCCGGTGACTGCTCCGGAAGGCCCGCGCAGCGGTGCGGTCCACATGCTGATGGTGAGCGAGGAGCCGTCCTTCCTGCGTTGCGGGACTTCGAGCCCGTTCATCCTTAAGCCGCGCTTGCCGCGCTCAATCCGGTCCTGGAAGACCCCGAGATCGCGATCCTCGATGAGCGGCAACCGGCGGCCCAGCGCCTCCTGCTCACTCCACCCGAACATACGTTCCGCGGCGGGGTTCCAGCTCGTTACGTTGCCTTCCAGATCGAAGGCGAAGATGGCCAGCGGCGAGGCGTGGATGATGGTCCCGAGGGCCTCGTTGGCCTGGCGCAGAGCCTCATGCGCGGCTTGCAGCGATTCCTCGGCGCGCTTGCGCCCGGTGATATCCACCATCACGCCGCGCCAGAGCAACCCCCAGGCGGCCAGCATCAGCGCCACGGCGGCGGCCGCCAGGGCGACGGGGGCGCGCGCATCGGGCGCAAGCTGGACGCACCAGAAGAACGCAAATAGCGCCAGCATCGCGCTCAAAGCGATCAACAAGGACTGGAGTCCGAACTTTGTTCGCACCATGCAGAGTAGTGGGCGCGCGCCGGCACGAATTCAAGCGCCTCACATAGTATAGGGCCTGCGGGCGTGGCGGCGCATCACAAATGCGGCCAAAATGCAGCCGGGACAAGGCAGAGGCTTATCCGACTCTGTAGATGGTGAGGCCGGAGAGCAGCTTGGGGTAGAAGTCCGTCGATTTCTGGGGCATCACGCCGCCGGCGAAGGCGATGCGGGCCACCTCCGAGACGGGGACCGGATGGAGCAGGAAGGCCAGTTGGGCGGCGCCGGAGCGCACCTGTTCCACCGCGGCGTCGAGCCCGCGCACGTAGCGCAGGTGACGCTGCTCGCGGACGTCGGCCTCATCCAACCCCAGCAGGCCATCCAGCACCGCCTGGTGGAGGAAGCTCACATCCAGCGCGCCCGGCTCGCGCGGGGCGCTCAGCAGGTACAGGCCGCCGGAGAGCGCCACGCCGACGCGGATCGCCTCCGGGCGCTCTTCGGCCCAAGCGCGGCGCAGCGCCTCGATGGATTCCAGGGGCGTTACCTGAAAGCGCTGCCCGGCGGCGCTCAGGAAGGCGCCGGCATCAAACTGGCCGAGGCCGTGCACCACGCGGTGCGTGGCCAGTATCCGAAGGCCCTCGGAGTGCAGGTTGACGAAGGTCATCATCACCTTGCGCGCGCCCTCCAGATCGGGGTTCTGGTTGCGAAAGGCGAGCGCGGTCTCATAGCGGTGATGGCCGTCGGCAATCAGCAGCCGCTTGTCCGCCATGAGTTGCTGAATCCGTGCGATCTGCAGCGGGTCGGAGATCTTCCACAACCGGTGCACGGCCCGATACTCGTCGGTGACGTCGATGGGCGGGGCGGCCTGGGCGACGCTGTCCAGAATGCGGTCGATTTCTCCGAGCGGGTCGGGGTAGAGCATGAAGAGTTGGCCAGCGTGGGCGTGAGTGTGGCGGAGCAGCTCGAGGCGGTCCTGCTTGGGGCCCGAAAGGGTCTGCTCGTGGCGGTGGACCGTGCCCTCGGCATAGTCTTCGACGGCGCCCAGGGCGATCAGGCCTTTGCGCAGCAGGCGCTCACCGGTGTCGGGCGAGGAGAACTCCTGGAAGCAGGCGAACATGCCCGGCTCGGCGTCCTGGGCCAGGACGGCCGAGGAGATCCAGTCGTTCAAATGGCGCGCGGCACGGGTGTAGACGCTGTCGGTTTCGGAATCCGAAGGGAACCGCTCGCCCAGAATGACGCGCACCAGGTTGTACGGGCTGAGCGCGAGATAGCGCGCGCGCATCTCCGGGGTGATCTTGTCGTAAGGCTGCGTGACGAGGTCGCCAAGCGGCCCGGCTTTCTGGGTATAACGATAGGGCTGGAACGGAAAGATCTTGGCCATGGGTGCGATTTTCGATTGTCGCACACCCGGGACGGAGCGAACGGCGCAGGGCGCCTACATGCTGAGTCTCAGGATTTGCGATTGCACCATCTGGAACGCGGCAGCGATCGAGCCGGGCGTGGAAGCTTCGAAGTAAGCGCCCGTGGTGGAGGTGGGGTCGTAGTCCGTGGAGAGGTACTGCCCCATGGGATCCTGCGCCCAAGTCTGGTAGCCGCCGTTGGCGTTGGCGATGCGCTTCAGCAACGACCGGTCGAGGCCGGCGGCGCCGGTACCGTTGCCGCTGTAGCCGAGGCAGAAGAACGTCGGCTTTAGATTGGTGTCTCCACGGATCCGCTTGGCCGCGTTGTAGGCGGCGTTCCAGCTCACGAGCCCGATGTGATACGCGTTGTCGACCGCGGTACCGGTCGTGACCAGGGGGCCGGCGCTGGGCCATGTGTTGTAGATGTAGGAGTTCTGATAATCGGCGGTAGTGGTCTTGTTCCCGTAATCGTCCTCTATGGGAAAGCTGTTAAGATCTTTCTTCAGGTTGTTATTCGCGAAGGTACACCCGTTCACGTTATTCTGCGGGGGGTGGCCCTGGTCATAGCCGGCGTCTTGGAGATAACCGATCACGTCGTTGTAGAGCTGGGTTTGGGTCGGGCTGGCGATAATGGACCCGTGCCACGAATTCTGCATCGTTAGATTGATGCCATCGGATTGGTACTTGGTGTTGTCGTAGCCCCCTTCCTGCGCAATCCAGCCAACTATCGGGTTGCCGGGCGTGTTCCAGTTTGTACAGCCGGCGTTCTTCATGACGCCCGGGGAACCCGTGGATCCGGTGTCGCCGGAATAGAGCGGTGTCGCAGGGTTCCCATTGAAGCTCGCCGTGATGCCGTTTGGCATGCCGTCGGTAAAGAACACGATCGCGTTGAGATAGGTCGGCTGTGGGTTCTTGGTTAGCTCCTTGTAAGCCAGAGCAAGCGCTTCGGCCGTCCCGGTGTTGGAGCCGACCTGGAGATTCGCAGTGGTGACCTCGTTCAAGATGCTTGCCGGCGAGCCCGTCTTGAAGCTGTGGTCCGGGCCCGTGCCGCTATTAGGGAGATTCGGGTTCCGCGGCGGATAGGCGACGATGGCACTTCCTCCAAACACGACCAGTCCCATTTGATCGCGACTTTCGTCGAAGCCAGTAACAAAACCCAGAGGGGGCTTGGATGGGTCTGTGTTCGAAACGGCGTTGATCAGCGATGTCATCGCGGGGGTCATCGATCCCGACCGGTCCAGGACGAGTACCAGACGGACCCAGCGGCGCATGGCTTGGCCCTGGGCGCGCAGCGTCTGAGTCTGCCGGTACTGATGTGTTGTCTCGTCCCTCACAGTGCGGGCGAACAGCAGAGGCACATTCACACTCGCGGTGACGTTGATCCAGATCTTCTTGGTGCCGGAATCCTGATACACGAAGCAATTGGCTGGATAGACGGGGGTGCCGGTGCAATCGGGGGTTTCAATGGTAGGCGCGGAGGAGACGCCCCAGTAGCCCTGGGGGAGATTGGCGTTGATGAAGGCCTGGGCGATGTTCCTGAGCCTGGTACTCTGCGTAGGAATGGAGACCGCGCCGGTGATCGAGCGTCCGGCGGCCAGCACGGCGCCGTCGACGGCCCCTTGAAGCTTGGCCTTGATCGTGTACAACATCGTGAGGTCGATGGCCAGGGACACCATGGGTAGCAACACCGTCATCAACATCAGCGTCAGCAGGATCAGGGCCACGCCGGATTGCTGTTCTCTACGCGGGCACTTCAGTCGCATCTCACTCATAAGCTCACTCCTCAGAACAGGGCTACCGCCGCGAGGCGGGGGTTGTTACGGAACCCGGGAACCGGTGTGGACTGGAAATAGCCTTCGACCAGGTAGGCCGGGGTGCCAGCCCCATAGCCGAGTGGCAGCCCATTTCCGTCCACCTTGGGCACTCCCGACCCGTCCACTTGAACGGTGAGCAGGTTAAAGGCACTCGTCAACCGCAAGTTGCTATCCGTCAGGTAGTAGGGGTAGGTGACGCCAGATTGAGTCGTGGTGTTGACCGCGCCCGTCGTCGAACTGAGCTCACTCGAAGGCAGCGGGTCGTTGGTGAAGCTGCTGGTATACAGGCTGGCGTTGCCGACCGTAGACCGCTGCGTCACGACCCAAAACCCCATGTTGGTGCAGTTAATAGAGGTCCCGGAGAACACCGCACATTCGTTCTTGGAAATGAACTGTATGGTGGTGAAGATCACGGTTGCAGTGCCACCCGTCTGTTGCAGGTTTAGTTCCCGTCCCAGCCCCGCGATCAAGTACTTGCTGCTGGGCGACCAGATGGGGACGCCGCGCGAGTACAAGCTGGCGGCGTCCCGGATCACCTGGACAGCCTGCATGGCTCGGACCAGCTCCGCGCCGAAGAACAGGGTGCCCAACAGCAGGGGGACCCAAAGCAGCGTCGTCAGGGAAAACTCGATGACCGCCACGCCGGATTCACTTGGCTTGGTATGAGACATTGCCATCCTCCCGAATAGGCGCATCACTGCATTACGTCCAAAGACCGGGCTGAGAACGAAAACGGGGTCAAACTGTGGAATATCCCCAGCAGGGACTTCGCCTGGTAGCTCTCCACCGCCACTTGCACAACGTTGCCTGGGGAGTTGGCGGGAGGCGAGATCCCGGTCAGGGCCAAGCCAGTGTTCAGATCGGTCGGTGCGTAAAAAGTGACAACAATCAGATCGTCGTGCCCGTTCAAGGATTGGAACAGGACGTTCCGCTTCACCACACTCTTGATCGCGGTCACTTGGTCCGCGGGAAGTGCATAATTGTTTCCGTTGGCGATCGCCCAGCGGGACCCCTGGCGCACGCCGTACTGGAGCTGGGCCCGGGTGGTCACCATCCAGGCGACGTCGATAGTAAGGAACAGGAAGCCCAGGATGGGGAACAGCAGCAAGGTGAACTCGATGAGCTCCTGCCCTCCCTGACGCGCCTTTCGACGCCCTGCCACGTTTCGAACCATGTCGTACTCCTCACGCCTACCCACGAATTGAACCAGGGATTCACCCTAGAACGTGTTGTCAGTACTAAAGACGAGTGAGGACTCCGAATTCTTTACGCAGTGGCGGGAAGAAGTGCTTTTCTTTCAATAGGCGGCGGCGGGATGGCAAAGCGGTTCATAGTACTGGGATAACCAAAGTAAATATACCCATCGGGTGCGCTACGTACTAAGATCAAAGCGAGTGACCGAGAATAGACCTTCGCCCGAAGGGGCGTATCAGTGTGCGGATACGATCGAGCAGGAGGTTGTCCTGCTTTATCGGGAGAACGCGGCTGGGCTGTTCCGATACGGGATTGTGCTGGCGAAGAATCGCGAGGCGGCGCAGGATGCGGTGCAGGAGGCCTTTCTTCGCTACTTTGTGGCGCGCAGCGGGCGCCAACCGGTGGAGCGGCCCAAGGCGTGGCTGTTCCGGGTGGTGCGGAACTATCTGCTGGACGCGCTGAAGGCATCGAGTGCGCGCACGGAAGTCGGGTTGGATGCGGTGGGCCGGTGGGCCGATACCAGGCCCGATCCGGAGTCCGAGTACCGGTTTGCGGAAATGTCGCGGCGGCTATGGGAACTGTTGAGCCCGCGCGAGCTGGAGTGCTTCCGGCTGCGGGCCGAAGGGTTGCGCTACGACGAAATCGCGGCCGTGCTTTCGCTGCGCTCGGGCACCGTGGGGGCGCTGCTGGCGCGGGCGCAGAAGAAGATGCGCGAGGATCGCGGGGCGCCGCTGGGGGCGGGTCTTTTTGCCGAGCGGGAAGTTCCTCATGCACCTTGATCCGGGCAGGCTGGCGGCTTATAGAGACCGGGAGTTGAGCGAGCCGGAGGCGCGCGAGGTGGCGGGCCACCTGGAAAAGTGTCCCAGGTGCGCTCGGGAGGCGGAAGCGGCCACGGCGGAGTGGGAGCTGTCGCTAGCCGCCGATGCGCAGTTCCGCTCGCGGTGCGTCCCGCCGGCCGACGGATTGGAGCAGGTGCTGGGCCTCATCCAGGAGTGGAGGAAGTCGGATGCGGCGGAGGGCCCCCAGGGGCAGCCGTCGAGTCTGGCGGAGTTGAGGCGCCGGATCGGCGCGCAACTGGAACTCTACTTCGGTTCCGAGACGGCGGCGCTGCTGGAGAGCATCGCTTGTTCCCGGCGTCCGGCGGACAATCTGATCGCCGCCGTTGAACCGCTGCTCACCGCATTCCTGGGGCGCAAGGCCGCCGGCGTGCTGATGCGGCGGATACTCGAGGGGAGCGACCAGCGGTTGTGCCTCGACCCAGAAACGGCGTAGTGCTCGACTGGATTGAGCGAGCCCGTCTGCTGGTTTGGAAGATCTCGCTGCCCAACCTGGTCATTGGGGCGACGGCTGCGGCTCTGGTGTGCGGAGGGGGAGCGGTGCTGTGGCTGGCCATCGGCCAGGCGGACCAACTGCCGCTGTTCTTCAGGTCTCCGGGTACACTGATCATCGTCGCTTTGAACCTGGCGGGATTGGGGCTGAGCCTGCTGGCCCGGCGGCAGTTCTCGCGCGGCGAGCCGATGCGGCTGGTGTGGTCGGTGCTGGCGCTTGCGGCGGCATGCAGCCTGACCAGCGGGGTCTTCTCCCAGGTGGACGGCGAGAATTGGCGGCGGGCCAGGCTGATCCTGGGTGGCCCGGTGCAGACGGTGCTGCTGGCGTGGGGACTCGCGCTGGCGTTGCGGGTTTACCGGCAGAGTGGCATCCGGAGCCGCCCGCGGATACCCGACTGGCTGTTGATGGGGGTGGTGGCTGGCTTCTGCGGCTGGGAGGTTTCCGAGTCCCTGCTACGACCGCCTGGAAGCGTGCTGGGATTCCAGCAGGCCGCTAGTCTCGTCAACGATCCGCTGCTGAGCCTGTTGCTGATCGAGGCCATCCTGATTCGCCGCGCGGCTCTCAAGATGGGCCGCGGGTTGATCGCCCGATGCTGGGGCGCGTTCACGGCGGGGATCTTTCTGACGTTCGTGGGCGACATCGCGGTGTGGCTCTCGGGGCACAGCCCGCTCCCGGTGCCGCTGACCGCCACTACCTGGTACCTGTGGTTTCTGGCGAGTGGGGCATACACTCTGGCGCCGGCGTGCCAGGTGGAAGCCTGCCGGCTTGCCGGGGGTTCCCTGCCGGAGCGGTGAGCGGGAGTTTAAGAGGATTGGTCGGGGCGAGTGGATTCGAACCACCGACCTCCTGGTCCCGAACCAGGCGCTCTAGCCAGGCTGAGCCACGCCCCGAACCACTTCAGTCTAACACGATTTGGCGGCTTCAGAAGGGCGGCTTGAGGCGCGTGAATTCGTAGTGGCGCGGGTCGAGACCGCGCTCGGCCAACTGGCGGATGCAGTCTTCGGGAGATTCGCCGATGGCTTCGATCACGCGCAGCGGAGTGGTGGCGGGCGAGTAAAGCTCCAACGCGACGAACTGGCCTGCGAGATCGATGGCCTGGTTTAGCGTCAGGCGCTCCGGAGCGCGTCCGATGGCCTTCGTGCCAAGGGCCGTCATGGCTATTGGAGCCTCTTCAACTCGTTAGTCAGGGCAGCGAGGCCGCGCCGGCGATAGAGGTCGGCCAGGCGCTGTTCCTCGGGCGAGGGCGCGAGCGCGGTGCGAGCGGGGATCCAGAAGTTTCCGTCGGCGAACTCGACCTGGCTGACGAAACCCGTCATGCCATCGATCGCCACGGACTGCCCCGTCCCTCGCGAGAACTTGAGTGCGACGTCCTCGGAGACCTCGCTCTTCGCGCCGGGAGCGAGTTTCAGACCGGAGCTTGAGGCGGGCACGGTGCCGGCCAGGAACTGGTGGCCGTCCCGGTCCCGAACCAGCCAGCCGATTTCGAAATAGCGGATGGCGCGGCTGGAGCGGTTGAGCACCTCGACGTGGGGCGCGCGGGCTTCGCTGCCGGTAACCTGCGCCATGCCGCCGACCGGCTCGATCGGCGAATCGGGGAATGGGAGGAACGCGAACTTGACTTCGCGCTCCTGGGCGGCCAGCGCGGTGGCGCGCCCGCGGCGCACCACTTGCACGTCCAGGCGCGAGGCCATCCGGTCGAGGCTGTCCACGATCTCCTGGCGCAGTCCCTCGGGGCCACGCGCTTCCAGCACGGACTTGAAATAGCGGCGGTCGCGGCGCGCCTCGAGTTCCCAAACGGTCATCGAGCGGCGGGAGTTCAGCCGGTCCGGGCCGTAGAACGAGAGGTCGTCGAACAGCACGCCATCGAGCGAAACTCCGGCGAGCGGTCCGCCGCCCACCAGGAGCGGCCGCAGCAAGCGCAGGTCGATGCGTATCGGGAAAGTCTCGCCGGGCCGTACGTCGAGACTGGGAACGGCGACCGAGCCCTTTCCGCCCGGCGTGAATTCCTGGGCCTGAACCAGCAGCATGACGCCGCGGATGCGCCGCTGGCCGGCGTTGCGCAGGGTGAGCGCGGCGTGCAGATCCAGCACCAGCGCGCCGCCGCGAGCCTCGGTGCGCGACTCGCCGGAGCCCACCGAGAGCAGCGCCACGGGCGAATCGGCGGGGAAATCCACCTTGAGCGAGGGAGGCGCCTGTTGGGCCCAGGCGGCCAGGACACCGCCCAGAAGAATTGCGCCGCATCTATTGCGCGTAGACATGGCTGATGGTCACCTGGCCTGTTTCCGCATCCACGTAGCGGGCTCCGGCGACCTCTCCTCTCACGGAAAACACGACGTTTTCGTTGCGCGGCTGGAGCAGCGTGAAGCCCCGGCCGTCCCTTTCGACTCCGATTCCCGAGGCGCTGGCCTCGACAACGAACTCCGGCGGCGCGGACTGAAGCGGCGGATGCATGCTCTGCATGATCCATCCGGCAATCACCACCAACAACACGGGCAGCGCCATGGCGGGGGCGGGCCATCGGAAGCGAGGCGGCTCAGGGCCCGGTTGGGGGACGCTGACGCAACGGCCGGCCGCCAGACCGAGGCGCACATTGGCCTTCATCTCCGCGGCGAGCGAATTCCAGTGGACCTCGGCGGGCATCTCATCGTCCTGCGCGCGCATCCATTCGCGAATGCCGCGCAACTGCTCCACATGCTGGTTGCAGCGGGCGCAGCCGCGCAGGTGGAGTGCCATCCGAAGGTGCGACAGCAGGCCCAGTTCTCCTCCGGCATAAAGAGCGAGCCGGGCTTCGTTGGGGTGGGTCACGGCTTCCTCCTGCTCAAGTACCGGCGAAACTTCACCCGAGCGTTGGCGATGTGCGAGCGCACGGTCGCCTTGGAACAGTTGAGGTGGCGGGCCACCTCTTCGGCCGGCAGCCCCTCGACGTCGCGGAGCAGTAAGGCGGCGCGCTCACGCGCGGTGAGCATCTGCAAGCCGTCTTCCAGCACTGCCTGGCGCTCCGCCCGCAGCAGAACCTGCTCGGGACTCTCCGCGGGGGAACTGGAGACCGGCTCGGGCAGGCTGTCGAGTTCGCAAAAGCTGACGCGGCCGTTGCGGCGCATGTGATCGATGGCGGTGTTGGTGGCGATGCGCGAAAGCCAGTGGGCGGCTTTGTCGGCGTCCTTGAGCTGGTCCTGCCGCTGCAAGGCCTTGATGAAGACCTCCTGGGTCAGATCCTGGGCGTCGGCCACGTTGCCCAACATGCGGTAAATCAGCAGGAAGATGCGCCGCATGTTGTCGGAAATAAAGCGGTTCTGCCATTCGAGCGTGTCTGTGAGGATCGGCTCTACGGTTTCGCTCATAATCCACACTGGAACGGTAGCCATACGCCTACAACAAGATGACGTACGGAAGCGTCGGAACGTGGAACAGGATCGTGGTAGCCCCGGGTAACCATACCATCCGCGACCGAGCGGCGCTATTCTGAGTATATGAGACCAGTTGCCGTGATTGGGACTGGCAAGACTCAGTTTGGGGCGTTTCCGGACCGGACCCTGCGATCGCTGGCCGTGGAAGCGGGCCGTGCCTGCCTCGAGAACGCCCAGGTTGCTTCCTCCCGGGTGGAAGCCTTCTTTCTGGGGAATTTTGCCGGGCCTTCGTTCACGGGGCAGAACCACCTGGCGCCCTACGTGGGTTCGGCGCTCGGCGTCACGGGCGTGCCGGCTACGCGCGTCGAGGCGGCCTGCGCCTCGGGTGGATCGGCTTTCTTTCATGCGTTTTCGAGCGTTGCCGCGGGACTGTACGACCTGGTGCTGGTGATCGGTGTCGAGAAGATGACCTCGCAAACAACGCCGCGCGTGGCCGAGATCCTCGCCGGGGCGGGCGACCTCGCCGGGGAGATGAAGGCCGGCGCCACCTTCCCCTCGCTGTTCGCGATGATCGCGCGCCGGCATATGTATCAGTACGGCACGCGGCGGGAGGACCTGGCGGCGGTGGCCGTGAAGAACCACGCCAACGGAGCCAAGAGCCCTTACGCACACATGCGCAAAGTCATCACCCTGGCGCAGGCTCTGGCCGGCAAGCCGGTCGCGGAGCCGCTGACGGTTTACGATTGCTCCCTGATCAGCGACGGCGCGGCAGCGGTGCTGCTGGCGCCCGCCGGGCTCGCCTCCGAATTCACGGCGCGGCCAGTGATTGTGGCGGGCATCGCACAGACCTCCGACTGCGTGGCCCTGGACGAGAAAGAGGACATCACGACCTTTCCGGCGGTGAAGCGGGCCGCCGAAAAGGCCTACCGGATGGCCGGCGCCGGCCCCGCCGATATCGAGTTCGCCGAATTGCACGATTGTTTCACCATCGCCGAGATCATCGCGCTCGAGGACCTGGGCTTCGTGAAGCCCGGAGAGGGCGGGCCATACTCCTCGGCCGGATGCACTGCGCTCACCGGGCCAAAACCGGTGAACGCAAGCGGCGGCCTGAAGGCCAAGGGCCATCCGGTGGGCGCGACCGGCGTGGCGCAGATCTGCGACGTGGTGGCGCAGATTCGCGGAGAGGCGGGCGAGTTGCAGTTGCCGCGGCACTCGCTGGGACTGGCCCAAAACCTGGGCGGCTCGGGCGCGACCGCGGTGGTGACGGTGTTGAGGGCAACATGAAAGTCTACACGGAAACCGTGGTGCATTCGGCGCCCGAAGCGTTTCTGAAGGACGCTCCTTACCAGATCGCCATCGTCGTTCGGGACGACGGCAGCCGCGTCACCGGCCGAATCCTCGGCGAAAGGGTGGCGATCGGAGACCCGGTGGAATTGGTCGAGTCCCGCGACGGAGTCCCGTACTTCAGCAGGGTCCCCCATGAAACTCGCTGAACGAATGAGCAGGATCGGCGGGGAAACCGCCTTTGACGTTCTGGTTCAGGCGCGCCGGCTCGAAGCGGAGGGTCGCCGGATCATTCACCTGGAAATCGGGGAGCCGGATTTTGCGACGCCGCGGCACATCGTCGAGGCCGCCCACCGGGCGCTGGACGAAGGCTGGACGCATTACGGCCCCACTCAGGGCTATCCGGACCTGCGCGAGGCGGTGGCATCCTATATTTCGCGGACGCGCGGCGTGCGGGTGGGGCCCGAGCGCGTGGCGGTGGCGCCTGGAGGCAAGCCCATCATCTTTTTCCCTTTGATGGCGGTGCTGGAGCCCGGCGACGAAGTGATTTACCCCAATCCGGGCTTCCCGATCTACGAATCCATGATCCGGTTCCTGGGCGCCGTGCCGGTGCCGATGCCGCTGGTGGAAGAGCGCGGGTTCAGTTTCGACCTGGACCTGCTGCGCCAGAAGCTCAACCACCGAACCAAGCTGCTGATTCTCAATTCGCCCCAAAATCCGACCGGGGGCGTCATCCCGGCCGAAGACATTCGCGCCATCGCGGAGATGGTGCGGGAACGCGACCTGCTGGTGCTCTCCGACGAGATTTACTCGCGCATCGTCTACGGGGATCCGCCGGTCTCGATCGCGAGCCTGCCGGGAATGCTGGAGAAGACCATCATCCTGGACGGGTTCTCGAAGACTTACGCGATGACCGGCTGGCGCATCGGCTACGGCGTGATGCCGGAATGGCTCGTGCAGGCGGTCAACCAACTGATGGTGAACTCCACCTCCTGCACCGCGAGTTTCACGCAACGGGCGGCGCTCGCAGCCCTCACCGGCCCGCAGGACGCGGTGGAGGAAATGGTGGCCGAGTTCCGCCGCCGCCGCGACGCGTTCTGCAACGGGCTGAACCAGATCCCGGGGTTCCGTTGCGCGCTGCCGGGCGGAGCGTTCTATGCGTTCCCGAACGTTCAGGGGACTGGCATCGGCTCCAGGGAACTGGCGGACCGCCTGCTTCAGGAGGCCGGAGTAGCCTGCCTGAACGGCGGCTCTTTCGGCGCTTACGGCGACGGCTACCTCCGCCTCAGCTACGCCAACTCCTACGCCAACCTGATGGAAGCGGTGGAGCGGGTCGGCGAGTTCCTCTCCGTCCGGCTCTGAGTGGTTGCACGGAAGAGGTTGGCCTTGTCTGGGTGGCGGTGGTACCGGTACTCCTTTTCCATGCGGAACTGATCGAATACGCCAGCTCCCACTGTATAACGGCTGTTGCGCCTGAGGGCGCAAGTAATCACCCATTGTGCGCAGGAGAGGGAGGGTTCTGTCGTGAGATCCTGGAAGGCCAGTGATGTGGTGCGGTTCGTGGGTTGCCTGGGAGCGGCGGTTCCGCTGCTTCTGGCTTTCAGCCCCAGAGCGGATGCCGGCTTGCTCTTTGACAACGGCGCCGTTGCGGGAAACACCGTCAGTTGCGATTCTTATGCCGACGTGTGTCTGGGCGATGGGACGGGCTGGGTCATCTACGATGACTTCACCCTGGGAAGCTCTGCGACGATGACCGGCTTCACCTATAACGACTTCTTCTGGATGGGCGGGCCCGGCGGCTACGTTTCCACGAATTGGTGGTTGTACAATGGGGACCCGTTTAATGGAGGGACGCTGGCCTACAGCGGCAGCGGGGACATAGCGACCATCACGCTCGACTCCGGCTCCCACGAGGGCGACTATTTGTTCACCTTCGGCGGAATCGGCGGAGTCACCCTTGACGCCGGGACGCATTACTGGCTGGGCATTCAGAATGTCCTCTCAAGCACCGGCTACGCAACATCGCGCGGGGCCTCGGACGGCAACGGGCTGCCGGGATGGGAGCAGGGGCAGCCCGACGGGAATTACCTGTATTCCCACGATGGCGACACAGCCTTCACCATCCAGGGGGATCCCCTGGGAGCCATCCCCGAGCCCGCTACCCTTACGCTTCTGGGACTCGGGCTTGCCGGCCTGTATCTGGGCCGCCGGCGCAGGGCGTAGTTACCTCAGCAGCCACAGCAGCGGCACGAAGCCCAGAGCCGCCAGGCTCAGCAGCAGGCATAAGCTCTGAATGCCTGTCTTGCGGTCCGCCAGGAAGTAGGCGTAGGCTCCCTTCGCGATGTTGTTGCAGGCCGCGGCGATGGCTACCGCCGCGGAGGCCACCGCCAGGGTAGTGGATGAGCCGGCGGACTGAGTCATGCCCATGATGAACGGATCCACGTCTGCCAGTCCCATGGCCGCCGCCAGGGAATACACCCCGGCGCTGCCCAGGTGGGCGGCGACCAGGTGAGTCGCGGTCAACATCGCTAGAAACAGAAGCGCGAAGAAAGCGGCCGCGCGAATTTCGAGTGGATTCCCCGGCACATACTCCCGCTTGACCTCCTGGACGCTCGCATCGGGCCGGCGGGACCAGAGCCAGCCGGCCGCGACAGCCAGGCCGCCCAGCACCAGGAACGACGGACCCAGCATGACCAGAAGGCCCCGATTGAACAGCGCCAGGAGCACGGTCAGCCGCAGGTACATCATCCCGCAGGCGACCAGGGTCCCACCCGAGAATAGGTGGGGGTGGCGCTCGCGCGCCGCTCTTCTCGACATCACCACGGTGGTGACGGTGGAGGAATAGGCGCCGCCGAGAATCGCCGCGAAAATGATGCCGCCCCGTCCTTTGGTCAGCCGGTTGATGACGTAGCTGCCATAGGAGACCGTGCTCACCGCCACCACCACCAGCCAGGTCTTGAAGGGGTTGATGTGAAAAGGTCCAAACTCCTGGTTTGGCAATACCGGCAGGATGACGGCGGTGAGCACGAGGAACTTGGTGAACGTCAGGATCTCCCCCGGCGCCATCTTGGTCGTCAGGCTTTCCAGGAACCCCTTCAACTCCAGCAACAACATGCTGGCGACGCTCACGGTGGTGGCGATCCAGAACTGCTCGCGATAGACCAGGGCGCCCACCAGGTAGATGGCCAGGCCGGCCATCTCGGTTGTGACGCCGGAGGCCGCCGAACCGGCCAGCTTATGGTAGTAGGCGACGATCAGGAAACCGGCGACCGCGACGAAGCCCAGCGCCAGCGGCAGCATCTGGTCCCGCGACAAAAAAGCCATGACGTAGCCGATCAGCCCGATCAGGGGAAAAGTGCGCACGCCGCCGAAGGAGTAGCCACGATCGGCCTTGTGCTCCTCCCGTTCCAGTCCGACCAGAAAGGACAGGAACAGGACGAGGAGGATCTTCATGCCTTCCGGCGGCAACAACTGCGTGAGAGCATCCACCGTGGCCTCCGTGTGAATCGTCTATGCAGTCTACGCCGTCGCCGAGGCGCGCGTCAATGCGCCTGGCAGGAGGGGAGGCGCTAGTTGGAACTCGCCCCCCCGAGCATGTTCCGGAGTTGACTCTCCTTGACCGACACCTTGAGCAGATAGGAGACCTCGAAACGCAGGAAGAACCCGGGTTTCTGGGCGGTGTAGAAATCGCCGGACCGCTGGGTCTCGTACAGGACGTGGGCCTTCCAGCTCTTGTTGGGCACGAAGTCCACCCTTGCCTGAAGGTTGTCGCCCCGGTCGGTGCCCTTGCCGAAGATCTTGGCGCTGCCGAGGGTGAATGGCTGGAACGCACCCATGTGGTAGTAAGTGAACCGTGCCGAGATCATCTTGTGCGGGGAGAAGCCGGTCTCGGCCTGCCACATGCCCATGTTGGTCCAGTAGGCCACGCCCAGTTCCTTGACCTGGCTGTAGATGTACAGCTCGCTCCACTTGGGCCAGCGGCCGTAGAGCGGGTCCCATCCCTCGATCCGGTTCTTGGTGTTGGGGTTGTCGCCCGACATGGCCCAGTATCCGCCCAACACATAGGGCTTCCAGGAGTGCTTGAACTGCTTCTTCAGGTAACCGTACCCGCCCCAGGCCCTGATGGCGACGTCCGGGTGCTGGGCGCCCCACTCGAGAGCGTACTCGCCCGTGGCGCTCCAACCCTGGGGAAGCTTGCGCACCAGGCGGCCGCCGAGCATGCTGATGTGCCGGTCGGGCTGGAACTGGTAGTTGGAGGGCGCCAGGTAGTCGTGCACCTCCTTGGTGTAGAGGTAGTAGGCTTCCCACGGCATCGCCTTGTTGTTGTTGTCCGTGTAGTACCAGCCCAGGGAGCTCATATCCCAATCCTGGAGGATCTTGTGCTGATCGTTGAACCGGGGCAACATGCGGTCGCGCTTCGGATTCATGATCCCGAGCAACTCCAGTTTGGATTTCTTCCAGGAGTACGCCAGGTCTACCGCATTGAAGTAAGTGCTGCGGGAGCCGTCGCCGGGGTTTCCCTCGAACAGCACGAAGCCCTCGCCCTTCATGATGTTCTGCCGGCCGATGGTCAGCGAAAGACCTTTGACGAAAAGCTTTTTGATATTTATGTTGGCGGTTTCGAACACCACCTCGTCGAGGTGGTTGTTCTTTGCGGGGTATTGCCAGGTGTTGGTCTCCTGGTTGAGGCCGACGTTGACGTCGATGTTGTCGCCGAGCGGCGCCTTGAGCCACACGCGGGTCCGGTAGCGCACCTGAGTTCGCTGGTCGTCGGTGGCGTCGCTGTAGTCGAGGATGTTGTTCCAATCCTCGTTGCGGACGCGCTGTTCGAAGCCAAAGTCGATGGTGCGTTCGGTCTTGGAATCCTGAGCGCGGGCAAACGCCGCAAGCAGGAAGAGACTGACTAAGATACGCTGGTGCATAACTCACTCCGACTTACCTGCGGCGGAAGTGGTTGGTCCGGCGCCGGAAAAAAAGGTCTTTCGGACCGGTAGGTCTCGAACGCCTCAAGGCAGTATACACCACCGCGCTTGATTTGTCTTCCACCACGGGATAGAATCGTCGGTTACCCGCATTCCAGATGCTCCAAGTGTCCGGGGCGGGAGATGGAATGCGGGGGATTGGTTGCGCGCGGACGACACGATTCTAGCGAGCGGGGACGAGGCGGTGGCGCTGGCGGCGCGGCACGCCGGCGTCGCGCTCGGCACGGGTTACCCCGGAACGCCCTCCACGGAGATCCTGGAGGCGTTCTCGGAACTCGGGGGCCGCGCGCAGTGGGCGCCCAACGAGAAGGTGGCGCTCGAAGTGGCCATCGGCGCGGCCTTCGCCAACGCGCGAGCGCTGGTTACCATGAAGCACGTGGGGTTGAATGTGGCGGCCGACCCGCTGTTCACCGCGGCCTACACCGGCGTTTCCGGAGCGCTGGTGGTGGTTTCGGCGGACGACCCGGGCATGGCCTCGAGCCAGAACGAGCAGGACAACCGCCACTACGCCGTGGCCGCGGGCATCCCGATGTTCGAGCCATCCGATTCCCAGGAGGCCTACGATTTCACCTTCCAGGCGATCGAGATCTCGGAACGCTGGAAGTTGCCGGTGATGCTGCGCCTCACCACGCGCGTGTGCCACTCCAAGAGCGTGTTGCGGCCACGGCCGGCGCAGGCGCCCGAGCCGCCACCCGTCTCTTATTCCAAGAACATCCGCCTGCGAGTGATGATCCCCTCCAACGCACGGCCCGCGCACCGCAGGCTGCGCGCGAAACTCGCCGAAATCGCGCAGTGGAACGAGGCATCCGGACCGAACCGGGAACTCGAAGGAGAGCGTTCTTTGGGCATCGTCTCCTCGGGGATTGCGGCCGTGCATGCCCGCGAGGCCGCTCCGCACGCCGCCATGCTGAAGCTGGGCATGACCTACCCGCTGCCGCTCCAGGCGGTGGCCGCTTTTGCCCGCAGCGTGCAGCGCTGCGTGGTGATCGAGGAAGGCGACCCGTGGCTGGTGGAGGCCCTCCGCGCGGCTGGCATCGCGGTCGAGGGCAAGCCCGAGATGTACCGTTTCGGCGAGTTGAACGTGAGCCGGGTGCGGCGGATACTGGAGGGCGACGTCTCGCCCGAAGCGGCTCCGCCTCCCGGAAAACCGCCCGAGTTGTGCGCGGGCTGCCCGCACCGCAGCGTGTTCCAGGCGCTCAAGAACCTGGACTGCATCGTGGCTGGCGACATCGGCTGCTATTCGCTGGGCGCGCTGGCGCCCTTCGAGGCGCTCGATACGGTGGTGTGCATGGGCGCCGCCATCGGCATGGGGCTGGGGTTGCGGCACGCGCTTCCGGAAGACCAGGCCCGGCGGGTGGTGAGCGTCATCGGCGACGGCACCTTCGTGCATAGCGGGATAACCGGCCTGGTCGAGGCGATCTACAATCCGCCTTCCACCGGCCACCTGCTTATCATCCTGGACAACGGCACCACGGCGATGACCGGCATGCAGGAGCACCCGGGCACGGGCAGGACCCTGAATCACCAGCGCACCGGCAAACTCGTTTTCGAGGACTTGGCGCGCTCACTCGGCGTCCCCAGCGTGCACGTGGTGGACCCGACTCTGAACCCGCGGGCATTCGAGGAACTGGTGGCGGAGTGCCTGAAGCGGCGCGAAATCTCGGTGATCGTGGCGCGCCGCACGTGCCTGCTCGCCACTGGAAGAATCAAGGAAATGGAGAAGGCGGACCGCGCGGTCTGCCCGGTAGAGTGAGTTCATGACCAGCGGCGGAGCACAAGTCAATATCGTGTTTGCCGGGCTCGGCGGCCAGGGCGTGCTGAAGGCCTCCGATATCGCCGCCGACGCCGCCTTCCGGTCCGGATTCGACGTGAAGAAGAGCGAAATCCACGGGATGAGTCAGCGCGGCGGCTCGGTCTCGAGCGATGTGCGCTTCGGCCGGCTGGTGCACAGCCCCATGGTGCCGCCGGGCGAAGCGGATTTTCTGGTAGTGATTGCGCCGGATCAGGTCGAGGTGAACCGCTGGCAGTTGCGCGCGGGCGGCGTCCTGATCGCGCCGGCGAGCGTGGATCAGCGCGCGCTCGCCAACAAAAAGACCCTGAACGTGGCGTTGCTCGGGCTCCTCAGCACCTTCGTCGAGATCCCCGAGGAGCGCTGGTTGGAGGCCGTCCGCGCCAACGTGCCCGAACGGTTTCTGGATGCCAACCTGGCGGCGTTCGCCCTGGGGCGCCAGGCCGCCCATACGGAGGTGATGGAATGATAGGAGTCTCGGAAGCAATTGCGGCCCGGTACCATCCGGCCAGCGCGCCCGACTTCGTGCCCGCGCGCCACTTGAAGGAACTGCAACTGGCCCGCCTGCAAGCGGTGGTGCAGCGCGCCTGGGAGCATGTGCCCCTGTTTCGCAACCGCATGGACGAGCGCGGCATGGCGCCGGGAGACGTCCGCGCGCTCGAAGACATTGCGCGCCTGCCCTTCACCGTCAAGACGGATCTGCGCGACACGTATCCGTTCGGGCTGTTCGCCAGCCCCATGAGCGAGATCGTGCGGCTGCACGTTTCCAGCGGAACCACGGGCAAGCCCATCGTGGTGGCCTACACCAAGGCGGACGTGGACGTGTGGACCAGCGTCATGCTGCGCACCCTGGCCTCCTGCGGCGTCACCCACGGCGACATCGTCCAGAACGCGTACGGATACGGGCTATTCACCGGCGGGCTGGGGGCGCATTATGGGGCCGAGGCCCTGGGCGCCACCGTGATCCCCATCTCGGGAGGGAACACCGACCGGCAGCTCATGATCATGCGGGATTTCAAGGTCACGGTGTTCTGCTCGACGCCCAGCTACTTCACGCACCTGGCGGACCGCGCCGAGCAGTTGGGTTTTCGCATGCGCGACCTGTCCCTGCGCGTAGGCGTCTTCGGCGCCGAGCCCTGGAGCGAGTCGATGCGGCGCCATATGGAGAGCGATACCGGCATCCAGGCATTCGACATCTATGGCCTTTCGGAAATCACCGGTCCGGGCGTGGGCAGCGAGTGCCCCTGGCGCACCGGGCTGCACGTTTTCGAGGATCACTTCTACCCCGAGATCGTCGACCCGCTCACCCAGGAGCCGGTGGCGGAGGGCGTCGAGGGCGAGCTGGTGCTGACCACGCTGAGCAAGATGGCGATGCCCATGATCCGCTACCGCACCCGCGACATCACGGCCTTCGTGCCGGGCGAGTGCCCGTGCGGGCGCACGCTGCGCCGCATTCGGCGGGTGGGCCGCCGCAGCGACGACATGATGATCATCCGGGGCATCAACGTATTCCCCTCACAAGTGGAGAGCGCCCTGCTCGACGTCGAAGGCACGATGCCCCACTACCAGATCATCCTCACCCGAGAAAAGGGCCTCGATCAGATGGAGGTCCAGGTCGAGGTCACCCCCGAGATCTTCGGCGATACGGTGGGCGCGCTGGAGGAAATGAATCAGAAGCTCGTGTACGCCATCGAGCGGACTGTCGGTTTGCGCGTCGCCGTGCGGCTGGTGATGCCGCACACGATCGCGCGCAGCGAAGGCAAAGCCAAGCGGGTGATAGACCGCAGAAACGTAGAGGAGTAAGCCATGAAAATTCATCAGTTGTCGCTGTTCCTCGAAAACCAGCCGGGCCAGATCGTGGAACCCTGCCGCATCCTGGCGCGCGCCGGCATCGACATACGGACCCTGACGCTGGCCGATACGCAGCGCTTCGGCATCCTGCGCCTGATCCTCTCCGACTGGGAGGCGGGCGCCAAGGCGCTCCACGACGCCGGCTACGTGACCAACGTGACCGAAGTGGTGGCCGTGGAGGTTCCGGACCGGCCCGGCGGCCTGGCCGGCCTGCTGGAGCTGCTGAGCCCGGCGGGTCTGAACATCGAGTACATGTACGCGTTCACCTCCGGCCGTGCCGATCAGGCCGTCATGATCTTCCGCTTCAACGACCCGGACCGCGCCATCGAGCTGTTGCAGAAGTCCGGCATCAACGTGGTGGGGAGCGTCGAGGTGTACCAGCGCATCCCGAAATGAGCGTCTCCAGAACCGTCACGAGCCAACTCGACGGGGCCTCCTGGATTCGCCGCATGTTCGAGGAAGGAGCCCGTCTGCGCGCCGAGCGCGGGGCGGACCGGGTATTCGATTTCACGCTCGGCAACCCGGAAGTGGAGCCGCCGGAGCTCGTGCTGGCGGCTCTCGGCCGGGCCGCGGGCGCCGGGGAGGGGCACTGCCACCGCTACATGCCCAACGCGGGTTTCCCTTCCGCGCGCGAGGCTGTCGCGGAGCGGTTGCGGGCGCGCACCGGCCTGCCCTATACCGCCGCACACGTGCTCATGACCTGTGGCTCGGCGGGAGCCATGAACGTGGCGTTCAAGGCCATGCTCGATCCCGGCGACGAGGTCATCGTTCTAGTCCCCTACTTCCCGGAATACCGGTTCTATATCGAGAACCACGGCGGACGCATGGTGCCCGTCGAAACCGACGATGCGTTCCAACCCGACCTGGAGCGCATCGCCGCCGCCATCACCCCGCGCACCAAGGCGCTGGTCCTGAACTCTCCGAATAATCCCACCGGGGCAGTGTATTCCGAACGGACGCTTGCCGGGCTCGGCGCCCTGCTGGCCGGCCACCCGGATGTGACCGTGCTCAGCGACGAGCCGTATCGCGGGCTGGTCTTCGACGGTCGCCAGGCGCCGACGCCGGCCGCGATCATCCCCCGGACGCTGGTCTGCGATTCGTGGTCCAAAGTGATGGCCATCGCGGGGGAGCGCATCGGGTATCTCGCGATTTCGCCGCGCGTGGCGGAGTGGCGCGAGTTCTTCGACGCGTGCACCTTCGCCAACCGCATTCTGGGCTTCGTCAACGCGACGGCGATCTGGCAGCGCGTGGTGGCCGAGGCCGGCGAAGCCACCATCGGCGCGGAGGCTTACCAGGCCAAGCGCGACCTGTTCTGCGAGGCGCTCGAGCGTATGGGTTACGTGGCGCCGAAGCCGGCGGGGGCGTTCTACATCTTCCCCAGAACTCCGATTCCCGACGACATGGCCTTCATCCGCCTGCTCGTGAAAGAGGGGATTCTGGCGGTGCCCGGTTCCGGTTTCGGGCGCGGTGGCTACATGCGCCTGGCCCTCACCGTGCCGCGCGAGACCATCGAGCGCAGCCTCCCCGCCTTCGAGCGCGCCCTGGCCGCCGTCCGCTGACGGGAGCGCAGGCTGAAGGCCTGCCCCTGGGTTTTCTACATTTGTGGGGCAGGC